>CAYNNP010000345.1:0-5477 GCA_964398215.1 uncultured Pirellulaceae bacterium | reverse complement strand
GGGTGCGCTGCGCGACCCGGGGCTTTGTTGTTGAAGTCCTTCGGACTTAGTTTCATGCCGCAAAAATCGAAAACGTTGCGGTCAAAGTTGTGGGTAAAGACAAGGTAGGAACCGGCCCTGCTCTGCATTATGCGAAAACCGCAATGGTTGCTGTCCAGAGAATCGGACTGGCTGCGAGTCCCGCCAGCACAACAATTGCGGCAAGCTTTCGGGAAGGCTGATGCTGCATTCAATCGTTCCTCTGTTTGGACGATCGTGCTTTTAAGACAGCCGCGTATAAGTCGCTGGAAAACGCGCGTCGGGTTTCGCGGTTCAGGTCCGGATGTTCTTGTGCAAAGAAAGCGACCGTTGTGCCGTCTTTGAAATGACGCTGAATCCAATTTCTGGCGGCCGTCGTTCCGCTACCGCCACCGCCGTGTTCGGCCATGATGGGTTGCCCGTTTTTGGATTCGACGCGCCAGCCGAAACCGTATTCGACTGGCTGGCCGTTATCAAAAGTGCCTTGCGCGAAGATCATTTTGTAGCCGTCTTTTGACAACAGCCGCGGATCCTGATCCCACAAAGCTTTGTCCCATTTGGCGTAGTCGGCCAGCGTCGTGACCATATTCCCCGAACCATTGAAGCGATGGCTGTCGGTCGTTTCGGTCAGCCCCAGCACATCAAAAATGCATCGCTGTTGAAATTCATGAAACGGCTCGTCGGCGATGACTTCGATGATTCGCGTTAGCAGAACGTAACCGGAATTCGTGTATTCCCATTCGGTCCCCGGCGGACGACGGACTTGCATCGTCGCCAACCACTCGGCATGCGTCTCGTTCGTCAGGTAAGGCAAGCCGCGTTCTTTCCGGAATAGCTCGATAGCGGCTTTCTCTTTGGTCTGGATAAAATTCGCAAGCCCGCTCGTGTGCCAGATCAAATCCTTCACGAAAAGTTCGCGACCTTTGACGGGCAAATTCAAATCGGGCAAGTAATGCGAAACCTTTGCCTCCAAATCAAGTTTGCCTTCTTCGATCAACATCGCCGCGCACATGGCAGCATATTGCTTCGTGATCGACGCCAGTCGTAGTGGTGTGTGGGCGGTGACACGATGTCCTTTGATGAAACCGTAGCCCTTTTGATGCTGCACTACACCGTTTTGCGTCACCAAAACTCCGACGCCACCGACTCCTTCGGCCGGAACGTAGCGCTGGACCACCTCACCAAGGCCGGGCAGTTCGACGGCTTCGGGATCTTTGACTTTCGACAACCAGTTGACTGCGTAGCCGATCATCTCGCCGCGACCGTCTGTCTTTTCGGGATGCGGCGAGAAACAGAAGACTCGTCCGTCACCATAGTGTGCGCGAACAATCGCGGACGTCCCCGGCATTACGCCTTTGGGAGCCCCTTTTTCCGCAATCCCTGTCTTGTAGATTGCGATACTTTGGTAGTCCGGCACGTCCTTGTCGTCCCACTCGCGCCGCCCCAGTAGCGGCCCCTGACCGTAGTGAATGTCGATTTCTTCACCGATGTGGCCGAAGAACGAAGAACCCACGGGCGACAGTTGCAATTCAACCGTCCCGTTTCCTCGCGCCCAGTGCTTTCGGTCAACGGCCTTCGCATCGATCAAGTTCAACGACCACGAATAATCGTTGGTTGCCAAGTACGCTCCGCCACAGACGCCAAGGAAACCGCCACCATCTTTGACAAACGCCCTGACGACTTTGCGGCCTGCTTCACCCAAGGCTTTTCCCTGACCGCTCCCGCTGCCGCCGGGGTGGATCAAAACGTCAACGCCAGCGAGTTTGCCGGATCGAATTTCGTCCGCTGTGATTCGGCGAATGGCAAACTCTGGACTTTCGCTGCCGCCCAGCGACTTGATCACATCGTTGACGCTGGGGCCGACGCCATCGCCCTTAAAGATAGCCACCTGAATAGGCTGGTCGGCAAACGCTTGTCCGCCAATGGCAAGCAGAACAAGTGCGATTGCACGCAGTGGAATACGCTTCATTTCTCGTTCTCCATCGCAGCGTCAACAAAGGCCTGAATCAGCTTTTGTTGAAGTTTGTTTTCGGGCATCAGTTTTTCTGGGTGCCACTGCACACCGATCAAAAATCGATCAGGGCGGGTTGTTTCTGTGGCTTCAATGATTCCGTCGGGACTCTTGGCGACCGCTCGAAGTCCTTTGCCGACGTTTCGCACCGCTTGGTGATGGATAGAATTGACCTCGAATTCCGTCTCGCCAAAGATCTTACTCAACCGCGAATCCGGTTCCAATTCGACCATGTGCGAAACGTACTTGGGGTGCCCACCGAATTCCGACGGGATGTCTTGAATCAGCGATCCGCCGTGCGCGACGTTCAACCATTGGCTGCCAAGACAAATTCCCAACAGCGGTTTGTCCGTCTTTTCGATCCACGCGGTAACCATCGCCTTTTCAAACTGGTAACGATCGTCGTCCAGTAAATTGGTCGTCGGATGTTGTTCTTCGCCCCATTCGGACGGCGGAATGTCGGCGCCGCCCGGCATCAATAATCCGTCCAGCAACTCAAGGTACTCGTCAATCTTTTCGGGACTGCCGTCTGCATTGGGCAACACGACCGGGATGCCACCGCACTCACGAATCGCTCGAACGTAAGTGTCACTGGTCAGACTGGCGATACCGATGATCGGTTCCGAAAGAGTTCGCGCTGACCCGATATCGGCCTGAGCAGATGACTCAATCGGAACGTCGACGGTTGACGTTCTTCCGAACTGAAAGCCGACCGCGACGGCTGCCACTAATCCGACGGCAAATAGGACGTTTCGTTTCATCAATTCATTCCAGCGCGAGTTGTGAAAACTTGTTTCATGAATCCGTCCCTTGATTGGCAAGCACGACGGAATTTCGCAATGCGACGCCGTTGCCCAATTGCGCGGGTAATCTCACGTGCCCGTTTGCGACAGACACTCCGTCAGCCGCGTCGCCAGCCAGCAATTCGGCGCCATCAAGGTCTGCATAGTCTAGCAATGGCAGCAATTGGGCGGCCGCAGAAATCCCAACCGAACTTTCGACCATGCAACCAACCATCGTCTTTAACTCAAGGTCGCGAGCCTTTTGTAACATCCGAAACGCAGGCGTGATTCCACCGCACTTGCTAAGCTTGACGTTCACACCGTGAAACCGCCCGACGCATTGATCGATGTCGAATTCAATCAAGCAACTTTCATCGGCAATGATCGGCAGGACCGAATGCTGAAAGACCTTTTGTTGATCGCGTAGCGGCGCATCGGCGGGCAACGGCTGCTCAATGAATTCCACACCAAGTTCAACGAGCGCCTTTGAATTCGTGATCGTTTCGTCAGCCGACCAACCGCAATTGGCATCCACTCGAAAAGTCGCCAAGGTATGCTCGCGCAGTCGCTGAACAATTTCGATGTCGCGGTCCGTGCCGAGTTTGATTTTGAAGATCGACCAGTCACTCCGCTCGGCCATCTTTTCGACCATGCGGTCAATGTCATCGATACCGATTGTGAAACTGGATTCAGGAATGTTGTTCCACGAAAGCCCCAACGCCTCGAAGGTCCGGCGCCCTGCCAGCTTGCCAACCAAATCGTGTGCCGCACAATCGATCGCCGCCAACAGGAACATGTGGTCGGCAAGTTGCGGATGCAGTTCATCCCAAATCGCCTGAGCACTTTTGCCATCGAACGCTTCGATCGAACCGCGGTATTGCTTGACCGTTTCGGTCATTTCTTCGATGGAGACGCCGTAATAGTCGTGCTCGGTCGCTTCGCCAAAGCCACGCATGCCATTGTGTTCGATTTCCACAATCAATGACCGCTGAACATGCCGCGTGCCGCGGGCAATCGTAAACGGGTGTTCCAACGGCAGTTCGACACAGTGCGTTCGCAACTTCATACGCGTCGTTCCTCTTGAAACTGCACCACCGCATCTGCCAGAGCCGAGGGTCCATCGCGGTAAACATCGCAAACAGGAAGCCCAAATTCCTCTTGCATGCGTTGGCGTTCCTCATCGGCTTCTGCGTCAGAAACGTTGCGGCCATTCATTCCAATCCCGATCACGCGAGCCGGATGTCGCAGCGACCCGATCGATTCGTAGGCTTCGATCATTCGGTGATGATCAAGCAACGGCACTTGATCAAGTCCTTTGACGTTTTGGCGGCCGACTTCGTAGCAATAGATCAATGCATGCGGCTGACACCCATGCAGCAGTCCCATCGTGACGGCCGAAAAACTAGGGTGCGAGATACTTCCCTGACCTTCTATAAGCAGAATGTCGCGATGTTCATGTCGGCGAATGAGCGCTTCGACCGAACCGTTCACAAAATCAGAAACAACACAATCAACAGGAACACCATCGCCTGAAACCATGATCCCTGTTTGTCCCGTCGCAACAAACTCCGCATCACGCCCACGGGCAGATAGTTCGCGTTGCACTTCAAGGCTGACCACCATTTTTCCCAACGTACAATCCTGCCCAACGGTATGCACCCGCAGACAACCATCGCGAAAGGGCTCTCCGGTCGACGTGGTGTTTTCGCGGTTTCGGCGTACGTCGACCAACTGACAATGGTTGGCCGTCGCGGCCGTTTGAAACTCAGCGTCATCGCACAAGAAATCGTGTAGCCCGGAAACAACATCAATTCCTCGCTTCAATGCGTCAAGAACATGCGCACGATAAGCGTCAGGCAACTTTCCACCCGGCGAAGCCGTCCCGATGAACACAGCGTCGGCATCAAAGTTGTCCAGTGATGAAACAACCGGCACGTCACCACCAACTCCAAAAAGCTCACCGGCACACCGGCCTTGTTGCGTCGCGTCCAGCACCGCCACAACGTCGGCCGCTCGATAGCGAAGCAGGCTCATCGCCGTCTTTGCATAAAACGGATCCGACAGCCCTTCGGTCAAAACGACAACTCGCCGGTATTGCCCCAGCGAAGTCGCCCGCATGTTCG
The DNA here is from genome assembly GCA_964398215.1 of uncultured Pirellulaceae bacterium. GTDB lineage: Bacteria > Planctomycetota > Planctomycetia > Pirellulales > Pirellulaceae > CAYNNP01. The sequence goes on along the minus strand of CAYNNP010000345.1, from coordinate 543 downwards.
GGTGAACGTTCTCAGTCAACGACGTTTGCGTCATGGAAGGATTCTCTCAACCTGTCGTGTAAGTGTTTGGCATAATAGTAGCTCGGCTCTCCGCAGCCGAGAGGTTGAGCGGCTCTCGGCTCGGAGAGCCGAGCTACTATGAAGCCAAGTTTCGTCCTAATTATCTTCGACGCGCGATCAGATGCAATTCGTGTATGCGCAATTCAATTATGATATTGCGCACACCTTGATTTTGGAGAACAGAAGATGACGAATCGCAAGCGACCGGACAGGCATGTCGGGATTCTTGTTGAAACTGAGGATTCGTGGGGTAGAAACGTTGTCAAAGCGGTTTGTCGATTTGCGCAGACGCATGGCTGGTCACTGTTAATATCGCCGCGCGACCGTCACGGAAAGCTGCGGCTTCCGGCGACATGGCAAGGCCACGGGGTTGTGGCAGCTTTGCGCAACCGAGCCATTGTGAAGCATGTCCGCGCACGAGACGTTCCAGTGGTGGATGTTTCCAGCACAAGTCAACGCGAAAAGTGGTTTGCTCGCGTTCAA
>CAYNNP010000344.1:0-5512 GCA_964398215.1 uncultured Pirellulaceae bacterium | reverse complement strand
AAGCGCAACTTCAAAAAGCGTGAGCGAGGGACAGTCATTACTGATGCGGTTCCTCGCTCACGCTGCGGGTTACCAAAAGAGCGCAACTCCAAAACGTGCGCCAATGTCGTTCATTCTCCGTTGAAAACAAACGGAGTTTCACGACTTGCGTTTCACGGATTTTTGCAAACGGATTGTAAAATCTACCATTCGCAAACTGTCGGGCAGGTTCTTGTAATTGCAATTTTAAAACGCAAGTCGTGACAGGCAGTGCAGTTACAACCCTTTTCCATTCAAGCGTTAACTTGTTTGGCACGCTGGCTGCTCTAGCCTTACATTGCTCGCGACAGTTCACGAGCAATTTGGATTTCACTCTGACAGCAAAGGAAACTGCAATGCTAGTTCTAACACGGAAAACAAACGAACAAATCTTGATCGGCGACGACATCAAAATCACGATCGTCCGACTCCGCGGTAACACGGTACGAATTGGAATCGATGCACCACGCGAAAAACGAATCTTGCGCAGTGAGCTTGAGCCCACTGAGGAGTTCGACGCGGTAGAAGAAATGTTAGGCGGCGGTCCCCAGATCAGCCGTCGCGAAGAAGCTTTCGCACATCCGCAGCCGGTCAAGGCAAATGGGGCGACCAATCGGATCAATGCCGCGACCGCGTCAAAACCAAAGATCTTTGTCGGCACTGTGAAAGCTGATGGATCCGACGCTCAATTGAACCCTGCTCCCCTGGCTAAGTTCGTAGCAGCAGTGTAGTCAGACGCTTGGCAGTTGTAATTGCTGCCTGTGACAACAAGTTTGCTACCGGTCTGAGGGCGGCTTCAGGGAAGTTGCCGCCATGGTGATCAAACACGCTTAGCGCAAAATCAATTCTTGCAACTCAGTCGTCTGTTCGGATTCCGACGCGCTATACTCTTTCTCAGTTTCCGGCAACGCCGCAACACGATCACGAGAATCAATTTCTCGCATGTGTTCCAGCAGGATTCGCCGGACTTCAAACATTGCTTGCCCGGTCATGTGGATCGTCGTGTGTTCCGCATCGATCACATGCTCGCTTTCGACGTCCTGCATCTTGGCGCTGTTGTAGTTCACAACCCCATCGCCCGGTCCACTCTGGCTCTGCAGAAGCGACGGGTCTTCCAGCACACCAATGATATTGTGGAACTTAACATCCGGCGCGTACTTCGCTTCCAACATCACAGGAAAGATAGGCGAATCTGATGCAAGTGAATCAATTCCATTTGCAACCGTCAACAACTGCGACCGTTTAAAGACGTTCGGGTTCTGTTGAACAATCGTATTGCCAATCGACACCGACATCTGCGGCAGTTTGATTATCTTTCGGGCTAACCATCGCGTGTATTCATTTGCAAACCGGGAACCTCGGTGGGGCGTCCCGATCGTCACCACACGCTTGATCGATTGGTTGGGCTTGAAGAACAAATTGCTAACCAACTGAGTCTTGGCATCGGTAGGACCGTTCAGTTCTTGCGTGGCCTGACCAGCATCCTTGTACGGCTCGTTGCTTACGATTCGCCAAAAGTCATCGCGGCTATCGATGGTTTGCATGCGGCTGATCAATCCGCCCATGCTGTGACCAACCAAGACCATTTGGTCCAGCGGCTTGTGCTTTTGTTGTGGATCAACCGTGGAACGCAACTGCTTGAGGTCTTCACGAAGCTGGGTCGCACTGATCCAAAACGGTTGCCCCGAAGGATACAGATAGAACCAGAATTGGTAACGCTTTCGAATCTCCGGAAAACTCCGCAGGTCGTTGAACATGTCCATCCATGTCACTGGGCTGGACCATAACCCATGCACCATCAAAACAGGTATCCGTTTCGGGTCATAAGGCTCCAGCATGTACAGGCCGCGTTTCTTGGTTGAACTGGCAGGGTTGATCAGACCCTCAGTGGCTTGGTTACGCGCACGAAACTCTGGGCTATCCAAAAAGTAAGCAAGAGGCGTTGTGAGGTCCGTTTCCAGTGGGACCCAATGATCGGCAAGCTGAATCTGATTCGCGGTCAACGGATCAAAGAATTCCAATACACAAGTGGTCGCGTCGCCTGTACGACCGCCTTCAGGTTTCGCGCAGCGCATCAGAGCCGTTACACCGTAACTCAATCCTTTCGGATAGTACTCTTCGCGTTGGTCGGTCGTTGAATTCTTGGGGCGCCGCACGGCAACCAGTGGAACACCCAACCCATAAGTCGTGTGTCGACTGCGCAGGACACCGATCTCATAATCGCTAACGAATTCATAGTTCTCAAATTCATCCGTATGCCACTGACCGCGCATTTCGGTACGCACCAAGAACTCGCGGTCCTCGGTTTTTACGCGATAAACTTGCCCTGGCTGCAACCGGTTGTCTTTAACCATCAGACGCAGCGTATCTTCGAGCGACTGGTTGTACAGATCGCAAGCCGCGCGGAACTGCGGATCGTATTGATTCCGCGTGCGCTGCAGATCTTCGCTGAATAGGTAGTCGTAACTATTTGTCAGCGCGATACCGTAGTAATTCAAAGCCATAGTGTCGTTGCCTTGTCGCTGAGCCTTTTTAGCTTCGACGTAGGCCAATTCGCTTAACGCGTATATCAATTCTGAATCTGGATTCTGCCGCACTGTTTCACGCATTTTCGTGAAACATTCTTTCAGCGATTTTCGGTACTTTCCGGAAAGACCATATTTTCGCAACGTGCCGACTGTACGCTGACTGATCTTTGGGCCGCGAACCCGCAGTAGCTTGAGCGTTCGTTGTAGTGGATTCGCACGGACTTTGCGATCAACGACATATCGTTGGCCCGCGCATCCGCTGAAAGTCATCAACGTTACTAACACCAGTGCATTGATTAGCACGGCGCAGCACGATCGCTGAACGCGATTGCATTCAGTACCGACAGAGCGATGACGAGGATCGACGGACATAAAGAGGTGAGAGTTTACTCGCACAGAGTTTGCTGATCATGAGGACGGTAGGCGGCGTTCAGCGACGATGTCAACGGATCTTGGTCTTTGCGCGTTGTCGCTGGAGTGGACAGTGCATAACCTTGAATTGAAGCCAAGAGGAATCGTTTGATTCTCATCGCGCCAGGAAGCGCATAAAACTCAGTGTGAAACACAGCGACGCCGCGAAACGTCGCGGGTTCAAGCTCAGTTGCATCGGACGACCGGAATAATCGTTCACTGACAACTCTTTTGAACAACGGAATTTGATTTCTTGTTCATCGACGCTGAGGATTTTTTGACCAGGCAGCCTTTGTGACCTATATTCCCATGGCCGCCCAATTTAAGCGTCTTAAACGCGGCCGTGCACTGGATTTTCAACCTCCCGATTTCCGGTGTCTCCCTGGACGCTCTTGGTGGATTTGGCATGCATCCTCTCGCACGGGATCTAATGAAACATTGTTGTCATGGCTTCATGATGACTTTGGCTGTCACGGTAGTTCTGTTGTCCGCACCGACAACGCTTCGTGCAGACGACGCCAATGCAGTGAGCGTGAATGCTGCGATCGAGCAGGGGCTTGATCTGGAAAAACAGCATTCTTGGGAAGACGCGATTCGTCATTACGACAAACAAACGCGTTTGTACCCCGATGACAAAACGCTCTACCAGAGATTGATCATCTGCCGACTTCACTATGATGTGAAGCGTCGCTATCAAGATACTTCCTTTCGCGAATCAATCGACAAGATCGGTACCAACCAAGCACTCGATTTGTACGGCGAGATCCTTGCGAACTTGCAGTCACACTATGTTGACGAAGTAGAATGGTCGCGAGTGTTTTTGTATGGCACGGCATCACTAGAAGTTGCGTTGACAGAAGATCGTTTTATCGAGCACCTGTTGCCGAACGTTGATGCAGAGAAGATCGAAAAGTTTCGCCAAGGACTGCACAAACGTATCCAAAACCGCGAGAACGCATCGCGGCACGACTTGCGAGCCAACGCGGCTTACGTTGCTCAACTGGCAAACGTTGAACTTGGAATTCCAACCAACGCCACCATCATGGAATACGTTGGTGGAGCGGTCTCGACGCTTGATCCCTATACAAGATTGCTTTCAGGGCAGCAGTTGGACGAAATGTTCTCCGGCTTAGAAGGCAACTTGGTTGGTTTGGGCGTCGAGCTAAAGTCGGGCGACAAGTGTCTTGATATCGTGAGTGTGATTGAAAGCGGGCCGGCTGAGGATGCGGGCGTAAAAGCGGGCGACAAAATCGTCAGCGTTGCTGGTTCGCGAACCGACGAAGTGGATCCCAATGTTGTCGCTGACTTGCTTCGCGGTCCAGCGCAATCCTATGTAACGCTGACTGTCGTCAACAAAGATGGGCGATCACGAGAATTACGGATCCAGCGACGACGGGTTGAAGTTCCATGTGTAAAGAATATCCACTTGGTCGACCTGAAAAATCGCGTGGGTTACTTTCGGCTAACGAGTTTTCAGAAAACAACGGTTCGCGAAATCGAAAATGCGATCTGGAACCTTCAACGCCAAGGCATGACGTCACTAATCATTGACGTGCGTGGAAATCCAGGCGGACTACTAACGCCAGCAATCGAGATTGCAGATCGGTTTCTTACCGAAGGCAAGATTGTGACGACGCGTGGACGTAATGTTCGAGAGAATTTCGAGTACGTTGCCCATCGACCGAATACTTGGCAGAGCATCCCGTTGGCCGTGTTGATTGACGACGAAAGTGCAAGTGCAAGCGAAGTTTTTGCCGGTGCGATTGGCGACAGTGGTCGAGGCAAGATTGTGGGTGAAACAAGTTTCGGCAAAGGCAGCGTGCAAGGTATCTTTCGCATGCACAGTTCAAAGTTTGGCCTCTGTCTAACGACATCAAAATTCTATTCCCCCAGCGGTCGCGCCATCAGCCACAACGGCGTCCAACCAACGTTAGCTGTCGAAAAGACCCACATCACCGCACGTCCCAATGACGCCGGAGAAATCACTTCGGATACAGCTGACGCAGTATTGCAAGCAGCAATCGAATCAATGGCGTCTCGAAAAAGCCTGATCAGCAAACGTCAGTAGTATTTTTCGGTAAACACACCGGCTCCCCTCGGCTTCAGCAGGTTTGGGGGAGGGGAGCCAGAGACAAAGGCTGTCGGCGTGACCCGAAAGCCCGCCACAACAAGGCTATCTGCCAGGGTTCGGATCAATTGGCGACGAGAGCAGTTATCCATTAAACTCATTCTGAGTTAGCAAGCGGAGTCATCTAGGCATCCGCCAAACTCGGGGGCACGATCTATGAGTGCATGTCCCGTGCCCCCATAGATCGCAATTCGTTCTTTTGCTCACGTGACCTAATGCCCACAACTCCATACAGCGATAATGGGTTGCGAGCAATGAGGAATTCCAACTCGTCCACGAGCGCGTTGAACATTAGTAGCCAAGCAACGAACTGATGGGCATCCGAAGAAAACCACACTGGCTCCCCTCGCCTTCAACTTGTTGAGGGAGAGGGGCTGGGGGTGAGGGAGCCGAGCGCTCCAATCGATCATCGATAGCTGACCAATTT
>CAYNNP010000343.1:0-5517 GCA_964398215.1 uncultured Pirellulaceae bacterium | reverse complement strand
CTAAAGCCGGTACTACAAACGAAAACTCTCCGACCTTTTTATTCTTGCTGCGGCACTTGTGATCAGTGGTCGATGCAGGTTTCCAAGAATCTTGCGAGGCGATGAAAGTCCGAATCGGTTTCGATGAATCGGACTTTGGTTACCAGCGTTTCGGGGTCAACCAGATTTTCAAATGGCACATAATGCAGATCCAGTTGACCTGATACTGAAACCATCACGCCGTTCAACTTTTCTTCGACTAGGGCGCGGTACGCGCCAACACCTAACTGGGCCCCAAGCATCACATCGTAGGCGTGTGGCGGAGCACAACGTGATTCGTAGCCCAATTGCAAACCATTGATCTTGCGGGTCTTGCCTGTGCGTTTGGTGTATCGCTCGCCGATCAAACTTGAAATCAGTGATGCGAGATTGATCGACGAAATATTGATGTGTCCATGATCGTCGCGGCTGATGCCTTCCAGATATTTCGCTGGCAAGTACTCGGCCAAGCCTTCTGCGATCACGATCGTGCCGTACTCGCGACCATCTTGCTCACGCGCGGTCATCATATCGACCATTCGATCAATGACCTTGTCCATCGCCATTACTTTCCGAGTCTCGTTGGTGGCCTGATCAATCACCTCTTCTTCAGCCAACTCGCCGGCGATGTCTTCGACGCTCAGCACCATGCTTGCTTCACCCGCGATAGCGGCACCGTAAGCCAGCCAGCCCGCGCTGCGTCCCATCGCTTCGCACAAAAAGTACGCGCGTCCTGCAGCAGCGTCATAGTTCAAGTTGCGAATTTCTTCCGCCAAAGTTTCCACGGCAGTAAAGAACCCGAACGTAAAGTCGATCCCTGAATAATCGTTGTCGATTGTTTTTGGCAAATGCACGACAGGAAAACGCCGAGCACCCTCGGGCAATAAATCCTGGAACAACTTCAGCTTGTTTGCTGTCTTGAGAGTGTCGTCGCCGCCAATCGAAATCAACGCATCGACTTCCAGTGAACACAGACCTTCGTAGACACGTCGAAGCGGTGCAACCAACTCAGGGTCCTTCAAGTGCTCCGGCGCACTCACATGCTTGCCAGGATTCGTTCGGGCGGTGCCGATCATAATGCCACGGCTGCTGCGCGAATGAGTCAATGACTCGTGCGAGAACCGGATGTAGTCGTTGCCCTCTTGCAGTGGACCGGCCGCCGTGTACTCAGCCAGACGACTGTAGCCGTGTTTGATCCCAAAGACCTGAGCACCCTCTTCCAAGAACGAAACCGCAGCGGTTGAGATCACGGCGTTGGCGGCTGGAGCCGGACCACCCGCAAAAAGGATGGCGACACGTTTGATATCAAGATCGTGTTTCTGTGCAGTCATGGTCATTGTTTCGTTGCGTGCGTGAAGAAGATAAGCGTAGATTCTAGGGCGCTCCCTAAGGCCGCCAAGGTGAACTTCACACGAAGTCAGCCTTAGGTTCGATAGCGAGCCCTTAGCCAGCCGGACGCTGGCACTTTCGGGGGCTCAGCAAGCACATTTCGGCTCGCCTGTGACCCAGATTTCGCACCAAAACCGCGATGCTACGATCTCAGCTGCCCTCGCCATCGAGGCTGACCGGCAATAGTTACCTGAACCCCTACCAGTAGAAGACAAAAACACGGTACGCACGTCCACCGGCCAGAAATCCCGTGTTTTAGGGCTATCTTGGATCTTTCGCAAACCGCCTATCTTGACTGTCGTTTTGACAGCAAAGTTGGCTCGGTGAAATCTTAAATTGAGCCGAAAAATCTAACTCTCAATTCGCCAAGGCTTTAGAGTGATTCGGGTCGGTTGGTGGGACGATAATGGACAATCTGCGGTTGACCCATCCAGACCATCACGTAACCTAAGGTCTGTGAAACGGCGACGCAAAAACGCGAGAAAACACCCGTTGAAAAACAAACGAATGACTTAAAGCGTTTGTTATCAATGGTTTACAATCGAACATAACGCCGAATCGACGATGCTTGGGTTTTCCATGTACCGTCTATCACGGTCTCCGCGAGTTCGCCTCGTGTGGGGTTTAACGCGGTCAGCTTGCGGCCACGGGCTGACGACGTTGATATCGATTTCGATCGATTCTACGTAACCTCACGGGTCGGGTACATGACGTGCCCGACCGCGAACGACTCGCTGGATTCCTCTTAAACTGCTGACCACAAAAAGCTACCTATTCAACCTGTTTTAACAGCGGTGTGCTTTGCGATAATTTGGGCTGCTTTGTAGTTATATTGGGTGGTGTCGGCTGCGCGAATTCGGATCGAAAAAACGCTACTTTGAAATTTCACGTTGTGGGGTTACCAATGTAGCCTTGTTCAGGCTTCGGCTACTATTGTTTCAATGATGGCTTGATCTAAAATTTAGCCAGCGGCGTACCAATAGCGCAACCCGGAATCAAATTTTGATTGGCATACAACCGACACGAGCAATCTTGCTAGCCAAAAACCGAAAGAGAACGAGCAGAAGTTCTTGTGATAGCTTCAAGACGAATACAGTGACGCAGCGGTAGTGGCATGGAATTGGAGCACGTTTATAGAGGCGCCAATCGTCGCCGAGGCTTGCTGGGAGAATTGTTTTCGTTCACTGGGCGGCTGGGGCGCGGAGCGTTCATCGCACAGTCCGTGCTCGGCTTGTTGATTTTGGGGACTTTGGTCATCATCTTTGCGATGGTGGCAGCAGGCTTTGGAGGCTTGAACGCCAACAATCGCAACGCCATGAACGTCTTCATGACGCCGATCTTAGTGCTTGCTGCACTCTATGGGATCAACCAATTGTCAGGAACCGTCCGTCGGCTTCATGATATTGGCATGTCCGGTTGGGTCGTGCTAGTCAGTTTTGCGGTCGGGTTCAATGTGGTGTTCATGATCGTGCTGTGTGTTTACCCCAGCGTTCCGGGCCCCAATCGCTACGGCCAAAACCCACACGATTCGGCAGCCGATATCATGCGGCACGGATTCCGTTTTGAATCAAAGTCCAAATGGAAGCGGGCTTTCATGTGCTATGCGTCGGTTGTCGAAGACGACCAGTTTAGCCAGCGTGATAGAGATCTTGCGCTTGATCGCATCGCATTCTTGAAAGATGAACTGCTTGCTCGCAACATCATGACATTCTAAGACTGTTTCTCAGACGCGTCACGCTTGGCCGTAGGAGCCTCTGCAACGAGTTCTCGGATTCGCGCTTCGACCGAATCAATGATGTCGTCCGGGGTCGACGTGCCAGCGGTCAATCCAATCCTGGCAACGTGACTGACCCATTCTTTTTGGACGTCATCGGCTGACTGAACGTGATACGCTGTTTTCCCCAATGCGATGCAACGTTCGGCCAAGCGTTTTGTGTTGTTTGAATTCATTCCGCCCACCACGACAACAACCTCGACTTGCCTGCACAACTCGTCGACTGCCGATTGCCGTTGCCGCGTAGGCCGGCAAATTGTGTTGATCCATCGAACTGTTGCTTGCGGATTCAATTCTGCGATCTGATCACGGCACGCCACCCCTAGTTCCTCTGGCATCGTGGTCTGACAGATGACGCCAATGTTTTCCGATGCAAAACGCGCGGCTTGGTCGGGAGAACTGACGACGGCCCAACTACCCTGCGGCAAATCTTCGACAACACCCAAGACTTCCACATGATCTTGTTTGCCAACGACGACCACAAAATACCCTCGCTTTGACAATCCAATGGCGGCTTCGTGGACACGGCGCACCAGCGGACACGTCGTGTCGATCAACTGCTTTCCCGCATCGATCAAATCTTGGCGACGTGTCTCGCTAATCCCGTGAGCCGTTATCATCACCGTTTCACGCTCCGGAATCGATTCCCGGCTGGTTTCCGATATCAACTGAAACTGTTGGTTCTGAAGTCGCGAAACGACGTCTGCGTTGTGAACCAGTTCCCCAAAAATTGCCGTCTGATCGGGAGCATCGGCAGCGTCAGCGGCTTTGAGCGCGTCGCGAACACCAAAGCAAAATCCCATGTGCTGAGCTCGAACGATTTGTGTCATGTTGTTTCTCGAGTGGTCAATGAATTTGTGTTGATAAAATGACTCTGCAATGCAAAGCTTTTTTGCGAACCGGTGGAATGTAGTTGCTGTCTGAGGTACTAAGCCAAGAGTTTCTAGGTGGGCTTCACGCGCCGGGTTGGCTTTGCCGAATGCGAGACCTTGGATTGTGCATCGCCGATCACCCGCTGCAGTTCAGCCAGGTACTCGCGAAATCGGTCGCGTCCAAGCGTCGTTAGCACACAAGTCGTCACCGGTCGTTTTGTCGTTTCGTCGCGATCCAATGCAACCAATCCTGCGTCAACAAGTTGCTTGAGGTGACGATTCAGATTGCCGTCCGTCAGATCGCACAACTTCTTTAGCTCACCGAACGTCAATCCTTCGGCAGCACCAGCCAAACAAGTCATCAATCCGAGTCTTGCCTTTTCGTGCATTACACGATCAAGCCCTTCGTAGGCGTAACGACCGTCCGCAGGCGCGACATCACTCTCACGCTTTGCTTTACTGGTCGTCTTTTTGCTAGATCGCTTTGCCATCACTGCGCCTTCAGGTATCGTCGTTTGCTTGAAAAGAATTCGTCCCGTTTGCGACGCAGTACATCAGCCACGCTGCAAATGATTGGCCACCGGCAAACGGGATCGCCATTGCCCATGGGCTCAGCGCGTGCTCGCCAGTCGCCAGCATCAAAACTGCCAAACCGCATCCGATGTACCAGATCCCGACAGTCTGCAAACGCTTGGGGATCAAAGACGACGCCGCAAAAATCCCTAGCCCTAACAGCACTGACCAAAGTCCCGGCAACATCCAAATCACTTGTCGTGCCGTAAGAGAGATGATGATCGTCAATGCGCCGCCGACCACGATCGAAGGCGCTAAACGGCCCAGCACTTCGATGGTCATTCGACGCGCCCGAGCGGTTGGATCTCGAAAGTAACGCAGGGCCATGTCCGACAACACAATTGCCAAAGCGATTGCCGACACGACCAACCAAAGCCCCACAAAAACACTCTCTGGATCAGCCGATCGCGCCATCAAGTCTCGCTGAATGATTGCTGCCCCCAATCCAACGACCGAAGTCAACGCGGTTGGAAACCAGCGCAGCCCATCAAATCGATCCGCACGCTCCGCAGCGGCAGTGATCGCGTCGAGTTGCTGTAGTGCTTCATCCAGTTTCATTGAACCGCTTGCCCGGCGTTTAGAATCCAACTGCAGAGCCATCATGATGACTTTGCAATACAAAGTAACATCAGAAAACGCTTGCGTCAAGTCAATTTTGGATGATACGGCCAGTGCCTGTTTCAGAGTCCAGCGTCACCCGTAGTAGCTCGACTCTCCGAGTCGAGGACAATTGTGTTGATTTTGATCGCACGGATGCCGGCCAATTGCTTGATCGAACTTACGATCCGAATTGCCAGAATTGGACGACAGAAAGTCGGGCTACATCTCTGGGGACAGAGATGGCTACTTTATCACGGCTGTACCGCCTTCAGGCGGAATTTCCGGTTAAAG
>CAYNNP010000342.1:0-5534 GCA_964398215.1 uncultured Pirellulaceae bacterium | reverse complement strand
CAGTGGGAGAGTGATTCATTCACACGCTGTATCGCGACGCTAAAAACGAATCTTGCCGTTCGCGACTTTTGTCGGGCGCATCACTCTTGCCTGATTCACAATTCAGTCGGGCAGGAATGCCCAACCTACTTTTGCTTTTCCAAGTACTTTTGATCTTCGGCACTCAGAATCGAAACGCTAACGATAATCTTTTCGCCATCGCGTTTCTGTAGTTGAACTTTGCCATCGCGGTGCTGCAGATACTTTGCTTTGGTAGAGAACTTGCCCGATTTGGCGCTCCATTTGCGAAACACAGTTTGTTCAGTTTGTTCGACAGACTTGGGTGTTGTCGGCATACTCTTGAGAAACTTCGAATCTGGTTCGATTGCGGTAAGCTCCTCACGAGCGATGGCTTCTATCTCCGAGCCTGGAAACTTGCGAAGAATACTGCCGTAGAGCGCGGGTGCACGCTTGTTAATTCGTGGTTCCGTCGCAACTGCGGTTGCTCGCGCTTTGACTAACTGTTCGACCTGCGATAGTTGATCGGAAAGGCTCTTGTTTTTCTTGACATCGCGGATCAGTTCATTCGCCTTGGCCTTTGAGGCGGGAAACATCAACATTGCTACATGTGTTTCTACTAGCGTGATCAGTGTTTGCGTTTCGCCACCTTGCTTCATCGCATCTGCTGCTTTCTGCCCAGTGGTCTCCAGTTCGTTTTGGAGTTCGGTGAATAGAGATTCCGCATCCAAGGCTGGCTTTGCAAAGCTGCCCATGGAACTCGATCCAATTTGATTGATGGTGGAAAGTGCGCTAGCAGCGGCAAGGAACCGTTTTTGACCGAGCGCTTGCTTGGCGACACTCACGGCTTGCTCCAAAGCATCTGATTCCTGCTGAGACAACGATCGGCCGGACTGCTGAAGTGCAGCGGCCATCATTTGCGGCAGCTGATTTCCAGGCAAAGAGCCTACTGCGCCATAAAGTTGCTTGCCATCGGCACGCACGACATACAGACGTGGTATCCCATTGCCATCGACAGGGAATTTGCGATTCCACTGGCCCCATTCACGATTTCCGTCGGTTACGATTTTCAGCGGAACAAACTGTCCTGCAAAGCGTGCCAAAGAACGATCGGTTTCCAATCGTTTCAGCAGACTAACGCAAGGCGGTCATGTTTTTTGACCAGCCATCGCAAAAATCGGGCGACCCGTTTTTTCCGACAACTTCAGTGCTTCATCCATCGTCGGCAATTTCGTTTGCGCGAACACACTGGTTGCATGAACCATAACCAGGCCAGCGATCCCCATCGCAAACGCTGGTCTGCTAAGTCGTAAACGGCTCAAGATAATCTCCCAGGATTTGTCAATTGTTTTGTATTGATGCAGAACAAGCCGAAGTTTGAATCAACTAAGAATCATTGTTCCGTGCTTGCTGCAACATGCTTTGGATTTCGCTGATGACTAACGATCCTGGAAGTGCATAGGAAACAACACGGCCAGCGCGAGCAATGTTCAAACCGATCGCCTGTCCTTGTGAATTCAAAACAGGGCCTCCGCACTCATCCGGGTCAAGCACAGTATCGTGCTGAATGACACGATCAAATCCGCTGAGCCTTTCGCTACGCCGACCGTTAACTTTCGTGTCGTTTTCGGTTTCTTGCAGGACATCCAGTTCACGAATCGCAGCATCGATACTCATTCGATCACCTTTACGGATGATGGTCAGGCGAACGTTTTCACCTGGGAACAGCGTGTGCAACGCATCGATCACTGCTCGACGCGACTGCCGCGTAACATCGTTGATGGCAACGATTTGGTCTCCCGGCTTTATCCCCGCCTGCTGCGCGCCACTTTTGGGAAAGACACCACGGACAAGAGCCAAGTCAGGACGTGAGTCATCCAGCAAAACGCCCAAACGACCTTTGTGGACGATCTTGCGGGCTTGCACACCAACAACCCCGATCCCGATTGGTTGTCCACGGCGACCCGGTGTAATAAAGAATGTGGCTGTTTCCGGTGTCAGTCCAACAAACTCTACAGGTCTCAATGCCTGCGGTGCGGTTACTTTTAAAAGCGCGAGATCGTTTTGTCGGCGTACGACCGCGACGCGAGCCGAAAGTGATTCGTTATTAGCAAATCGAACACGAATAGGATCACCGCTCAGCTCGCTGCGTTTGGTCAAGATGTATCCATCGGCACTGACAACGGCTCCCAAGGCAACGGGCCGGCCACCAGAAAGGACTTGGACCACTGAGTCACGGAACTTTTGTGTTAGCGGTCGCACTAAGCGGATGACTTGGGCATTGTCTCGGCCAGTTGCAGGTTCGACTCCAAGACGTTGACGAATCCAATCATTGGCGTCTTGCGCAGACGCATTGGTACTGGTACCAACGGCGACCCAAGTCATTAGAACGGCTAGCAATAGTCGTCGCGAGTTTCGTACTTGATCCATGTTGCTTCTTTGGTTTGCTTTCCAAGCTATCGTTCGATGTAAAATTTGATAATCGCTATGTCAGTTCAATCGCTGCGACCAATTTCGATTTGCACTCGACGGCGTTTTCCCTGCCGGACAAGCCAAATGGTCACACGTTCGCCTGGGTAGGTTTCCGAAACAGCACGTTTTAAAGATGCGAAATTTGTAATCTTTGTTTCGCCGAATTGTTCGATCACATCGTTCAGTTCGATTCCACCTTTCTCGGCGGGAGATCCTTTGGTCACCTCGAGTACTTGAGCGACGCCTGTTGAATCATTTCCGCGAACTCCAAGCCGCGGTTTGAAACCTGGTAACACGCCCCAAGATTCTCCACTGGCCAGTCGATCCCAAGCAATGTTGTAGTGGTCCACAGGGACATGAAGGTTGTCCGCAACGTCGTTACCGATCCGACTGTGAACAGCGATCAGGCGTCCCGAAAGATCAAAGAGAGGACCACCACTGTCGCCTCCAATCAATGCACAATCCGTGACCAATGCATCTGGTCGCACATCCAAAATTCGTCCCACGCGAGTGACCGGCCCGCGTTCTTGTTTGTAGCCTCCAGGATGCCCGGTAGCGATGACCCACATTCCGGCTCGCAATTTGGCGCTTGTGCCCAGCGATGCGTGGGGCCAGGGGCGCCCGCCGTTTTGGCCTCGATCTATTTTGATCAGCCCTGCATCAACACTTCGTTTCATTCCCAAAGTCGTTGCATTCACAACGCGGCCATCCGAAAGCGTGATTCTCGCTGTCTTGCCAGTCCGTGATGCTACGTGTGCTGCAGTCAAAATGTAACCGCTCTCGGTGACGATTACACCGCAGCCTTGCGCTGGACCAATTTGAACACTCACGGTGGATGCACTTGCTGTCCGCGCGACGCTTTTCTGCTGCCGTTCAAGGCGACGGAAATCTTCAAGTGTTTTTGGGACACCACCGCCTTTCCAGATACCTTGCAGAACTGAGTGAACGGGTACGGCTGACCCACCAGTGGCGCGGTTGGCAACTGGCGATTCCTGTCCCGAAGCAGTTGTTGCCAGGATGCACAGACCCGCAAACACGAGTCGTCGTAATTGTAAAGTCCGGATCAAGCGTATCGGTCCTTTCAAAGGGGCAGGATCAGCTACCAGTGGATGGGCTGACATGCGGTCCAACCAGCGTTACGTTTACACGCTGATTTGATAACATCGCTAATCTGTTCCATTGTAGCTAACTAGCAGAAATAAAAAGTGTCCGGTTCTTCCCCTAATCAAAAAGACGCTAGAGTTTCCATAAAAGCCAGCAAAAATAGAACTCTGGTTCTTGGAGCTGGATACTTGGGCAAACGCGTCGCTTTGGCAGCCATCCAGGCTGGGGATCAAGTTTGGGCATCGACGCGTTCTAGCGAGAAAGCAGCCCAACTGAAGGATTCTGGGCTCCAACCGGTGATCTTGGACTGGACAGACCGCAGTACGCTTTCCCAAATACCAGAGGTAGACCGAGTCTTGGTGGCAGTCGCTTATGACCCGCGTAGTTCCCATAGTCGTTACGATTCGCAGGTTGGTGGCTTCAGCAATTTGCTATCGATTTTGAATCCGAAAGTTGATGTTTGTTACATCAGTACCACCGGTGTCTACCATCAAACTGACGGCAGCTGGGTTGATGAAACATCCAACGCCCGGCCGCAAAGAGCTGGCGGGAAAGCACACTTGGATGCCGAGTCATTACTCCATCGAATGCGGCCAGATTCTCCTTGGACCATCTTGCGGCTAGCGGGAATCTACGGCCCCCAGCGAATCCCTCGTATCAAAGACATCGTGTCGGGGCGCCCCATTACCGCATCGCCGGACGGATATCTGAACCTGATCCATGTTTCCGATGCGGTCTCAGCCGTCTTTGCTGCATGGAATTCCGAATCTGAGCAACGATTGTTTCTTGTCGCTGATGATCTGCCAGTAGTCAGGCGAGACTTTTACACCGAAATCGCAAATCGCACCAATTCGCTTCCACCAAGCTATGCAACCGCCGGGGACAATGCTCCCGATCGAATGCGATTCCCGACCAACAAGCGAATTTGGAATCGACGCTTCAAACGCTGGCTTGTTCCACAACTCCAATATCCGACATATCAAGCCGGTCTGGACGACATTCTATAAAGACACCGCAATTGGCAGCGGGGGTGTACGAAATTGTGCTTCAGTCCATAGAATGAACACATAGATTGATCGATCTATTTTACGTGATTCTGCCCCCAATTGAACGTTAGCAAAGCATCATGTTGGAGCACAAGCCGCTGATTCCCGGCGTTATCGAACTGAATTTTCAGACCGGAGAAGTGATCGGTTGCAATGTGTACCTAATCTACGATGCCGATGAATGGTTGTTGATTGATATCGGTTATGAAGAAACCGTTGACGAGTTCATCGAAATCATTCGGCAACTGGATTTTCCTTTCTCGCGTTGCAAAACTCTCGTTGCCACACATGCTGATGTCGATCACACGCAAGGATTGGCAAAAGCAAAACAAATTTTAAAGACAACGGTCACGTCGCATCCCAGCGCGGTCAAGCCACTGGAGAGCGGCGATACGCTGCTAACGCTTGCCGAGATTGAAGCTCAAAATCTAAAGATGGCGATGCCGCCGGTTTCGATCGATTCGCTTGTCAACGATGGCGACATCTTAAAAGTTGGCGCACTGGAAATCGAAGTTTGGCATACACCGGGACACACCGACAGCCAACTTTCGTTTCGAATCGGTGACATGCTGCTCAGTGGTGACAACATTTATCGTGACGGTTGCATTGGAGCAATTGATGCTCATCATGGCAGCGACATCAAGGACTTTGTCAAATCACTTGAGCGAATTCGAGACAGCGACGTGAAATGGTTGGCGCCAAGTCACGGACCAGTCTTCAAGAACGATAAAGAAATGTTAAACCGCACGATCGATCGAGTACGCGGTTACTTGCAAATGGCAGACTTTGGAACGCTCGCGGAAAGCTGGCCGCTGATGGATGAATGGGACGAGGAAGTCGCGTCGGGTACGTTACCCGAAGGGTTGCGATAAACCAGCTGCGAAGCAGCGACAGCATATAGCCCCATGCGTTAGC
>CAYNNP010000341.1:0-5551 GCA_964398215.1 uncultured Pirellulaceae bacterium | reverse complement strand
AAAGTAACCACGACGATGCGGTTCTCGTCGGATGGGAAAGTACTCGCCACCGGCGGCCATGACGGCACGATTGACTTATGGGATGTTTCAGCACTCGCATCCCTGGCCAACACTGAAACGCCAAATCAGCAGTCCGGGGAAACTGGGGAACGCAAAGCTCCCTCCATCCAGTCGGCAATGCCTCGACTCATTCGCTCGATCAAGGCTCATCTTTTTGCGATATCAGAATTCAATGCGGCAATGAACTTTTCCGCTGATGGCCAACTGTTGGCATCGCGAGACTTCAACGGCAATGTGAAGCTCTGGACGTTACCAGAAACCAAAGTAGCTCGACTCTCCGAGTCGAGTCACACAGAAATTCACGGCTCGGAGAGCCGTGCTACTATTGGCACGACAAAACACGACCGGGAGAGTCATGCTACTCAGTTTGACATGGTGCATCTTGCTGAGGACCGAATCAGCGGTGGAGTACCAATTCCGGTTCAACTTCGTGGTCGAAACCAGCGCGACGCGCGAATCGGAAAAGTGTTACCGAAAGACATTCTCGAAGGGAGTGTAGAAGTTGGCGAACGAATTGCCGCCGTCTTCGATCCTGACCAGGGAGATTGGAAGGACGTTAGCGAAATAGATTTGTGGGAAGAGTTTGATTATCTCGTTGCAGGCCCGATCGGCACGACGGTCAAATTGAAGTTAGAAAATTCTCAGGATGAGCAACATGAAGTCACACTTCGTCGAGCCAGGCCGCGTTGGGAGTTGGGTTCCTATTCGGTTGCGTTTTCCCCTGATGCCGAGAACGTCGCCGTTGCCAATGTGAGCCATGGCGTGGCGCGGTTGGAGCTTGGAAACAATGCTACAAAACGCTATGCGAAAAGAGGAACGTCAGTCGCCTATTCTCCCGACGGCCGTTACATGGCGATCGCTGATGCGACAACGATTTCTATTCTGGATTGTGAAACGGACGAAGAGCTTTACCGGTTGGATTCGCGGCTGGACAGAGAAGTCATGACGGGTAATCAAAACTTTGGGGATTTGGCCTTTTCGCCGGATGGAAAGTTTCTGGCGCACGTCTCTGGCTTTCGTATTGCCAAGGGTGAATCCGATTTGACGGTTTGGCGCACCAGCGACTTCAAGAAAATTGGGGACGGTCCGCTACACAAATGGGACCGTCCCATGGGCACGACGGTGATCTTTTCCCCGGACAGTTCCTTGTTGCTGGTCGGAGGTGGCGGGCCGATTCAAATCTGGAATACTTCTGACTGGAAGTCACGCGATCCGATTCAAACACCTCATCTAGCAGTATATGCCTTAGCGGTTTCGCCAGACGGTAAACGTCTTTACGCCGGTGGTGTTGAGGGCAGTAGTTGCGTAACCATTTGGGATTTGGAAACCCGCACGCAACTCCATCGGCTCAATTCAAAAGAAGTCGGTTTCATGGCACTGTCGCCGGATGGTCGCACGCTGGCGGTAGGCAGCTTCGATCACAATGTCTCATTGTGGGACGCTCTCACGGGAAACCGACTTCAGACAATTCAAGCTCATGGCAGCAACGTCTTGGGAGTTGCGTTTTCGAAAGACGGCAAACGACTTGCAACCGTAGACCATCAAGGTGTTTTGCGACTTTGGAACGCTGAAACCAAGACAGCCATCAGCGAAGACTCGGATACACTCCAGGCAATGTTGCGTCTGGGGAATTGGCGGTTAGAGCAACAACGCTACGAGGACGCGGAAGCACTGTTTTCCAAAGTGATTGAACTGAACGAGGGGACTCAGCATCTCAACGAAAAACAACTTTCACAGATGAGACGTAACCACGCGACGGCATTGCAACGCCAGGCCCAATTGATGGAACGAGTCGGTCGCTGGGACGAAGCGATCGAGAAACGCACTGCATTGGTTCGGCTCGAACCTGATGACGACTATCACCAGTACCGAGTCGCGTCAGCCTACCTTTATCAGGAAAAGCCCGAACAGTTCTGGCAAGTCTGGCACGAGATATTCGACCGATGGGGTGACACAGAGAATCCACGGATTGCAGAACGCATCGCGAGGCTCAGATTGTTCGTCGATGCACCAGACCGTGAGCTTCAGACGGCATTCAAGCTTGCGGATTTGGCTTTCGAGAAGCGAAAGGGGACTCTGGCGAGTTTCGATGTCCTATTGAAAGGCATGGCGGAGTACCGTCGAGGTAACTTCGCCGATGCACTCAACCATTTGGACGATGCCAAAGCCGGGTTTGAGGAAGACACACGATTTATCGGCAACGGAAGCATGTGCCAGTACTTCGCATCCATGGCCCACCACCGACTGGGAGATTCCGAAGCGGCTCGAGCGGCATTCCTCGACGCTCAAGATCGACAACATGCGTGGGAAACTGACCTGCGGAAATCAATTGGCGGGTTCTGGCTCGACTGGCAACAGACGGAAGTTGTCCGCCGCGAGGCGGCTGCGCTGATCGGGATCGACGCTTCACAAACTGATCTTCCAATTTCTGACACATCGAACTAGGAAGTTGTGACAAAGAAATTAGCGAGCTACTTTAGAACCCAAGTACCGTCTCGAAATCGATCCATCTGGAAGCCGGAAAACGCTACGCCGTCAAAGCCCTGATGAAGGAAGACAGCAGAAAAGACCACCTCTCCGTCACCTGGCAAATGCCCGGCAACGAACCACCAAAACCGGGTGCCCCGCCGATCCCGGGTGAGTATCTAGAGTTTGTAATAGAGCCTGCAAAGTAGATCGCATAGTAGATCGCCTCTCGGAGGCGATTTGCATCATAAAAACGGCTCGGAGAGCCGTGCTACTATGGCAGTTTATAGTAGCTCGCCTCTCTGAGGCGAAGGATGTGGAAACGGTTCGGAGAGCTATGCTACTTTGAGAGGCAACCTACCCAACTATGACCAACATAACCAAGATCCTGACCGACCTTGAGTCCAGAGACGACTCTGGCGCTGATCAATTGTTGCCCTTGGTGTATGCCGAGCTTCGCAAACTTGCAGCGGCAAAACTTTCCTATGAGAAACCTGGACAGACCATTCAAGCTACGGACTTGGTTCATGAAGCTTGGATCCGACTGCTAGGTGCCGATGCAGCCAACATACGATGGAACGGACGCGGGCATTTCTTTGGTGCCGCCGCCAAAGCCATGCAGCGAATTCTGGTAGAGAACGCTCGTCGGAAAAAGAGTCTCAAAGCGGGAGGCAACTATCAAAGGATGGATCTGTCGGTCGCACTTCGCGAAACGCCCCAGCGAAAGTTCGATGTTCTGGAGTTGTCCGATGTGCTGGAAAAGCTGGAATCGAAACATCCCCGAATGGCCGAACTGGTGCGTCTGCGTTTCTTTGCAGGGCTGACGCACGTAGAGTCGGCTCGAGCACTGGGAATCGCGACATCGACAGCCGACGAAGACTGGGCCTTCGCCAAGGCTTGGCTGCGGGTGGAATTGGAGGAGTAACAGAGTAGCACGCCCAAAGTAGCACGCCTCTCCGAGGCGTTTTGCATTGATAGGCTCTCGCCTTCATCGTAGCACGCCTCTCCGAGGCGTGAGATCGGCAACGAAACGGCTCCGAGCCGTGAGCCTAGCGATTTTCGCCTCGGAGCGGCGAGCTATTTTGAAAGCCAAAACCACGAACCTCACGCCTCGGAGAGGCGAGCTACTATTGGTGCTACTTTAAAATCTCAAAAAATCTCTGTTTCTGCCGGGTCAAATCACGCTGCATCTCGCACTGCCCGTACAGTGATCATTCGGGTCAATGAAAGGTGAGGTAATGACAGCAGAAAATTCAAGTGAAGTCACGATTTTCCGGGAAGCTCGGAAGCTCGAAGGCAACGACGAACGTTCGGCCTTTCTAGATCAGGCTTGCGGCGAGAATCCGCAATTGCGACAGCGAGTCGAGAAATTGCTCGCAGCGGCCGAAACGGACTCCGTTTTCTTTCAACAACCCTTGGCCGAATCCCCGGTGGTACCAAGTGCTACTGTCGCCCTGACGGAGGCCAACCAGAGTGTTTTACGGTTGATGGACGCGACCATGGCTGATGTCCCCAGCGTTTCCTTGCGTGAAGAAAAACAGCCCGATGGACCAATCCAACGTCCCAGTTCACAGGAGATTCCGAGGCAACCGAGCAACAGCCGTTACCGTTTAGATGCCGAGATTGCCCGAGGCGGTATGGGCGCGATTCTGCGCGGGCGCGATGTCGATATCGGTCGCGATCTGGCGGTCAAAGTCCTATTGACGTCGCACAAAGATCGACCGGAAGTCGTCCAGCGCTTTATGGAAGAAGCCCAAATCAGTGGGCAACTGCAACATCCGGGTATCGCACCGGTTTATGACATTGGGCAATTCGCCGACGAGCGGCCCTACATGAGTATGAAGCTGGTCAAGGGCGACACGCTGTCCAAGCAACTAGCCGATCGCGACAACGTGCGACAAGATGGCAGCAAGTTGATTGGCATCTTCAAACAGATTTGCGAGACGATGGCGTATGCCCACAGTCGCGGCGTTATCCATCGTGATTTGAAGCCCGCCAACATCATGGTCGGTGCATTCGGCGAAGTTCAAGTGATGGATTGGGGATTGGCCAAAGTCCTCGCCGAGGGAGGTGTCGCGGATGAAAAGAAGGCTCGGCAAACTCATGACGGCGCCAGCATTATCCAGACCCTACGCAGTTCGGGTAGCGAGAGTCCCGCAGCCATCGGATCATTCGGCACGGCGGGAGGATCGGGTGGATCCGAAACTCAGATGGGCAGCGTGATGGGCACACCGGCTTACATGCCGCCGGAGCAGGCGCTCGGTGAAATCGACATGCTCGATCAGCGAGCCGACGTGTTTGGGCTCGGAGCGATCCTAGCGGAGATTCTGACTGGCAAGCCACCCTATGTCGCCGATGATGGCACGCAGATTTATCGCATGGCCAGTCGCGGAAAACTGGGCGATTGTTTCGCTCGACTGGATGAATGCGGAGCTGACGCCGAACTGATCACATTGGCTAAGCATTGCCTCGAGGTCGAACCGAGCGATCGTCCTAAGGATGCCAGCGCGCTAGCCGAACAAGTTTCCGGTTATCTCGCATCCGTCGAAACCAAACTTCGAAAGTCAGAAGTCCAACGTGCACGGTTTCGAGTCACGCTTGGACTAGGAGCCGCCGCGCTCGCGATCCTGATTGCCGGGATCGTCGCCACTGCTTGGCAGGCCCGCGAAGCTAAACGACAAACGCTGGTAGCTCAGGATGCACGCGACGAAGCCAACACTGAACGAGACAAAGCCCAGAAGGCAGAGCAGAACGCAAACAAAGAGAGAGCATTCGCCGAAGAAGCGAAGCTTCGCGAAGAGACGCTCGCCAAACAGCGACGCCGCGAACTGTACGCATCCGACATGCAGCTTGCCGATCAGCTTTACCGTGGACAAAACGGTGAGCAGAAACGTATCGAACAGATTCTGGCATCATGGATCCCAGTAGACGATCAAGAGGATCTCCGCGAGTTCTCCTGGCGATATCAATGGAATCGTCTTTACGAAAGCGCCGACACCGTTGTGCCGGAGTGCAAAGGAGTCGC
>CAYNNP010000340.1:0-5565 GCA_964398215.1 uncultured Pirellulaceae bacterium | reverse complement strand
TTTCACACTGAAAAAATCGAAAGGATTGCGGTCAAAGTTGTGGGTAAAGACAAGGGTTTACACCCGTGGCTACAACATGCCGTCCCTTCGGGACTAACGTGCTTCGGGTTACCAAAAACCAATGCCTGACTTAAAAGAGCAACTAGTCAGTCGACGGCGTGCGTGTCCAATCGGTACACTGGGCACACTGATTGTCTCTCCTTTCTAAAACGCGTGTTGTTTCCAATGTCTGTTGCCACTGAATCTGCCACTGTTTTACGCAAGAACTACCAGCCGCCGAATTTTTGGATCGATGATGTGCAGTTGGAGTTTGACCTGGATCCAACAGCGACTCAGGTATCCGCCACGATCAAGCTTCGCCGGAACTCCGAGGCCAGCGGAACTGCGTTGGAATTGGATGGCAAGAGTTTGGAGTTGCTGTCTGTTGCCGTCGATGGCAATGCACTTTCGGATCAGCAATACACACAGACAGCAACGCAATTGATCATTGACGAATTGCCGGACGAATTCGTTTTGACCACCAAGGTCCAGATCGATCCGGAATCCAACAAATCACTCTATGGTTTGTATCTCTCGTCGGGCAATTTTTGTACTCAGTGCGAAGCCATGGGGTTTCGGTCAATCACGTACTTCATGGACCGTCCCGATGTGATGACAAAGTTTCGGGTCACGCTGCGAGGCGACAAGACCGCTTTTCCGATCTTGCTGTCCAATGGAAACCGCGTCGCGTCGGCGGACTTGGACGACGGACGGCACGAAGTGACTTGGGAAGACCCGCATGTCAAACCGAGTTACTTGTTCGCACTGGTTGCTGGCGATCTGAAGTGCCATCGCGGCACGTTCACGACGTGTTCTGGTCGCGAAGTCGTGTTGGAGATTTGGGTCGAGCCAAAGAACATCGAGCTGTGCGAACATGCGCTTGTGTCGCTGCAAAAATCGATGAAGTGGGACGAGGAAGTGTTTGGGCTGGAGTACGATCTGGACATTTACATGATCGTGGCCGTGAACGATTTCAATATGGGCGCGATGGAAAACAAAGGCCTGAACGTTTTCAATTCCAAGTACGTTTTGGCGTCACCGGAAACTGCGACCGACGACGATTTCTTGGGCGTCGAACGGGTCATCGCTCACGAGTATTTTCACAACTGGACTGGCAACCGGGTCACGTGTCGGGATTGGTTCCAGTTGACACTCAAAGAAGGCTTGACGGTTTTTCGTGACCAACAATTCACTGCCGATCAGACGTCTGCTGCGGTCAAACGCGTTGACGATGTCGTTACCCTTCGAGCCAGGCAGTTTCCCGAAGACAGCGGCCCGATGGCTCATCCGATCCGGCCGGAGTCGTACATTTCGATGGACAATTTTTATACCGCAACTGTGTACAACAAGGGCGCGGAGATCATTCGGATGTACCACACGCTGTTGGGACCCGAAGGATTCCGGCGCGGAATGGATTTGTATTTCCAGCGTCATGACGGCGCTGCGGTGACCTGTGATGACTTTCGCGCCGCGATGGCGGACGCCAACGATTGTGATTTTTCACGGTTTGATCGATGGTACTCGCAGGCCGGAACTCCCGATTTGAATGCAGCGACGTCATGGAATGAAAGTGACAATTCGCTGACGATTTCATTTGAGCAATCCTATCCTTCGCTCCCCGAGTCGATTCCTGGTGCGAGCGATCGTCAGCCGGTGCCGATTCCGATCAGCGTCGGATTGCTGGACGATTCTGCGAATGAAGTTGCCGTGGCGCTGCAAGGCGAAAACGAATCTGCAACGCCGGGCACGCGGACACTGTTGATGGAACAAACTCAGCAGTCGTTCACTTTGGTGGGATTGAAATCGCAGCCGGTCGTGTCGATTTTGCGAGGCTTTTCAGCGCCTGTGCGGCTTAGCTACGAACGTAGCGATCAAGAATTGGCCACACTGATGGCGCAAGACACCGATACGTTCAATCGATGGGAAGCCGGCCAGAATTTGGCAACACGTTTGCTGCTGGCGCTGTGCGAGAGTGGGGTGAACGACATTCCTGCTGGTGTGCAATCAAGCCTTGATTTGTTTGTCGAAACCGTTGGCTCGCAGCTCTCTGGGCCCGAGATGGACGGTGCCTACCGAAGTCTGTTGCTGACGTTGCCAGGCGAATCGACCTTGGCGCAGGAGATGGCGGTGGTCGATTCCGACGCGATTTTCCAGGCTCGCGAGTTCCTGAAGAAACGTATCGCGGAATCGCACTATGCGGCGATGAAAGAGCTGTTTGTATCGTTATCAAAAGACGAGTTCAGCAAGACACAGGATTCTGTGAATCGGCGACGATTGAAAAACACACTGCTGGCATTTTTGATGACGACGAAAAACGATGAGTCGATTGGTTTTGCGAAAAAGCAATTCGCTGATGCGGACAATATGACGGATTCGCAGGCCGCGCTTTGTGCGTTGGTGGAGCTGGGGCCAGAGCATTCCGCCGGTCCGCTTGCCGATTTTTACGAGCGCTGGCGACACGATGAATTGGTCTTGGATAAGTGGTTCGCTGTCCAAGCCGCCAGTAAACGCGACGATGTGATATCGACAGTCCAATCGCTCGCACAACATTCAGACTTTACGCTGCTGAATCCGAACCGCGTCCGCGCGCTGTTGGCGACTTTTGGGGCAAACCAGGTTCGTTTTCATCAGGCCGATGGGGCAGGTTATGAGCTTCTGTCAAAGTTCATCCAGGAAATCGATTCCAATAATCCGCAGCTTGCCGCCCGCTTGGTTTCGCTGATGAACGGATACAAACGTTACGATTCGGAGCGGCAGGGCAAAATGAAAACACAGTTGCAAGCGATCGCGGAAAAACCAGACCTGAGCAAGGATGTGCGTGAGATCGTGCGGCGAGCCTTGGATTTTTAAACATCGGAAAAGAGATGACGGAACTACAGAAGCGATCAGTTTTTTCACGCATCGGCCCGGGGTTGATCACAGCGTGTGTTGTCGTTGGTCCCGGCAGCATCGTTACCAGTTCAACCGTGGGAGCCAATCATGGCTACGCGATGTTGTGGGTCGTGATCGTGAGCGTGGTTTTCATGCAAGCCTACATGATGATGGGTGCAAAGCTCGGGTCGGTAGCCGATCAGTCGCCTTGTGATTTGATTCGGCAAAAGGTCGGAGGCTGGTTAGCTGCGACGGTTGGCATCAGCGTGATGATTATCTGCATGGCCTTTCAAGCCGGCAATAACATCGCGGTGGCTTCTGTTTTTGAGACGTTGGTGAAATCCGGCGATCCCAATTCGTCTCAAGACTATTCGATGCTGGTCGCTGGTTTGGTGGTCGCATTCAATGCGATTGCAATCGTGTTTCTGTTTGCCTTTAAAGATTTGTATTCGTGGTTCGAGCGATTGATGATGGCTTTCGTCGGGCTGATGTTGATTTCGTTTGTCGTGAATCTATGCGCGTTGGGGCCAGACCCTGTCGCGATGGCAAAGGGACTGATTCCTCAAGTCGCGAAAGTCGATTTGGCTCTGCTAGGGTTGATCGGAACAACATTCATCGCGGCGGCAGCGTTTTACCAAGCCTACTTGGTGCGGCAAAAAGGATGGGGGAAAGACCAGGTCAAAGACGCGATCATCGATGCCCGAATCGGTTCTGTGATCATGGCGGTGATCACGGTGGTTTTGATTTCAACCGCAGCCGCTGGACTTCATCAGCCCGGTCAAGAAGTGCAGCTAAAGGATGCGGCAGCGGTCGGTGAAGCTTTGAAGCCAACGTTCGGTGAAAGCGGAAAGTTGATTTTTTGCCTTGGACTCTTCTGTGCTGCTTATTCGTCGTTTTTGATCAACGCAATGATTGGTGGTTTCATGGCGGCCGATGGATTCAGTCTGGGCAGCAAACCGACTGACAAGTGGCCAAGAATTTTGACAGCAGTGAATCTGTTGATGGGCATGTTTGTCGCAATCGCAATGACGGTTTTGCGTTTCGATTCAACGCCCGCAATCATCGTCGCTCAAGTCATCGCGGTCGTTTTTTCGCCGTTGATCGCAGGCGTCTTACTTTGGTTGACCAGTGATCGGTCAGTGATGAATAAGGACGCGAACGGCGCTGTGTTAAAGATCGTCGGTACGCTGGGTCTGGTGTTCTTAATCGCTGCGGCTGCCAACACAGCGATATTCAAACTGCCAGCGAAGATTGACAAGTATCTGAACCCGCCGCCGGTCGAATCGGCCGAGTAGTTGTGTCGCCCGAAGCGGGTTAGCGAATTTCAATCGCGATTCATTCGCCCAATGCGACGCCTGTGACAACGCCTTGGACGACAAGGGATTTGTCGACGAATCCTTGGAAGTCTGCTGAGAACAATCGATTGCGGCGCACTTTGCCAAGTTTCAACATCACAATCAATCGGTCCCCCGGAGTCACCGGTCCGCGAAACCGTACTTTTTCAAGCCCACCCAAACCAACGTAGCCATTGTCTACGAGTTTGTACTTGAGTGCAAAGTAGGAAGACAACTGTGCTGCACATTCGCAAATCAGCACACCGGGCATCAACGGCCGATCTGGAAAATGGCCGCGAACCCAAAATTCATCATGGCCGACATCACGAAAACCGACTGCATGTTGTTCATCGTGATACAGGATCCCATCAAGCAATCTCATTTCATGCCGATGAGGATTTGTATCCAGAACCGCCTGCAAGTCACCAACGAGCTCGCCAGATTCAAACTTAGAAAAGTCAACAACCGCTTCTTTCAATGTTCTGCCTAGATGCAAATCGTGGATAGTGAAAACTCAGGGCCGTGTCGCCCAGAGCCGTCAATATACAATTCTGTTTGCCGCCGAACAGGAGATGCAATTTTTGGTGGTGCAATTTTTTGCGATCCGTGAAAGAACCTAACGAGGTTTTGGTGCATCGACATAATCAAATTCAGGCTCATAGGCACATTCTTCCACCTCGTCACGTACAACCGATGATCGCACGAGCCGGTTCAAACTCACCATCAACCGGTGCCAATACTGAATCAGCTCGGGGACTTCGATCTGCTTCGCGTCGTCTCGGTCGAATCCTTGCTCGCTGATTTTTACTGACGAATCCAAGTGCAAAAGGGCTTCGATCATCAAGTGTGACTTGCGATCACGATTGGCAATGCTTGAATCAGAGTAGATCCAGAGATGTGGCTGAAGTGCGGAATCGATCAGCGAAAGGGCTGCTCCCTCAGTATCCCATGCAGTCAAAACCATCCGAACGGGTCCACACTGTGCGTAAAACTTAGCCATCGTAACTTCCTTTTTGAAAATGAGATTCCTGGGCTCCTCTGCCCGACATCCCATTCATCGCATACGCCCGGACACCTTAGGTCACGTGTTAAGAATTACGGGTTTTAACGATTTACGTGGCGGAATGAATCCGTTTTTGATTCGGTGTCATTTTGGTAACCCGAAGCGTGAGTTATGAAGTTGCGCTTTTGCGGGGTGTTCAGTTTTTCAAAACCACAAATTGCGGTGGCCCCACAAACGAGTGTCCGTTTAGAAACGGATGTTGCAGCACCTTTCGCCAGCCACGAAGTGGCGACAGCATATAGCCTTGGGCGTTAGCCC
>CAYNNP010000339.1:0-5567 GCA_964398215.1 uncultured Pirellulaceae bacterium | reverse complement strand
GTTTCGTGAAAACATCAACGTGTACTTTTTGCACCGCATGCAACCTGAAGAATCTTGACCGCAACGTTTGGTGGTGGATTATCGATGAACGCCGAAGGTGTTCGACAAACGGGCCTGTTGTGAAACCCTTTCAGGGTTTGGGTTGGTGGATTTGGTCAAACGACCTGTGGTGCGCTGCGCGACCACAGGCTGTGTTGTTAAACAGCTTCGCTGTTGGGTAATTCGGTGTTTTCGAGCTCTTGGGCCAAGCATCCGTAGATAAGACCAGCGTTCTTGGCCGGGCTAACCGAAAGTCCCAATTACTTCTAGTTGCGTGAGCCGACCTGCGCTGGTTCGTCGGCGAATCGAAATTCCTAGAAATCACCTCTTGTATTGACTGCCTGCCTGGTGTACTATCGGACTAGTGAACCAAACACAGTGGTTTTTAACGGGTCTTCCGATGTTTTTATCGATTGATGTCCACAACGATGTGGCGATTTATCAGCAGATCGTGCGGCAGATTAAGTTTGCCGTCGCAGCTGGCACACTCACGCCCGGGCAATTGTTGCCTAGCGCCCGTGTGCTGAGCGGCCAACTTACGATCAACCCGAACACGGTCGCGCGGGCATTTTCTGAGCTGCAAGCTGACGGGGTGATCGAAACGCTTCGCGGGCGGGGCATGGTTGTTCGTGACGATGCGGTTGCTTTGTGTCGTCGGGAACGTGAGAGCGCGCTTGGCGAGCGGATCGGGGCAACGCTCTCCGAAGCATGGCATTCGGGTTTGGACGAAAAACGCATCCGTTCTTTGGTCGACAAACACTTGCGCAAACTCTGCAAAACCCAGCCGTCGGTTCACCAAACATCACTGGAATCAGACGCTTCCTAAGCCAAACACTTTTCTAAAGTCACCTTCCAAGTATCAAAGAGTTCTTCGATGGAACCAGTCATATCGACCGAATCATTGACGATGCGATTCAAACGCTGCAATGCGCTGGCTGGTGTCGATTTGCAGATCATGCCCGGGACCGTGTTTGCTTTGCTGGGCGAGAATGGGGCAGGCAAAACGACTCTGATTCGCATCTTAACTGGCTTTCAGAAACCAACATCGGGATCGTGCACGGTGTTTGGTTTGAGTCCGTTGACCGACACGCAAGCGGTACGGCGAAAGATCGGTTACGTATCAGATTCTCCGGCTTTGTACGACTGGATGACGGTCGCAGAAATCGGCGGATTCACCGGTTCGTTCTACGATCCTCAATTCGTTGTTCGCTACCAGGAATCGATTGACCGCTACGAAGTTTCGATGCATCAAAAGATTTGTCATCTCAGCAAAGGTCAGCGTGCGAAAGTTGCCTTGTCGTTGTCGATGGCGCACGACCCGGGTTTGCTGGTGATGGACGAACCCACTTCGGGATTGGACCCGAAGGTACGAAAGAGTTTCTTGGAAAGCATGATTGACCGCGCCGCAACGGGGCAAACCGTTTTCCTTTCCAGCCATCAAATCGCAGAAGTCGAACGGGTTGCCGATACGATCGCGATTTTGCATCGTGGAAAGATTCGTTTGATTGGTTCCCTGTCAGAGATCCGCGAGTCGATTTTTCATGTCGTGATCGACGTAGAAGATCCGGTGCGAGCCCTGCCTGTCTTGCCTTCAGAAGCGGATGTTCTGAGTGAGCAGGTTGAGGGGCGGTCGCGTGAATTGTTTGTCCGCAACCTGAAACCAGGGATGTTGGATGCGGTCCGTGATTTGCCTGGCGTGATCAATATCCGTCAACGTTTGGCGACGCTGGAAGAAATTTTCGTTGCCTGCACCTCTCACGACGCTCCTTTGGCGTTTACGGATGAGCCTAGCCCTGCGCAAGTGGAGACAGCATCATGAACGAAGTTGCGGGGACAAATCTGACAATCGGCGACTTGCTGCGCAACCGCTGGTCGTGGTGGAAAGAGACGCGTCAACTGCTTCCACTGATTTTCGCGTTGGCCGTGATCGCAGTCTTGATGGTGGTTTGCCACGCCATCGCGAGTCAATATTTCAATTGGCTAGATGGCCGGATCGAGATGCCTTTGTTGGCGATTCCGGGACTGTTTGCAACGGGCGCTGGGGCGGTGATGGTGGGATACGAACGCGATCAGGGAACCATGCGATGGTTATCTTCGCTGCCAATCATCCCCAAGGCACTGGTGTTGCAGAAATTCGCTTTGGCAGTGGGAGGGCTGCTGCTGATGTGGGTGATTGCCCTGGTGTTGATTGGGGTGATGGATGGACCATCGCGTCTTGTCAATGAAAACGGATCCATCATTGCAAACAACTGGCATCAGGCGAACATCGCTGGTTCCGGCCGCTATCCTGCAATCATGGCCTATACATTCATGATCCTCGCAGCAGGATTCTATAGTTCGTGGAGAATCAAAAACCAATTCCAGTCGCTGTTGCTTTTAATCGCATGCGCGGTGTTGCCCATGGTTGCTATGGAAATTTGCAACCAGCTTGGCAGTAGTTTTGGCCGTCTGTTTCAACCTGATGAATTGACCACGTTTGGGCTTATCTTTTCCTTGCTGCTTACATTTTTGTTCTCGGTGCTTGGATACCGGTGTGGTGTGGACGTCCTTTCGCCGACGCCCGCGCCTCAAGTATCGGGTGTGGTTTCGGCGCAGCCGTTGCCGGCAAAACTATCGCTTGCAACGATGCCAAGATTCGGAACCCAGTTGGCGCCCATCATTTGGCAAACGTGGCGTCACTCACGATTCGTTGTCATGGGCTTGTTTGCCTTGTTGGTCTACAGCGAATTCCACATGGTAGCTTTCGCAAAGAGTTTAAGCATTGCGGTCGTGCTACTACCTTTCGTAGGGCTCTTTGCGGTTTCTTGGTTAGCAGTCCTGGCGTTCAAAGACGATGGTGGATTCAAAAAGGTGCGTTTCTTTGCCGACCGCGGTATCAATGCCGGCGCGGTCTACTGGGGAAGGCATCTGGTCGGCATTGCTGCTTGCTCTGCTGCGATAGCGATTTACATTCCCCTGGTCCTGAATTCATCCGACGTAAACATCAGCCCGTTAACGGTGGGCATGCTGTGTTTTTGGGTTTATTCGATATCGCAGTTGGTTTCGCAGGTATTCCGCATGACTTCGGTTGCGGTCATTTTGGCGCCGATCGCGTCTGGATTGATGATTGGTTGGTTGGCGGTTTCCATGCATGACTTTGATGCACCACTGTGGTTGGTAGGGATGCTTGGAATATTGCCGATGCTGGTCACGCGCATCATGATGAAGCGTTACATGGACGGACGTGATCGCCCTTGGTCTTATCTGGTTGGCGCAGCAGTACTTTTGGTCTTGATGTTAACCCCGCTTCTTCCCGCTGGCGTCACGGTGATGCTGGCAACAGAGATGGATCCCGATCGGCGTGCCAGTTTGCTTGACGAAGTCGCGGGCAAGCCTCATTCAAATGGTCATGCCTTTCGTCTCTATACGGAGCCTGCATTGGAGTGGAAATCAAACAACGATCAGTTTGGAAATGATCCTGTAGACGACTTGGATCGCAAGGAATCGAACAACTCATTGTCTGTCAAAGCATTCGGCACTGCCGACCTAGAAATGGATGACCCCCCAACACAAATCTCCGACATCAAGCCTTGGCAGCGATTTTTGGATCTTCGTCGACTTGATAAGAACACAGCGTTGTCTGCGGAGGCCGGCGTCCCATTAATCGATTTTGACATGCAGCGCGTATTGGCAGAATCTACGTTGAAAAGCGATCCTGCACTGGCCATCAAAAACTTTCGTCCCTGGCTGCAAACGGTCGCTTTTGCGATCCGTGGACTACGCCAAAGCAACGCGCTGTACGACCAGGAAATAGCAGATCGTTTGGAGATCAAATTGCTGGATGCATTAGAGAGTGATCTCATGAACGACTACAAGGATCAGGATTTCTATTCCGAGTTGGTCGGTTGCCTACCGTCAATTGATCAGCGCAACAGAGATCGGCGTCGTGCTTTACTGGTCACTTGGCGACACTGGCTGGAAAACCAGGAGAATCCTGAGTTACGGATGAACTTTATTGGAATCGCCAGCTACCGGCCCAAGCACGAGATGGGCAAATACTCCTTTCATCGCAACTACAACATCCACGCGCCGCGAATTGCAGATGCTCTGCAAGCTGGGTACGTCGACAAATTGATTGAGATTTTGCTGGTTGCGATTGAGAATGGCAACCGAGACGACCAGTGGACGCGGACGCTTCATGAACATCTGATCGGACCCGATGGATTCCAGGCCGGCCCATTGAGCCCGCGCTATCGGAATTTCCCAGCAATCCAATCAGTCGCCCGATATTACACGATTCCCGCCCTATTCTGGGGCATGCAGTGGGAATCCGAAATCGAAAAATTGCGTTCCTCCATCATCAATCATGGCAGCGAGGCGTCAGATGAATGACCTGTCAACACAACGACAAGCCAAGACTTCAAGAGATTGGATGTATTTGCTTGCGACAACCCTGCCAACCGCTTTGCTGATACTGTTGGCGATTTGGGCAGCAATCGATTGGCGACTCAATGGCGTGAAGTTGCAACAGGAAATCAAAGCGCTGTATGGCAGCGATTCAATTTCCGAATCGATTGTGCAGACATACGACCAACGCATGTCTCGAGAACTGACCAGCAAGTTGACGCGGATCACTGTTGCAGCGGAGGAATTATCATACGAAGTGAATGCCGCATCCGACTACGGTGAACCGTTTACGCCTTGGTCAGAGTATCCACCAGAGGAGTTTTATGACGAGTACGCACGTCAGGGAACGCCGATCTTGGCACAACTGAAATCCGTCGCGCCCGAACTAGCTCGTACATGGCAACCTGAAGACTATTCTTACTGGTCCACTTTTAGCTTTACGAATAATTCAGCAGGTCTGCTGCGATTGATTCAATGTGAATGCATCGACGCGATTCACAAGTCAGAACCTGAACGTGCGATTCGAGCGCTCAAATTTTTTTCTGTTTTCGAGCGCAGTTGTCGCCAGCAGATCACTATGGGATCAGCGAATTCCAGACGACGCTGGGTCGAGGCAATGACCGCTATCGTGGCCGCGACTCTGCAACGTGAAGAGTTATGGACCGAACAGCAATTGATAGAAATTGAGGATGTGCTTGCGATACCAGAACCGTCGTCGCAATTCGCAGCGGACTACGAAAGAGGCTGGAAGAAAGTGACGCTGGAGGACGCGTTTGGCGTTACTTCAAGTCCGCATTTTTTCGAAGAACGCCGCCTTCAAAACAAAATATTGATTGGCCCCAGCAACGGATTGGATATTTTGGCAACAAGGTTCTTGGACTTTGGAATTAATACCAATAAGGCACGAGCCTCAAGCAAAGATTTGCGAGATCGAAAGCCAAAACCGAGCATGGAGCAGATTTTGCAATTTCCATTTGTCAATCAAAACCACAATTTCATTGCGCCCGCACATCCATTCGAGCACCAGTATGCCCAGCAAGAAATCGCAAGAGTGGCGGTCGCAGTGAAGCGGTTCAAGCAGAAAATGGGACGATTCCCCAATCACTTGAGCGAGCTTGGCAAGATTAACTTTGTGTTCAGCC
>CAYNNP010000338.1:0-5608 GCA_964398215.1 uncultured Pirellulaceae bacterium | reverse complement strand
CACTGAGTATACCAAGCGTGCTAGTGGTAACGGAGAGCGTCAGGAATTACTTTCTTCTACTAACCAAAGACGCTTTGTTTGACTTGACCGACGCATGTTGGCTTGCCAGCATCTTGGACAGAACAAAACCAATCATCCCCTCCTGACTCCTTAGTGCGACATGGAAAACCGAAAGAAACTTCTCACCGCAGGGTTCTTGACCCTCATTGCCGCTGGAATTGGCTTTGCCGTCCGCGGTGGCCTGCTTGAAATTTGGTCCAGTAAGTACGGATTTACAATGACCGAACTGGGGCAGATCACGGGTGGCGGTCTGCTCGGATTCGGGATCGTGATTCTGATCGCAGGATTCCTGATCGACCTAGTG
Source organism: uncultured Pirellulaceae bacterium (assembly GCA_964398215.1). GTDB lineage: Bacteria > Planctomycetota > Planctomycetia > Pirellulales > Pirellulaceae > CAYNNP01. The sequence goes on along the minus strand of CAYNNP010000338.1, from coordinate 5,244 downwards.
GGCTACAAGAAGCTGATGATTTTGGCATTGGTTTGTCATGTCGTGTCTGCCGTCATGTTGTTCGCCGCGACGCCGGTGTTCAATTCGTTTGGCAAGGATGCGGTTTACATGTTGTTGTATATTTCGATGTTTATCTTCGCAGTCGGAAATGGGATTTGCGAAGGAGTCATCAATCCACTTACAGCAACGATTTATCCAGAACAGAAAACTCACTACCTGAATATTTTGCACGCAGGTTGGCCAGCCGGTTTGGTCATCGGGGGCTTCATTGTCTTTGCAAAGGGCATGGTGAGTTGGGAAATTTTGATGGCAACGTTCCTGATCCCTGTTTTGCTTTACGGCTTCATTGCCTTGAAAGAAGCGTTTCCCAAAACAGCAGCTGAGGAAGGTAGTATTTCTTACGGCGGTATGTTCGCAAAGTTGATTGGGCCGTTCTTCATTATCCTGCTGCTGACACACGCTTGTGTTGGTTACGTTGAACTTGGAACCGACAGTTGGATCAACAAAATCACAGGTAACATTCTGAGCAATGCTGATCTCGGAACGGTTCTGTTCATCTACACATCTTTGCTGATGACAGCACTTCGGTTCTTCGCAGGTCCGATCGTCCACAAAATCAGCTCTCTAGGTTTGCTTTTGGTCAGTGCCATTATCGGTGCAGTCGGGCTGTACCTTATTAGCATCGGCAATTCCACTCCATTCATGTTCCTTGCGATGACTATTTACGGCATCGGTAAAACATTCCTTTGGCCGACTATGCTTGGAGTCGTCGGAGAACGATTCCCGCAAAGTGCAACAGTTGCGATGGCTTTGATGGGGTTTGCTGGTATGACATCGGCAGGCCTGCTTGGCGGACCAGGAATTGGATACAAGCAAGATTACTTTGCATCCCAATACCTCCAGGAAAAGAACCCTGAAACTTATGGGCGTGTCAAAGCTCCGAATCCCAATGGCTTTCTAATGTTCCCCGTAATCACTGGAATCGATGGAGCGAAGGCAGGGATGCTGGAGGACAGTGGAAAGAAGGTTTTGAGTGATGTGGAAATCGCAGGTAAGGCGATTGATACTGATGCGTTCAAAGGCTTGAAGGAACAAGGCGATTGGTGGATGAAAAACAAGGAATTCGCCGAAGTTGACAAAGAACCAGTATCAAAAGCAACGCTTCACGGTAGCCGTATGGCCTTGCGAGTTACCGCGATTGTCCCAGCGGTGATGGCGGTGCTTTACCTGCTGCTTCTGGTCGCATTCCCTGCCCGACGAGGCGAAGAAAACGATTCCGCAGACCCAGAAGCGTCTACCAGCTAGAGCTGATAGACAATACGAAAAAACGAAACAGCGTCCATGCCAAGGCAGGGACGCTGTTTTTATTGAATGACTGCCCTCTACGATTGCGTGCTTTTCTCGTAGAATCTGAACGCCGAATAACAAATAGCTCAGATTCTTTCAACTTACAACCAAACTTTTAAACGTGCTACGCACCCACACCTGCGGCCAGCTCCGCAAAGAAGATATCGGTAACGAAGTCACTCTCTGCGGATGGGTGCAATCCAAACGTGATCACGGTGGCAGCGTCTTTATCGACCTCCGCGATCGCTATGGACTTACTCAAGTTGTTATCGGGCCACCCGAAGCCGACAAAGACAAAATTGATGCTTCCGGTCGCGTGCCAACCGAAAGCGTGATCCTGGTCAAAGGCAAAGTCTCTCCGCGACTAGAAGGCAAGACGAACGAAAAGCTGGACACCGGCGCAATCGAAGTGCGCTGCGATCAAATCGAAATTCTGAATGTGTGCGAAACGCCTCCGTTCACTCCCAGCCAACCTGACTTGCCCGGCGAAGACCTTCGGCTGAAGTATCGCTTTTTGGATTTGCGTCGTAGCGAGATGCAGCGCGGCATGATCATGCGCAGCCAGATTATCAAATCGATGCGAGACTACTTTGCCGAACACGATTTCATCGATGTTGAAACTCCGATTCTAGGACGCAGCACGCCCGAAGGAGCGCGTGACTATCTGGTTCCCAGTCGCGTGCACCCCAACAGCTTTTACGCTTTGCCGCAATCGCCACAGTTGTACAAACAAATTCTGATGGTCGCTGGCTTTGACCGCTACGTTCAACTGGCCAAGTGTTTCCGGGATGAAGACTTGCGTGCCGATCGACAACCTGAGTTCACGCAATTGGACTTGGAAATGTCATTCGTTGATTCAGACGATGTGATGGGGCTGATCGATGGCTTGGTCGCCAAAGTTGCCAAAGAAGTGCTGGGCAAAGAAGTCCAACTCCCGCTTCCGCGGATGACTTATGACGAAGCCATGCGCCGATTCGGTCACGACGCGCCGGACTTGCGATTCGGAATGGAATTGGTGGACGTTTCAAGCGTGGCAAAGAAAACTGACTTCCGCGTTTTCAGAGGCACCGTGGACAATGGCGGATTCGTGCGCGGCATCAATGTCAAAGATGCTGCAACGAAATTCTCACGACGCCAAATCGATGCCTTGACCGAATATGTCAAACAAGACTTCGGTGCCAAGGGACTAGCCTGGTTCCGCGTCGAAGATGATGGGTCGCTCTGGAGTCCGATCGCCAAGAACTTTGATGAAGAACATTTGGCCGAAGTCAAAACGCTGATGGAAGCCGAAAATGGTGACTTGCTGTTGTTCTTGGCCGATACTTGGGAAGTCACCTGCAAAGGTTTGGCTGGTTTGCGAAAGCGAATGGCGACCGAACTGGAATTGATCGACCCCGATGAATTGAACTGCAGCTGGGTAACCGCTTTTCCGATGTTCGAGAAGGATGCGGAAACTGGTAATTGGCATGCAATGCACCATCCGTTCACTGCACCTTTGGCCGAGGACCTGTCGAAACTTACCGAACAACCAGAGGCCTGTCGCGCACAAGCCTACGATTTGGTGATCAACGGTAGCGAAGCCGGTGGTGGCACCATCCGGATCCACGACCCTGCGTCACAATCACAGGTGTTTGAGCTGCTGGGGATCGACGAGCAAACCGCAGAAGACCGATTTGGGTTCTTGCTCAATGCCCTGAAGTACGGTGCTCCGCCACACGGTGGGATCGCACTGGGCGTTGATCGCTGGGTGATGCTGCTGGCAGGCTTGGACAATATCCGCGAAGTCATCGCGTTTCCCAAGACGCAAAGAGCTACCGATATGATGACAGAGGCGCCCGGAGCAGTCGATGCAGAACAGTTGAAAGAACTGCACCTCAGAGCATCGCGGCCAAAGTCGTAAGGCACACGAACGTTTCTCGGTTTTAGAAAGTTTGCATTGGAGAAAATCGAATGCGGAATGAACTGGACGATCTTCGTTTCCGACGAATGTTGTTGCTGATGATTCCGCTGATGTCGGTTTTTGGATGCAGCAATGCAACGTTACCCAGGACGATCGTCAATTCAAAGATTCAACAAGCGTCGTTTGTGGAACTGAAGACGGGGCGGGCCTTTGAATCATCTGCACCCGATCAAATCATTGATATCCTGAAGACGATGATTCCGTGCGACGAGATCGGTGACGGAAAAGTCGTGAAACCAGACTACAGGTTCAAGCTTTTCGTGGCTGGCGAGTGGGCCACGATCGAGGCGAAACTGACTGGCAACGACGTCACGTTTTCGCTTGACGGACACTCGTATCAATCCTCAAATGCACAAGGATTCCGAGACCAAGTTGACCAACTATTCAGCTTCGAACAAAAGTAACCACACGCGTTCATGTTTTCTGAGCGGCAAGGCGATAGCCGCCGATTTTGTGGCGTTCGATTTCTGCGCAACTTGGCGAGGCTAAGGTTCGACCTCCAAAAAATGCAGTTCCACGCATGTTTTTCAAACTCAGCGAGCTTTCTGCTGCCAATGCACGGCGCGACCCGATCCCAATTTTGAAGGATCTGATCGCCGCTGGCCCAGTCGTTGAATCAAAGATTCCGATCCTCGGCAAATTTCGGCTGGCCACAACATACAGCGCAGTTGATCAAGTCTTGCGAGACCGGAATCGGTTTGTGTTGCAGGCAAACAACGCCGGCGTCGGCAGGCGTGGTGATTTCATCGCCTGGATGCCTCGGCCAATTCGCGTCTTGGCAAACAACATGCTTCAAAAAGACGAACCCGATCACCGCCGATTAAGAGGTTTGTCAGAGATTGCCTTTCGCAGAAAAAATGTAAACGCGATGCGCGACGATATCGGCGAGCTGTGCGATGGTTTGATCGGCACACTTGATCAAACGCAAGCGGTTGATTTCATCGATTCCTTTTCAAGGCGACTGCCGCTGGAGGTGATTTGTGATCTGCTTGGGCTCCCCCAACAAGACCAGCCAAAGTTTATCAAGTGGATGAACGGCTTGACCAACGCATCGATTCCGCTGGGCATCGTGACGGCGATCCCAGGCATTGTCAAAATGAATCGCTACCTGCGAGCAAGATTCGCAGCCGAAAGACTTGATCCCGTTGGTGGATTGATCAGCGAGCTGGTCGCGGCAGAAGAAGACGGCGACAAGCTTAGCGAAGAAGAGCTTTTGGCGATGACGTTCATTCTGTTTGTTGCCGGACACGAAACGACGACTCACCTGATCACTCTGTCGCTGCTAACCCTGCTGCAACGTCCGGCGCTTCGAGAGCAGTGGGTTCAGGAACCGGCTACACGTCCGTCGGCTGTCGATGAATTGCTGCGATACCTTTCGCCGGTTCAGTTTACCAAGCCACGATATGTCGCCGAGGATACGGAGCTGGACGGTGTTCCGATGCATCGAGGCGAGCGGATTTTTGCCTTGCTTGCTGCCGCGAATATGGATGAAGCCCAGTTTACCGACCCGGCAAAGATTGATTTTGCTAGACAGCCAAATCGCCACAAGGGATTCGGCGGAGGGATACATTTTTGCTTGGGGTTTCAATTGGCCAAGCTAGAAGTTGAGATCGCGTTGACACGCATTTTCGAGACGTTCCCGAACATCAGCCTCGCAGCGCCAGAGCACGAATTGAGGTGGACCACTCGTCCTGGTATCCGTTCACTCAAGAAGCTCCCGGTCCATCTGAATGGCTAGCGCCAAGATTCGTTTGATCGACTTCAGTCGGTCATTGTAAAACGTGTAGCAACCGCGGAGTGTTTTTGCAGTGGATTGGTTTGCGCAGCTACGGCAGTTTTCAATCGACCCGGCCTGCATTTTTTGGAGTTGCGCTTTTTGGGGAGGTGTTTGGTTGTAGGCCGGACCAAGGACGCGATACGTGCCGGAACAGCGCAAA
>CAYNNP010000337.1:0-5667 GCA_964398215.1 uncultured Pirellulaceae bacterium | reverse complement strand
AAAAAGCGCAACTCCAAAACTGACGCATCGAGTTACCATTTCCTCAGGCATCTCAGCTTGAAACAATGCTTTGCCCGTACCCGGCTGCCAAAACTTGTGACCAACGGCAACCTGGAACTCCACAATCTCACTTATTTGCGTTGATTTGTCCTTACTGATAAAAACTGGCGGAAGATAGTCTCTGTCAGCGATCTGATATCGTGACCACAGATCATGCACCTTTTTTTGGAAACCGAAATGAATCAGTCTTTGAAGCTATGGCAACTTTCGACCGCAATCGTTTTTACGATGATTTTCGGTAGCGCAGCGTTTTCTCAGGAAACCAAGACCGCATCCAAAACTTCGATGTCCTCCTTTAAGGAAATCTCCTTCAAGTCACTGGATGGTCTCGAAGTCACAGCGGACCTTTACTGGAAACACGATGACAAATCCAAGCCTTTCATTGTGCTGTGCCATCAAGCCGGTTGGTCGCGAGGAGAGTACCGCGAGATTGCGCCCATGTTGAATGAACTTGGATTCAACTGCATGGCCATTGACCAACGATCTGGCGGCGCTGTCGAAGGCGTCAGCAATCAGACAGCATCGCGCGCGACCAGGGCAAAGAAATCCGTGACGTTCGTTGACGCGGAGCAGGACATGATTGCGGCAATCAAATACGCTCGGGGAAACTATGCGAATGGAAAACTAGTCCTATGGGGCAGCAGCTACAGTTCCGCACTGGCGCTTCGCATTGCGGGCGAGCATGCTGACAAAGTAGACGGCGTCTTGGCGTTTGCACCGGGCGAGTACTTTGCAAGGCAAGGTAAGCCTGGTAACTGGATCGAAAGCTCCGCTCGCAAGATCACCGCTCCTGTGTTTGTTACTTCTGCAAAGCGAGAACACAGTAGCTGGAAGGCGATTTTTAAATCAATTTCCGCAGCAGGTGCAACCAGCTTCCTTCCTGAAACAGCTGGCAACCATGGATCGCGAGCACTGTGGCGGAAATTTGGCGACAGCAAAGACTACTGGGTTGCGGTGAAAGGCTTTCTGGTACAGTTCCAACAGTAGATTACCGAACTGTCATTTTTTGAGTCGCACAATTAGGCTCAACAAACTTCGTTCACGAAGCCCGCTTGTCCAGCCCGTTCGCATCATTGATTTCTGCGATCAACCAGGCTTTTGCATAGGCCCAATAGCCATCCGCTGTGCGACGTCCGATCCCAAGTTCATCTGCTACTTCGCGTAACGTCAGCCCAGCAAAGAATCGTAACCTGACGACTTCGGCAACCAGCGGTTCGGTTGTTTGCAAAACAGCCATGGCTTCTTCCAAAGCCAGCAGTTGCCCTTTCGTTTTTGGTGCGCTGATTTGATTGGGGTCGACCAATATGCGCTGTAAATCGGGCCCACGTTTTGCCCGAGACTTACGGCGATCCGAATTGGCCAAAACCTGACGCATGGTGCTAGCAGCGACACCAAAGAACTGTTCACGCCCCGTCCATTGACGCGGCTGCGTGTCTTGTCCATCCAGTTTCACAGTTGGAAACAACCGAAGATAAACTTCGTGGACCAACGCACTTGGTTGAAAAGTGTCACCCGCTCCTTGGTCCTGAAGCCACTCAGCAGCAATTGCTTTCAAGTCATTGTAGACTTCATCGAACAGGCGGTTCCTGGCTTCAGCGTTGCCTTGCTCTGCTTCTTTAAGCAAGACAGTGATCCGATCGGTCGTCATGACTTTTTCAAACCTTCGGTAGTGCGTTTCAAACTGAGTGTACGAATGCGACCGAATCCAACCAATAGATCATTGCTGTTGGTCAGTTGTTTGGTGCAAGACCACGATTGATACCGCTCTCCCAGCGAAGCCTCGCTGCTTGGTATTCCGGCCAATCTGAAAACTCTAAAACGCGATCTCTTGTGATTGCGTCATCGTTGCTACCGGCCATCGCGTGTTGCTCAACAGCCCTATACACATCGCGAAAGTGACTGCTGCTGTTGCCGCTTGATGCGAGTTGCTCTGGTGTCCACCGCGGGACATGCACAGGCGAATAGGGCCGGTCGTAATAGTAGATGTGAAACCCGGGATAGCTGACCCTGCCAGTCAGATCGCCTGTTGGCCAGCGTGAGTAGGGAGCACACCAATGCGAAAGCATATTTGAAAGCATAGGAGTCCGTGCTTTTTGTGCAATTCTTAAGGTCGAGTCGCAGTGGCTGTCGCCGCTTTCAATAGGCTCCTGTGCTTGGCAACGCACACATGCATTCACTGAAATCAATGCGATGCCCAAAAGCACAGATTTGATTGCCAAGCGAAAATTGATTTTTGTCACGGTCATTTGCGTTCTTTCTTTACTGTTATTCCAAGCGACATTCCTTATGTCGGCACTTTTTATCCCTCATGCCTGCAACACCAACACGAGCCGCAAAAATTGCCCAAGTTGTCAGATGACAAAGTGCGCATGTCATTTGGTTTTATCTTCCGTTTTTTTTGAGCTCCATTCCTGAGAACTTTGCCTTTGACATTCGCTTTGGGGTTTCAACCGCGTGTGAAATAACGTTATTCACCGACCAAGACGTCGGGATAGGTGTTGCGCGCCCACCTTGTTTTTCATGCCCAATTATCAAACTCCACCAAATCACAAGATGCAAAATGTGCCGACAAATTTGGTGATCGCTTTCGTGCTTGCAGTATTCCTATGCGCACTGCAAGGCAATGTTGCGTATTCGCAAATCTTGGCTGCACCGCCTGTTGCGGACAAAACAGGGCCGCTGGAGTACCCGTCTTCCCGATCGTTGCAAAAAGAAGCGTCGTTGATCCAAGAAATCTACGAACCGGAACTCTTGCTACGCGTTGAACCGTCCCAGTCCAAGATCATTCGCACCCGAGTTCCTATTCAGCGAACGGCGATAGCAAATCCTGAGATTGTGGATTTGCATGTCTTTGATAACGATGAAATCGAAATCACTGGAAAGGCAATTGGCGATACGACGATCACATTTTGGTTCAATGTGCCGGGGCAAGGTACACAAGTGCTGCGCTATTACGTAGAAGTCGACAACGCACAACAAGAACAGCGACGCCGAGAAGCCAGATACAAACAGCTGCAGTCTCGCGTCAACGAATTGTTTCCAAACAGCCAAGTGTTTTTGTTTCCTATCGATGACAAGGTGATCGTTCGCGGTCAAGCACGCGACGCAAAAGAAGCCTTTGAAATCATGCGTTTGTTGGGTGGCAACAACGGAGGCGGAAACCAACGTAATTTCGGCCTCAACGCAGCGAATGGGTTCGGAGGAACCGGAAATGTGGGCAACCGCACCGGCAATGGCAATGGAGTTGCTGGTGTCAACAATTCCCTGAATGATTTCGATAGCCCCGATGCAAATTCGTTTATCAATCTTTTGCACGTCGCGGGGGAGCAACAAGTGATGCTGAAAGTTCGCGTGGCTGAATTGGTGCGCAATTCAAGCCGCAGCGCCGGGGCAAACTTCTCAGCGCTACTTGGATCGCTTCAACTATCCCATGCGCTCTCTTCGGGAGGTTCGTTGTCAGTGATTCTTGATGGAGGCGATGTCGATTTTGTGCTCGGTGCGATTGAAACGCACGGGTACGGAAAAATTTTGGCGGAACCAACGTTGGTCACACTCAGTGGTAGAACCGCTCAGTTTCTTGCCGGTGGTGAATTTGCTGTTCCGACAACCGTTGGTATCGGCGGTGTTGGCGCGGCGACGACAACGTTTCGAGGTTTCGGAACGGAGCTCTCGTTTACACCAACCGTGTTGGACAAAGACCTTGTTCGATTGGAAGTTTCACCATCGTTCAGCACACTCAATACGGATGCAACGGTCGGTGGCATTCCCGGACTGAGCCGTCGTAGTGTCGATACAACGGTGGATTTACGTGAAGGACAGTGGCTGGCGATTGCGGGACTGATTCAAGACGAGCAAGGCGGACAACACAGTAGGTTTCCGTTTCTAGGAAACCTTCCGATCGCCGGACACCTTTTTTCGCAACGTTCGACTTCTCGATTCGAGACAGAATTGGTCGTCTTGGTTAGCCCCCAGTTGGTGCACCCGCTGGAAACAGAGCAGTTACCGCTGTTCTTGCCAGGGATGGAAGTGACCGATCCAACCAATACCGACTTCTTTGCTAGGAAGTTGATCGAAGGCTACGACGGGTTTCAGCACCGCAGTACGCTCTGGTCAACCATTGCCGACCAAGAACACGCGTTGCGGCCAAAGCTCCCGTTCTTTTCCCGAGGAATCAAAAACACGATGGCGCTGGAGGATACCTATTTTGCTGGCGAATGCGGGGTATCGAAATGAGCATGTCATCTCGAATCACATTCCAGGCCTTGGCGATCGCGGTAGTGTCTTCGCTGCTTGGATGCTCGCATCCACCAGGTGGTTCGATCCTTCAGCCACAGATGCTTGGTAGCCAAACCGACGAGATCTTTCAGCTACAAGAACAAAACGCCGAACTAGCGAAATTGCACATTTACACTCACGAATTCGAAATCAATCTGCAACCAGAGCTTAGGGCGGACAAATCCAAAGACACCTTTAACTACTTGCCTGAGATTCGCCCGCATGGTTTGCGTCTGACACCAGCGGGGGAAGACCACGTGCAACGGATCGCCCAATTCCTTCGTAGTGATCAACACCTTGGTCCAGACCAATATGTTGTCGTTGAACGTAGCGAGACCAGCAAGCGTTGGGCAACAAAGCACAAGTATCCTGTGCACCGTAACCACGAATTGGATGAAATGCGACGCACGGTGGTCATCACCGCTCTTTCGTCACTTGGGATTCCAAACGCAAACGACTTGGTTGTCATTGCTCCCGCCTATCCAACCGGCTTGAGTGGGGCGGAGGCTGCCCAGGCATACCAAAACTCCCGCAATCCTGGTGGCAACATCAGGTGATGCAGCGAAAAGAATAATGAAATTGGATTCAACAGGCAGCGACAGACCGTCAATCATCAACACGTCAATGAATCGTGAACAAAATCCTAACGCGATCGTGTCATTAAAGGCATCGATATGGGTCAGTTTGATCTGCTGCTTGGTCATCAGCACTGGATGCAATTTGATCCAAGCGACTGACGACAAGCAAACCGCCCCGGCGGACACTCCCGAAGATGTCCAATTCGGCATATCGCGAATGATCGAAAGAAGTGGGGCGCCACTGGAAGCGGAAAAGAACTATCGTCAAATCCTTGCTGCCAATCCCAAGCACCAGCAAGCACGCCATCGGCTGGGCGTGGTGTTGCTGCGTACAGAAAGGCTTGACGAATCCATCGAGCAATTGCAGCAAGCCGCATCGCTTTCGGAGCCTTCTCCGGATTTGTTGGGAGATTTGGGTTATGCGTACATGTTAAGCGGCGACCTAGAGAAATCTGAGAACTACTTGCGCACTGCGGTGGACAAATCGGGTGACGACCAGCGATTGGTGAACAATCTGGGAATGGTCGTTGGCTTTTTAGGTCGTGATGAAGAAAGCCTAAAATTGTTTCGCCGTGTTAACAGCGAATCAGAAGCTCAATCCAATCTGGCCTATGTCCTGGCTGGACGCGGCGAACGTGGCGAAGCAAAAAAACGCTACCATGCAGCTTTGGATCGTGAACCAAATCTAAAGCAAGCCGCAAAAGGCCTTGCCGAATTCTATCGCAAGCCGTTGCAGGGCAACAATCACTAGGGC
>CAYNNP010000336.1:0-5687 GCA_964398215.1 uncultured Pirellulaceae bacterium | reverse complement strand
TATAACCCGCAAACGAGTGGCTGGTTTTAACCCGCAAACTGACAGGGTTACCAAAACCAATGCCTGACGTAAAAGCGCAATTCCAAGCGGCGTGAGCCACGGGACCGCATTCGCTGGCAAACGCAAAGGTCGGAGGCCGACACAGCTTCTTCTTCGTCCTCAGCTAAAGCACGAAAGATGGCTGGTGGGCTTTAGCCGGAAATTTCGCCTGAAAGCGGTATTACGAACACAAGCCAGTGATCGTTTTTATGAGGTGGGGATTGCAAGCTGCTATCCCAAACTTAGAACAATGACTTGCCGTGCACATAAATCGAAAGTCTTGACGACTTCGCTACTGCCCGGTGGAGTGAGGGTTTGCGGTGATTTCAAATTCGCTTTCGATGCGATGTTTCTTGCGGCGAAATGCTACCCAACAGAGACTTAGCCAGGCAATGATCCAACACAGGCCACCGATTGGGGTGATCGCTCCGAATTTTGGATTGTTGGTTAGAACCAACACGTAAAGACTGCCTGAGAACAGAACGGTTCCAAAACAGAAAAGTATGGCGGTCAATCGTCTTGATTTTGGGTTGCCCACTGGCACCGCGGCGAGAGCCAGCAGAGCGATCGCGTGATACATCTGGTAGCGAACACCGACTTCGAATTGATCGACGCGTTTTTCGATCAACTCAGAAGGCATCTCGTTGCTTTCCAAAATTTTCACCAGCCCATGCGCCGAGATGGAACCGAGGATGACTCCGGTCGCGCCCATGATCGCGGCGGCAACTAAAATCCATCTTGCAAGTGAGCTGTCAATCATTTTGAGAGTTGTTCATTTACGGCAGTAATCAATCGGTCCATTGGGAATGGTTTGTTGATGTACTCATTCACACCCAACAACTCCGCATAGGCTTTGTGTCGGCTGCCTTCGTTGCCAGTGATCATGATGATTGGAATCGTCGCCCGGTTGCTTCGGCGGATTCGTTCTAGCACCAGGAATCCGCTACGTTTGGGCATCATCATGTCCAAGATCATCAAATCCGGACTTTCTCGCTCAAACAACGCCAAGCCTTGATTGCCATCACGAGCGATGACCACCTGAAATCCTTCCCCTTCCAGTGCATACGAGACCGAATCGGTGATTTCGGTGTCATCATCAACGATCAAGATTTTTTTGGATTCGCTTTCGGGCACGTTTTGATCCTCAGAGGCTTCCTTTGCGTCAGTCCGTTTTATACAGCGCTGCTACGGTTCCGACGACTCATGTCACTACAGTCTAACTGATCACCGAACTGAAGGTGCAGATGTCCCAAGACTTCGTGGAATCGACGATTCTTTGCTTTTAAACTGCGACCACGACGAACCCGCCAGCTAATTTTCCTCGGGCAAGAATCCGGGAACCGTCGATTGAAACGCGATGAAACTTTTGAATCATCCACCCGCTGGCGGCGAGGTCTTTTCGTAATTCGCGGGCGGAGAAACGATGCATGAACATCTGGTCCAGGCCGCGGTAGGAATAGGTTGCATCGCCGAATTCGTGCTTTGAATCTCGGATCGATCGGAACCATGAGGCCGTCAGTTTTAGAACCCCTCGGCTCTCGCGCAGTGCCGACCAGCGGTTGTGCACATGTAAAACGAATTTGCCGCCGCTGGGAACCAGACGCCGAACATGCTTTAAAAAGCGATGCCGGTTCTGACGAGACTGGATCATGCCCAGTGTGCTGAAGAGGCAAATCGCATCCGAAAATGAATCATCCGCTATCCCTTCTAATTGGACTAGGTTAGCCCGAATCAGTCCGACCAATTGGCCTGCTTCGTCGATCGATTCAAGCTTGTCTCGCGTTTGTTCAAGCATGGATTGGCTAAGGTCGATTCCTAGGTAATCGTAACCGCGAACCATCAGCGATTTTGCTGCACGCCCTGTTCCGCAGCCCAAGTCTGCGACGATCCGAGAATCTTTTTTAGAGTTTGTTCGTTGCGGAAACTCTTGCTGCAAAATCTGGTGGTCTAGCCCACAAAGGGGAGTATCCGCCACAAAGTCGTCGTAATGGTCGGCGATTGACCGCTGGTTGACGTATTGCCAAGTTCCGCTGGCGACTCCTGGAGGGCGTCGCCAATCCGGCGGTGATGATCGTGCCATTTGCGTACTTTTGGGGGAATCAGGAAACAGGCAATGAAAAATTGGGGGCTGGCTGAAAACGGTTTTTCGTTTGATAATCTCGCGCGTCGAGTTGGCCAGTGTCAGCGCGACACCCAGCATCTTTCAGACAATTCAAGGTAGCGATTCGCATCCGTGACGCTGCTTCTCATTAGGAGTAATCTAACTGTGGCTATTCGCGTTGCAATTAACGGATTTGGTCGAATCGGACGCTTGACCTTTCGAAACCTGATGGAGCGAAGTGACGAGTTTGAAGTCGTCGCAGTCAACGACCTGACGGACAACAAAACTTTGGCGACCTTGCTAAAGTACGACAGTATTCATGGTCGCTATCCTGGAACCGTCGAGTATGACGATGGCTCGTTGACCGTCAACGGCAAGAAGATTCTTGCTTTGTCGGAACGCAATCCAGCTGCATTGCCTTGGGGCGACAACAACGTTGACATCGTGATTGAATCAACGGGTATCTTCACATCGCGATCATCTGGCGACAAAGCTGGTTACGACACTCACTTGGCCGCCGGTTGTAAAAAGGTTGTCCTAAGTGCACCGGCCAAAGACGGAGCCGATTTGACTTGCGTTCTGGGTGTCAATGATGACAAGCTCAGCGCAGACCAGATGTGCATCAGCAACGCAAGTTGCACCACCAACTGCTTGGCTCCTGTCGCCAAGGTTTTGAACGATACGTTTGGTATCGAGTCTGGATTGATGACGACCGTTCACGCATACACGAACGATCAGAACGTCCAAGATCAGCCGCACAAGGATTTGTATCGCTGCCGTGGTGCTGCTCAGAATATCATCCCAACAACAACGGGTGCTGCAAAAGCCGTTGGACTTGTGATTCCAGAGTTGCAAGGCAAGCTGACCGGTATCGCAATGCGAGTTCCTGTGCCAACGGGTAGCGTTGTTGACTTGACAGTGAACCTTGGCAAGAGCACGACTGCTGCTGATATCAATGCAGCGATGAAGGCGGCTGCTGAGGGACCTTTGAAGGGCGTTCTGTGTTACACAACTGACCCACTGGTTAGCAGTGACATCGTGCACGATCCACACAGCAGTATCTTTGCATCTGATTTCACTCAAGTCTTGGGTGAAACCGGCAACATGGCAAAGGTCGTTAGCTGGTATGACAACGAGTGGGGTTACAGTTGCCGAACAGCCGACTTGGTCGCAAAGCTAGGCGGCATGCTGTAAGCCACGAACAGAAGCTGAATCTAAAATCTAAAAACGGCCCAAGAAAAATCTTGGGCCGTTTTTTTTGAAGCTGCACTCTTGGGTAGGCCGGACCGAGCAAACGCTGCCATTGCCGGAACTTCGGACACAGGTAGAAACGTCGTTGATAGTGTGATCTCAGCGACACAATGGAGGCGTTTGCGCTGTTCCGGCACGTATCGCGTTACAACCAAACACCACCAAAACATTCGCCCCAGGTTTCATTTCCGCTCGCGCAAGTAATTCGCCAGCGTAGTCAGGTTTTTTGCTGTTTGACGCATGTCAATTGCCGGGCCTTTGTAATTATGGTAACGCATGCCCATATCGCTGATCCAAGCCCCGCGTGAATCTTGCGATGCAATGAGTTTTCGCACCTCGTTCTCGCTCGACTTTTTCGACGATTTTTCACTCGGCGGTTTCGACCATTTTTGACGATGAAGCTTTTCGTATTCTTTTCTGAGCCGATCCACTTTGCTGCCGATTTTGAATCCGTAATGTGTCGGCATGTCGCTGTCATCGTAAGTCAGCTTGTAGTCCTTTGTGAAATACAGCGGACGATTCGATTTCAGTTCATAGAACCTCGCGAGTTTCCCATCGGGCAATTCCGACCGCTCTAAATAGTCAAGCGCCGCTGGCAACGAATTCAGATACTTGCGATCCCCGGTTTGTTGATAAACCATCATCAGCGTGCGAATCACGCTCTGGGACTCGCCTCCTGTGATTGAAGCTGGCTCAAATTTGCGTGCCCAAATCGGTTGCATTTTCGCACTGTACTGCTGCGCCCAAGCGGGTTGTGGCTCGGGCATTTGAGCCATCAATAGCGAATCGGCAAGTTTCAATGCGGAACGTCGATAACGCGGATCCTGGTAAACCTCTTCGGCTAGAAACAGTGTCTCGATTACATCAGAGGCCAGATTGTCGTTAAGCGTGTATCGATTCCAATACTCTTGGTGTCCCTGATACTCTTTCGACCAAGACTCCGGATAGCTGGCTCGTCGTGGTGGCTGACTGGCGTCCGCTTGCTTTTCATTGGTCCATACATGAGGAAACCCTCCGTTGGCGAATTGACCGTTGTTGATCAGTCCATTGATTGCGTACAGCGCCATTTCGTGTACTTTCTCGTCTTTGAATTGGCATGCTCGATCCAGTCGCATCACAAAACGAGTCGCCGATTGCGTCTTGTCATCGTCCAAGCTCGATTGGTCCTTTTGCTTTCGGCTTGGAGGATCAACACGATACGCCCATTTGCGTCTGCGATCCGGGTCGAACTCAACCGACGCTTGCCAACCGCCCGATCGCATTTGTCCGCGCCGTAGTGCTTCACCAGCCGCTTTGGCAGCATCAAGAAACTGCGCGTCTCCGGTCGATTCGTACAGACGAACGAAAGCTTCGCCAACGGTTGGCGTTCCGGGCGGCTGCACCCAAATGGTCGCCGTCTTGATGACGCCTTCGCCCTCACGCTTTCTCAAGTCAGACGAGTAACGCCACAGATAACCAGACTCGGTGCTGACCTGTTCGAACAAAAAAGACGTCGCCTTTTTTGCGGCTTTCAACGCATCGTCGCCGGTGTCCGCGAATGCAGATGACGGAACCACGAAAGCAACGACGATGAATAAAGAAAACTGTACTCGAGAGCAACATGCAACCACGGCTTGCGAACCCATTGATGAGAGATGCGAAATCAGGCCGCCCCAGTTTAGGCCAACACAGGTTCGCGTGCACCGAAAGTCGCACACCGCTTCCGCCACGAGAGAGAAAGGATGTCAGGTACGCACCGGACATCTTTTCCCTGCCCGGACACCTTTTCCCCTGGCCCTTGATGCTTGTTGAATGCCAATGCAATCTTGAGATCTGCTTTTTCGTCACAGATTTTTCGAGTAGTGAGTTGCGTGAATTTGGTTACTGTCGAGGGGCGTTGAAAAGGGTCCAGTGATGGGCGCTTGAAAGTCCTCCACCTTGTGAGGGGATTGGTCGGATTATTGTCGTTCGTTTTGCAGTGCGAAACGGAGGCGATGTGCCGGTGGCCAATCATTTGAGCGTGAACAAGTCCAATCAAATCAAAGACTTACGCAAGCAGGGACTGTCTCAGCGGAAAATTGCTGAATCGATCGGTGTCGATCGCAAGACCGTCGCCCGGCATCTGCCTGACGTAAAACCGCAACTTCAAAACTGACGCCATGGTCTACGGCGTCTAAGGCTGTGTCGGCCTTGCGATATCGCATCAACTGAGGCGCAAGACGCTAACCGATAAATCTCGACCGGAGCGGCCAACCTTGCATCCCTACGGCGATCGCATCAAATTTCACAGCTAGTATTGGTGAAGCCCTTGTCTAAG
>CAYNNP010000335.1:0-5742 GCA_964398215.1 uncultured Pirellulaceae bacterium | reverse complement strand
TTGCGTCCGAAGTTCCGGCAATTGCAGCGTTTGCTCGGTCCGGCCTACTCCAAGAACTCAATTCCAAAACTCGCCGGCGAGGGATTCGCGTTGTCCCTCGCTCACGCGTCGGGTTACCAAAATGATGTGGCCTCTGCATTCTTACTCTGCGGCAGCCGGCCTGTTAGATTGTGATGAGAACCGAACCGCTGATCACAGGGAAAACCAATGAAAATTTACGGACTGTTAGCGTTGACCGTGGCCACCGTCGGGTTGTTATCCGGATGTGACCAAAAAACGGTAACTGAAAAACAGGCGAATGATTCAACCGTGAAAGAAACCTCAGAACCCGAAGCATCCGATAAGGTCCTTCGGCATGCTGTGTTTTTCTCCTTCAAAGATTCTACGTCGCAGGAGAAACTCAAGGAAATCACCGATGCGTTCGTGGCATTGCCTAGCAAAATTCCAGAGATCGTTGAATTTCAATGGGGAGAGAACAATAGTCCAGAGGGCAAAGACGATGGTTTGTCACACTGCTTTTTGTTGTCGTTCGCAGATGAGAAAGCACGTGATGTCTACATACCGCACCCAGCTCACAAGGCGTTTGGCAGTGTGCTGAGCGGACAGAATGATCAAGTATTCGTGATCGACTATTGGGGCTCGAAAGCGAAAGATCGCCCGGCCAAGGAACTCAAGCACGCCGTGTTCTTTAAATTCAAAGATGATGCGGATCCGGCTGCAGTCAAACAGGTCGAAGACGCGTTTGCGGCGCTGCCGTCCAAAATCGATGCGATCAAAGGATTTGAATGGGGAATAAATAACAGCCCTGAAAGACACTCGCACGGCTTTACACATTGCTTCATGGTCACGTTTGACTCCGAAGACGGCCGCGCGGCCTACCTGCCGCATCCCGACCACTTGGCTTTCGTCGAAGTATTGAAGCCAGTCTTGGACAAAGTCCGCGTGATGGACTTTTGGGACCAAACAAAACCGTAGCTGAAAAGCCTGTGTGTGCGAAGCTCTACGTTGCCTTGAATACCAACAAATGAGCTTGCAAGGTGACATCGATTTCCGAGATCGTTTCGATGCGATCGTGTTCGGAATTTCGGAAAGCGCGATACGTCATCGCCAATGCATTCTTGACCGCATCTGAATCCATCGTTGCAGTAAAAGTCCACAAACGATGCTGGGCAAGATCAAGTCCGGCTGCTTTGCATTGGTCGATTACTGCCTGGTGTCGGTCTCGCTGTTGGGCTTCTTTTTGAACGATCTCGCGCAGTTCCAGTAGGTCATTCGGACCTGGAATCGCTGCGACGAAACAGCCACCGACCCGCAGCACTCGGTTGATTTCAGTCGTGGGGCGGCGGCCAAACAATGAAATCAAAAGATCAACACTTGAGTCGGCTGCAGGCAAAATCCGATCAGCATTGGCAACCACCCAAGTCGCGTCTTTCCAGCTCCGAGTCGCCAGTTTGATCGCTTGTTTGGAAAGGTCGATTCCGCAGTAGGTCTTTGAACAATCTTCAAACAACGCCCGGCCAAATGTCCCCTCGCCACAGCCCAAATCCATCACGCTGGGGTTATCAGCTGAAACATGCTCGCTAATTAATTCACGAAGCGCATTTGTCATTCCATCCATGAATCCGCACTGCAACCAACTTTTCCTGGCAAGTACGGATGCATCAGAATCGCCAGGGTTGGCCGAGCGGCGATCTTGCGGTTGAAGCAGGTTCCAGTAGCCGGGTTTTGCTCGATCAAAATGGTGTCCGGCCGCGCATGTCAGACCGTTTTCTTGCCGTTGAAGCAAGTTTTCGCAGTTTCGAACGGTACATCGAAGAGGAAACATGAACGATACTGTAGGCCGCCCCGCGCCAAAGCTGTAGGGGCAGCCGCGAATCCGCGCGAGATTGGAATGAACTATGGACCCAAATCAAGACAACGCGACCGAATTCAATCAACGCGCATGGGACAATATCGCAACCTCGCCAAGCCGTTGGTTTACTCCCGTCGACGCACAGCAAGTCGAACGCGCTCGCAAGGGAGATTTTCAGATTCGGCTTACTGGCACCAAGCCGGTCCCCAGCACTTGGATTCCGCAGGTTGCAGGAAAGTCTATCTTGTGCTTGGCCGCCGGTGGTGGTCACCAAGGGCCGATCCTGGCTGCCGCTGGCGCAAACGTAACGGTCTACGATATCAGCGAAGAACAATTGAATCTCGATCGTAAGGTCGCCAAGCAGAACAACCTTTCTTTGAAGACGATTCAGGGTGACGTGATCGATTTGGGCCAGCTAGCAGATTCAAGTTTCGATTTGGTAGTGAATCCTTGTTCGCTGAACTTTGTCCCGAATGTATTGCCCGTTTGGCGCGAGACGTTCCGAGTGATGCGTCCCGGTGGCCGGATGATGAGCGGAATGATCGACCCCGTAAATTACCTATTCGACGCACGTGCGATGGCCAAAGGCGAATTCGTTGTGCGGCACAAAATCCCTTACAGCGACCTGGACCTTCCCGCCGAGGAACGCGCCGAAACTTTGGGGCCTGAACGTCCGATTGATTTTGGTCATACTCTGACGGATTTGATTGCCGGACAACTCAAGGCGGGTTTCTTGATCGAAGATTTTTTTCAAGACCGATGGGGCGGCGGTGATCCACTCTCAAAAATGATCGACGTCTTCATAGCGACTTTGTCGCGAAAGCCAGCTGAATCCTGATTCATGACAAATTCGAATGCTCGTCGCAAATCACTCGTATTGATCGTTATCGCGGCTTTGATGTGGAGTTCCAGCGGTCTATTTGCAAAAGCAGATTGGTTTGATTGGCCGCCTGAGACACGCGGCATTGCATTGACATTTTGGCGAGCCGTTTTTGCAGCCCTCGCTGTTTTGCCGTTCGTTCGCAAACCGACATTCCGCATCGCGATGGTGCCCATGAGTCTATCGTTCACGATCATGACTTGGGCTTTTCTTGGCGCGATGGTAGCCGGTTCAGAAACAACCACAATTTGGCTTCAATACGTCGGGCCAGCCTGGGTGGCCATTGGCGGCCTGATGGGACTTGGCGATCGCCCCAACCGACGAGACGGCGGGATGATCGGACTTTCAATCATCGGCATCAGCTTGATCGTGTTCTTTGAGTCAACAGCAGGCGGAGGATCAACAGCAACGGGACCGGTCGGATTGGGATTATTGTCTGGCGTGACCTACGCCGGCGTGCTGCTTTCGATTCGGCACTTGCGAGGTGT
This sequence comes from uncultured Pirellulaceae bacterium, assembly GCA_964398215.1. Lineage (GTDB taxonomy): Bacteria > Planctomycetota > Planctomycetia > Pirellulales > Pirellulaceae > CAYNNP01. Next base: position 2,522 of record CAYNNP010000335.1, on the reverse strand, counting down.
TGACGTGGCATGGATTGGGCTGGTGAATTATTCGGTCAGCGCGATTTGTCTTGCACCGTTTGTGATCGGTAAAATCCCCATGCCAACGGGTGCACAATGGTTTGCACTGGCAGCGTTCGGTGCCCTGCAACTTGGGATTCCGTACATGCTTTTTGCGTGGGCCGTCCGCGAAGTGCAAAGCAACGAAGCGTCATTGATCACATTGATCGAACCGCTTGCCGTTCCTGTTTGGACGTTCTTGGTATGGCGTCACCATCCTCACTATGAGTACCCAGCATGGTGGACGATGTTCGGCGCGATATTCATAGCTGGTGGATTCATCTGGCGCTATGGCCGGCGACAACCAAAAACCGAAGCCAATGATTCCCATCCAAGCGAGACCAGCAGTTAGTTCGCCGTATCGGAAGTCGTCAAGCAAAGTTTGTAGTACCCGGCTTTAGCCGGAAATTTGCGATTGTTTTTTCCTCGGGGCGAGGCATTGTGGAAGACAAAACGAATTCATCAAGATTACAATCTTAAATCCATAAAACAACTTTACGTCAACACGACAACATCATGCGCACGAAACTCTTTCTTCTCCTGGCTCTTGGTTTTTTCACCAGTACGGCTCACAGCGAAAACAAAAAAGTGATCCTGGTCGCTGGTAAACCATCGCACCCACCGCGAATGCATGAATTCAACGCTGGCGTTCAGTTGTTAGCCAAGTGTTTAAAGGATGCTCCAGGGATCGATGTAGAATTCGTTTTAAACGGCTGGCCGAAAGACGAATCAGTCTTTGAAGGCGTGGACGCAGTTATCTTCTACATGGACGGTGGCAAGCGACACGAAGTCGTTCAAGACAAAGGCCGCCGTTTAAAGATCATCGACAAATGGGCATCCAGTGGTGTCGGACTAGGATTCATGCACTTTGGAGTAGAAGTGGTTGCGGATCAAGCCGGCGACGAGTTTAAACGCTGGATTGGTGGGCACTATGAAAACATGCATTCTTGTAACCCAATGTGGGAGCCACACTTTGCAGTGTTGCCCGAACATCCGATCACCAACGGGGTAAAACCGTTCAAGGCCAAAGACGAGTGGTACTTTAATATGCGGTTTGTTTCTGACATCACCGGGAATGAACCGAAAGAACTTGATGGCATGAAATTCCAACCAATTCTGCTTGCCACTCCGTCGGACGATGTGCGTGATGGACCCTACGTTTACCCCAAGGGACCTTACGCACACATTCAGTCCAGCAAAGGTCGATCCGAAGCCATGATGTGGGCGGTGGAAAGAAAAGATGGTGGCCGTGGTTTTGGTTTCACCGGCGGGCACAATCACGACAACTGGGGCAACGATGACTATCGCAAGGTTGTATTGAATGCGGTGCTGTGGACTGCCAAAGTAAAAGTCCCTGAAGGCGGAGTCGAGTCTTCAGTTGGCAAGCAGGATTTGGATGCCAATCTGGACCCAAAGAAAAAGCGGCGCAAGAAGCCCAACGCAAACAAGCCAAAGAAAGACGCGGCCTAAGCGGCGCAGCGAATGTGGACTTGAGGGCTGTGCTGGTTATCGAACGCTCACTTCACGAGCGGTTCTTACCAGCCCATGACCATATTCGACTCGATAGCCTTGCGAGCGTTATCCAGGTCGCTTCCTGTTTCCATCCGATAGAGCCGGATGGCGTTGACTTTATCGCCTGCAGAACGGCTCAAGCAATCACGAGCGACCAAGCAAGGGTCAAGTGTTCGAGTCGTTAAGCCGAGAGCTGCTTTGCTGATCACCCATGTATCACGTGGACGTTTGGTCAGCCTAGCGATTTGGTCGGTTGGATAGGCATCAGCAACCACCTCACGAGCGGCGTCTTCGTCATCAGCCCAAGTGATAATGATGTGGGAATCAGTTTCGATTTCAAAAAGTGGCATCGTTGATGTCCCTTGGTTCAACAGCGTTGGCAAGCTGTTTCGTACGAGTAGCATTCCGAAGATGCATCATAGTCACAGTTGTCTGTCTTGGACGAGGCCGGAAACAGACGAATTCTGCTAGCGGTTAACTTTGGTGCCCTTCAAGCACAAAAATCCAAACGCAGTCGCCGCAGCGGCCACGATTCCCCACTGAACAATGCTCATGTGATTGAAAAAATACGAAAGCTCTCGAGTAGCATCGCTCAGCCATCCGAAAAACGAAAAGCCAAGAATAAAGAGGTTTTGCATGGCGAACCTCACCGTTCAGGGAGAGTCAGAGAAATTGAAGAAATCAGGGACCAAGAAAGGATAGGTCTCAGTTTGTGGCTTTGGCGGGAATCGGCACCCCAAGGCAGCGTAAATTCGGAGGACAGAAAAAAACGCCATCACAACAAGCACAACCCAAAAAACAGGCATTCAGCCGTATGATTCACATGAGATAAAGAAGCGGCCGATTAACCAAAAAGGCGTGAGTTGGGGCACTTGTCAGGCAAGATCCGACAGATATAATCACGCCTCTTCTGACCTGGCGCGGTAGCTCAATTGGTTAGAGCCCCGGACTGTCGATCCGGAGGTTGCGGG
>CAYNNP010000334.1:0-5747 GCA_964398215.1 uncultured Pirellulaceae bacterium | reverse complement strand
TTGCTAGCAAATAAAGGCGGTGAGCAAGCTTGTCTTCAGCGGAAAAGGGATCACCTCAACGCTTGGTAAATGCGTTGCGGAAGTCGTCAAGCAAAGCTGGCGAACGAGGGCGTGATTTTTTGAAAATGCTTTTTCTGGTGAGCGACAAGGCGTTAGCCGTGGGCTAATTTGCGCAGAAATCGAACGCCACAGAAACGGCGGCTATCGCCGTGCCGCTCACAAAACAAAAAACTCACAGACTCTCTGGTCTTGATGTGCGCGGGTGCGAACTTCTTCATCTTCAACAAGCTCTCAAGACTTTCGGTAAACCGCTCGGCCTTTCAATCAAGGTCAACTGCCGTCTGCAGCACTTGTCAACGACACATACTTTCGGATGTAAGTGTTTGCGTATTTGGCAAGCGATGACGGTTACTACCTGCTTTGTAGGCACGTCTTCAAACGGGACCACATTTGCTACACTGCTTCCAACAAGCCATAAGCCGGAAGAAACCATGAAGAAACTTGATCAGCAGGTCATTGAAAAGGCTGAACGTGCTGTTGAACAACTGCGAGACCGTTCCAACGATGCTCTGGACTACAGCGAATCGAGTCTCGTTGCTGTCGAAGAAATTCTGGCAGAAGCTTCCGATTTCATTGATGAAACGCCTTCCGAACAAGTTGACATGCTTGTCAGATTGCTTGGTTCCTATGTTCTGGAAGTTGGCCGTCGAGAATTTGGTGGTATCTATTATTGGCACGATGCACGCAATCAGCCGGTTTTGGTGATTGGCGAACCAGAATACAAAATCGCCATTTTGTCATTCGATACCGTTCGTGAACGTCTATCGGGAAATGAATCCAACAGCGTTCCACTGTATTACGAGGAAGTCGCAAAACTCGCTCGGAACGCTGCTCCAGGCGATGACGTGCTTTATCCATAACGTTCGCCCAAACGCCACGATGTCGATCAGCGCGAACTGATCAGGCCTACAGACGTCCGCGGCGTTTGACCTTGCGGTGCATCGGATTCAGCATCTTTTTCGGTTCCGGCTCAGAAGATTCTTCTGCGACAGGTTTCGCCACAGGCGCCGCCTCGAAACCTTCAATCGAATCGCGTTTCAATTCCTTGTTGATCCGTTGTTCGATGCTAGTCAAGATCCCGCCTTCACCCGGCACGACAAACGTAAACGCGATCCCGTCGCGGCCCATCCGGCCGGTTCGGCCCACTCGGTGAACGTAGTCGTCGCAATCTTGGGGAACGTCGTAATTGATGATATGCGAAATCGTACTGATGTCGATTCCGCGGCCAACCACATCCGTTGCGACCAAGATCCGCAGTTCGCCATCACGCAATTTCTTCAACACACGATCTCGTTCTCGCTGTGCTAAGTCGCCGTGCATGCTGCCGCAGTTGTCATAGTTCTTGCTAAGCTGCCGATACAATCGGTCGGTGCCGCGTTTGGTTCGGCAGAACACGATGGCTTGCTCTGGATTCTCGCGTTCCAGCAATCGATCCAGCAGTTCACGCTTGCGATCATGTGCAACCGTAAAATAAGCTTGGTCAATCGTGTCGACAGCCATTTCATTGTCGCAGCAGTCGATCACGATTGGATCAACCATATAGGACTCGGCAAGCTTTTGAACTGTTGGCGGCAGTGTCGCTGAAAGCAAAAGTGTTTGACGTTCACGTGGACAGCGACGCAAAATCTTTTCGATCTGCGGCCGAAATCCGATATCCAGCATTCGGTCGGCTTCATCGAGAACCACGCACCAAACCTTGTCGGTACGAAGCGATCGTCGGCTCAAGTGATCTTGGACTCGGCCTGGAGTTCCCACCACAATCTGAACGCCATTCTCAAGTTGGCGAAGTTGTTTTCTAATATTCTTGCCACCAGCCAAGACTGCAATTTCGGTCGGCACGCCTTTCGCCAAACGTGCTGCTTCGGTGGCAACTTGATCAGCAAGTTCACGCGTTGGAACAACAATGATCGCTTGCGGATCGCGGCATTCTTCGACTGGATCCAGTTGCTCTAAGATCGGAATCGAAAACGCTGCCGTCTTTCCGGTACCCGTCCTCGCTTGGCCAATGACGTCTTCACCATCCAGCGCGTGCGGAATCAACTCGGCTTGAATCGGACTGGGTGTCTCAAAGCCGGCCGACTTCAGCGCTCGCATCATCACGGGCGACAGATCGAGATCGTCAAAACTTATTGCTTCTTCTTCATCGGGGCTTTGTTTATTCATGCCGCACAGTGTAACGCTGCAACCGCATTTCGTCGCGGGGACTTGATGTTTACCGCGTTCGGGACAGGCAACTTGGGCAATCCGGCAGTTTGGCATTGAATCAGTTCAGCCACAGACCAGCCGATCGACCAGAGCACGTTGACGCAGCATAGTGGCTTTACTAGGCTCTTTACCTGCAATTCCAACAACTTTCGCAGCATCTGTAGAGTGAATTATGAAATACGCAACGTCTCTGATGGTGGCTGGACTGCTCGTGGTAATGACGACCATGGGATGCTCGGCGAAGAACGATCAACAAGCCGGCAAAGCCGCGAATTCCGACAAGCCGATTCATGTGGTGGCTTTTGACGAACATGATGAGACTCTGCAGGCGATCATTGACGGCGAAATTTATGGCACCGTCGTTCAGAATCCGTACATGTATGGCTACAAATCTGTCGAAGTCCTCAAGGCTTTGGCGGACGGCGGCGAGATGCCCAAAGCTGACGACTCATTTGTGAACTTTCCAGCTCGCCAAATCCGAATGGCAGACGCTGCCGATTTTTGGAAGGACAAAAACGAGAAGCTCAAGTCGGGTGAAGGTGATCCAGAAGTCGATGATTCGCGCAAGTCAGTCGCATTCGTGACCAACTGCATCGATCCGTTTTGGACGATCGCTGCTGCTGGCGCCAAAGCCGCTGGAAAAGAACTGGGCGTGAATGTCTTGCTACGGTTTCCACCAAAAGGAGTCGGCGACCAAAAGAATATGTTGGAATCGCTGTTGGTCCAAAACAGTGTGACCGGCATTGCCGTTAGCCCCATCGATCCAGCCAACCAAGCCGAGATATTGAATCAGGTCGGTGATGCAAAACATTACATCACCCACGACTCCGACGCGCCCGATACCAATCGGCTGCTGTATATCGGAATGGAAAATTATGACGCGGGGCGAATGGCCGGCCAGTTGGTCAAAGAGGCACTTCCCGATGGTGGAAGTGTCATGATCTTTGTCGGCAGACTTGGGCAGTTGAATGCTGAACAACGACGCCAAGGATTGATCGACGAATTGCTGGATCAGGAAAGGGACCCGACTCGCCGGACTCCGAATAATTCCGCTATCAAAGGCAGCAAATATACGATCCTTGGTACCAAGACCGACGGCATCGACAAACAAAAGGCCAAGCAGAACGCGCAGGATACGATTTCTAAGTATCCAGACATTGACTGCATGGTCGGATTGTTTGCCTACAACCCACCATTGTGCTTGCAAGCGATCAAGGAAGCGGGACGAGAAGTCCAGCCGGTCGCTGCCAAGTAAATCATGTCGGGTTCAAAAGAGCATCTGCTACAAGTCAACGGTATCAGCAAACGCTTCGCTGGCGTCCGAGCGCTCAATCGTGTTAGCTTGCGACTTGGCAAAGCGGAAGTTCTGGCTTTGGTGGGCGAGAACGGAGCTGGCAAGTCGACGCTGATGAAGATCCTGGCGGGCGTGCAGCTGCCCGATGAAGGACAAATCCTGGTTGATGGAAAATCCGTTTCAATCGATTCGTGTAAAACCGCGATGCAGCATGGCATCGTACTGATTCACCAAGAATTGAATTTGGCAGAAAACCTAGACGTTGGCGCCAACATTTTTCTCGGGCGAGAACCAAAGAAGTTTGGATTGATCGACCACAAAACGGTCCATCAAGATTCCAAAAAGTACCTGGACATGGTTGGGTTGGATGTTGACCCACGAACGCTGGTAAAAACGCTGTCAATCGGCCGCCAACAGATGGTCGAAATTGCCAAGGCGTTGTCGGTCGGTGCCCGCGTCTTGATCATGGATGAACCAACCAGCAGCCTGTCGACCAAAGAGACGCAGCGACTGTTCGAGGTGGTAAAAAGTCTGCGAAAGCAAGGCGTCAGTATCATCTATATCTCACATCGACTTGGCGAAGTAAAAGAACTGGCCGATCGAACCACGGTTTTGCGCGACGGCGAGAACGCGGGCGAACTGGCTAAAGACGAAATCACACATGACAACCTAGTGCGACTGATGGTCGGTCGCGAAATCTCACAACTCTACTCGCGCACCGCACCGAATCTTGGCGATACCCTGTTCCAGGCAAAGGATCTTGTGACGCCGACGTGGCCCGAGCACAAATTGAATTTTTCGATTCGTGAAGGCGAAATGGTTGGCGTCGCGGGACTGGTTGGAGCCGGCCGAACCGAGTTGCTGCAGGTTCTGTTTGGCATTGATCGCGCAGTCTCAGGGCAAATGTTGCTGAACGATAAACCGATTATCTTGAATTGCCCCAACGATGCAATCGAAGCCGGCATCGCGTTGGTGCCAGAAGACCGCAAGCAACATGGATTGATTTTAGAGATGTCTGTTGGCAACAACATTTCACTCGCGGGCTTGAAACGAAACCAAAAGGCGTTTGGTTTTTTGAATCGTCGCAAGGAGCAGCAAGACGCGGCGACAATGACCGAGCAGATGTCGATCAAGACGCCAAGTTGCGATCAAATTGTCCAGTTTCTATCCGGTGGAAATCAACAGAAGGTTGTGATCGGTAAATGGCTGGCGTTGGGGCCAAGGTTGCTGCTGCTGGACGAGCCAACGCGGGGCATCGATGTGGGTGCCAAGCAAGAAATCTACAAGCTGATGCAGCAGTTGGCACAGCAGGGTGTTGCGATCCTTTTTGTCTCCAGTGAGATGGAAGAAATTCTGGGCATGAGCGACCGGGCATTGGTGATGCATGAAGGCCGCATCACCGGAGAATTGGATCGCGATGAGTTGTCCGAAGAAGCTGTCATGCATTTGGCAACTAGCCCAAACACTGACAACACAGCAGCCTTTAACTGGTCGGCGAAAAGCTAGCGTGTGTACTCAGGCGTTCAGTCGGTTAGTCCAAGAACCCAGTGTGTTCTCCAAAGCTATGAATCGTGATCGTATCGCTTTTGGGTTCAATAAAACTTCTTTTTTTCAAATGGTCAACCAATGCTTCCAGGTAACTCACATAGTCGCGCGTGAGCTTCATCGTATGGCTGCACTTAACATAGACATTCGGGATCGCTTCTTCACAAGTCTGACACTCGACGGCAAAGTCGTATCCGGCGCCGGACCATCCCATCATGAGTGTTTCATGGTTCCAGCCACCGTCACCTAATTCATAATACGTTTCATTTTCTTCTCAGTGCTCTTTGTACCACTTCCTTTGTTGAATTGTCCGGCGCGCGATTTCGTCGGCCGAACCAAATTCGAAAGTCAGAAAGTGTTTTTTATTCACACAACCGTTGTGTCGCAACAAAGAAGCTCTGATAGAGGGCGGCAAGTCCAAGCCCACCGCCTTGGATAGTTCGTTGACCTGCCTTTGCGTTGCGCCAGGAAACGTCCCCCGAAAGAGCATTGTACAGTAGCCGAGCATCGTAGGTTGGAGAGTAGGCCGGACCGAGCAAACGCTGCAATCGCCGAAACTTCGAACGCAAGTCTAAACGTCGTTGATAGTGCAATATTTGCGACACAATGAAGGCGTTTGCGCTGTTCCGGCACGTGGTCTTAG
>CAYNNP010000333.1:0-5814 GCA_964398215.1 uncultured Pirellulaceae bacterium | reverse complement strand
CCGCGTCCGACCCTCCCGCAAGCGGGAGGGTGACGGAAAAAGCGCAACTCCAAAACTCACGCGCCAGGTTACCATTTCTCAAACAAATTCAACCGTCGTCTACAACGCTATTTCGTGTCGATTGAAACCAACGCGAGGTTCAGGTTCCCTGAACGCAATCCGGCTAGATCTAAAGTGACATATCGGAATCCGAACTCCGTAAAACGCTGCACGATCTCTTGCGCCATTCCGGTATCCAACCGCCCAAGTTCTTGAAGCGGTACTTCGATTCTAGCGAGTTCGTTTTCGTGAACCCGAACGCGCAAGTCTGTGAATCCCAGATCACGAAGCAAGCTTTCTGCGCTCTCAACTCTTGCCAATCGTTCGCCGGTTACTTCAACACCATACGCAATCCGGCTTGCAAGACATGGCGATGCTGGCAGTTCAGCGTTCGACAAACCAAAGTGGGTCGCCAATCGGCGAACGTCAGCCTTGCAAATCCCTAGGTCTGCCAGTGGTGTTACCACGCCAGCGATATTTCCGGCTTCGATGCCCGGTCGATAGTCACCCAAGTCGTCTGCGTTCGTACCCGACATGATCGTAGCCCCTCCAGCGTTCCGCGCAACACTCTCGATCGCTTGGTACAACGTCTGCTTGCAGAAAAAACAACGTTGGCCATCGTTCTTTGCGTACTGATCAATCTGCAGTTCGTTCGTCGAGACGATTTGGTGCGAGATCCCGATTTCTGCTGCGATCGTGCTTGCCAGCTCTTGTTGCCATTTAGAAACGCTGGCGGAATTTGCCGTGATCGCGATCAAGGACTCACAATTCGCTCGCGCTGCAGCTGCTGCAACGACGCTGCTATCGACGCCGCCCGAAAATGCGACTGCGACTCTCGAATGGCCGCTGATGTATTCGACCAGCTTGTCAGCAAGCGCATTGGTTGTAGTCACGGGTAACACTAGGTGTTGGAGACGCGGACGAAAAAACCAGCATCCAATGACCGACGATGCTGGTCCCGCAATTGTGATCGCCCTTTTTCAAAATGAAAAGTCTTGCTTTGACCAGACGGAAAGATATTTGTCGATCGAATGTAGTCTTCGACGTCGTCTCCGCTGACTTGCGGCGAGTGTCCGGTGATCAGCAACCTGAACGAACTGGGATCAAGTAGCCGGAGGCAGTCGTCTAACATTGGCCACAAGTCACGCTCCAGACGCCAAGTCTTGCCAGACGGCCCATGCCCGTAGGCGGGCGGGTCCAAGACAATCGTGTGATACTGCTTTGCACGGCGAACCTCTCGGGCAGTGAACTTGGCCGCATCATCCACCAAGTAACGAATCGGGTGTGATTCCAGTTCATTGTGCTGTGCATTGTGTCGCGCCGCTTGCACGTTGGGCCGAGCGGCATCAACGTGAGCAACATGAAATCCAGCCTTGGCCAGCGCGATCGTGCTGGCGCCTGTGTAACCAAACAGGTTCAGCGCCGACAACTGATCCCCGTCGACGGATTGCAACCAACTCCAATTGTCGGCTTGTTCAGGAAAGATACCTAAGTGACCGAAGGGCGTTGGTGCGACAGGCATCGAGAACGTCGAACACGAAACCACTAACGATTCGGGCCAAGCCGTTTTGTGTTGCCAAGACTTCGACGACTTCAAGAAAACCGATTCAGCGTCTTTCCAATCGGCGGGTTCGCGTGGCGAATAATCCTCGGCAGCCGGCGACGGTCGATCGATCAAACGGCCAGCGAACGATTCGAGTTTTCGCCCGTTTCCAAAATCCACGAGCTTGTATTCACCTTGCACCACTCAACCGAACTCAGCGTTTAATATTGTCTTTTGCTTCCGCAATCGTCTTCTTGGAGTCAGGCTCTTCGGCAATCTCTACATCCTCCAGCGGAACGGTTTCGTCAGCGATTACTGGTGGAGCAAGCGGAGGCGGAATGACACTCGGCCCAAGTCCTTCGGAGTTGCCCAGTGGCCAGCCTTTATCAAACAGTACTTGCGAATTGTAGTCAACGCGGGGCCGTTCGTAGAATCGGCCTTTCGCGCCCGTCGCCGTGCGGCCGCCAACGGTGATCTGGCTGCCCGCCAATTTCGTTTGTTCGCGAATGGATCCGCCTTGGAAAGGACCGACCCCCAGTACCCAGGTGTCTCGAGCTGTGGCCAAATGATGTTTGACTCCTGACTGCCAGATCGGTTTTCTAGTCTCTCGATCGTATGCAAACGCAGCGACTTTGGCAGCCGCCTCGCGTGCATCGCGCCGAGCGATTGCCAATTCGGGAATCACGGGCACAGTAGGCGCGTCAGGAATCAACCGCAGTGCAGACGCCAAACCATTGTTTTCCGGAACACCAAACGTCACTCGGTGGTCGTCCATGCCAAGGGTGCCAATCCGTGCTTCGATAATCACGTCGGCTTCCTGATTCGTATCTTGCATCAAGCAACCTGACGCCAAAACCTGTTGACGCAAAGCGCTGGTGACATATTCGCTGTTGACGAACCCTTGCCCCTTCACATGTCGCAAGTAGCTGGTGTCCAAATAGACCTTGCGGCCAGCCAAAGGACGAAAGTCGATGGCACGTATGCTGCGATCAACAGCGTCGCTCATCACCAACTGGTTGGTCGCGTCACGTTCGCGAGTTGTGCCACAACCAACAGCAACCAACAGCGCAGCGGCCAGCAACACCCAAGTGAATTGGATACTGCTGGATTGGTCTGGCATCGTCTCTCAGGGTGGGCGAAGACGGATTCAACACTGGCGGTTTCGGGCAACAATCTATATTCCGTAGCAACTGCCGGCTGCGGTTCGCAAGGTCAGTTGTCAATAGCATTTCGATGCGAGCGATCCGCCAACGACCAAAGAGCAATATCTTGCCTGAATTGCCATCCATGCAGGGGGCTGCGCCTACTCGCCACGCATGATTGGGTGGTTTGGGGCCTGAATCGGGCGCCAGACACAAAAACACCCCGGCTTTTACAAGGCCGTTACAAAGGTCCCTATTGCCGAATACACCAGAATGTTTACAAACCCGTACACTTATCGCAGTGGCTGCAATACGGCAGCTGCAAGGAAACCTCCTAAAGGCAATTTGCATGGCAAGCGTCGTTGACAACTCTGAAACTGAATCTGATATCTCTCCCTCCCACGAACCAGATTCGTCTGAGCCCAAGATTCAAAATAAACACGCTAGTCCGACGGCGAAAGAACGTGTTCGTAAAAACAATATAAGTTACTGGGCGGTAGGCTGGTTGGGCTTGGCTCACTTGATCGTTATCGGCTTGGCTTGGCAGACTTTCTCGTGGGCCGGTCTTGGTGTCATGGTGGTCTTGCACTGGTTCACAGGCAGCCTTGGGATTTGCCTTGGCTATCATCGATTGTTGACGCACACAGGCATGAAGACCAAGCCTTGGGTTCGCTACATGTTTGCATGTTTCGGGTCGCTTGCTGGCGAAGGCTCTCCACTTGATTGGATTGCCGATCACCGCAAACACCATGCGTTCAGTGATCAGGAAGGCGATCCGCATTCACCACACGAAGGTGCCTGGTGGAGTCACATGAACTGGTTGGCTTTTCATACACATGGCGGCGATCGCAATGCGTACTTGCAGCGCTGGGCTCCCGATTTGTTCAAAGACAAAGGGATGCGAATCATCGACAAGATGTTTTTGCCGATCCACATCATCAGCGGCATGATTCTATACGGAGTTGGCCACTGGATTTCCGGTCCCGAGTTGGCAGCTTCTCTATTGGTCTGGGGATTGTTCGTCCGACTGGTAGGAGTGTTGCACGCGACCTGGATGGTCAACAGCGCATCTCATATTTGGGGATACCGCAACTACGAAACGACTGACGACAGCCGCAACAACTGGTTCGTCGCAATCATCGCTTATGGTGAAGGATGGCATAACAATCATCATGCTTATCCACGAATGGCCAAGCATGGTCACAAGTGGTGGGAATTCGACATCACCTGGCAAGCGATCAAGCTTCTGCGAGTGCTCGGTTTGGTATGGGACGTAGTCGACTATCGCAACATCTCCGAAAAGAAAGCGCGCGACGAAAGCGAATCCGACAAACAAGTCGGCCAAGCAGCCTAGTTTTACGTAGCCGGAGACGCCAGACTTCGGGATCCAATTGGACCTGGTTTGCCAAACGTAGCCGGAGTTGCCAGACTTCGGGAGCCGAATCACGAGTCCGCTAGGGCAATAGCGTTGTACATAGATGCCTTCACACTATGAACAATTCCGACAGTCAATTGGTCGTGATGGCCCTGACTACAGCATTGTCGAGAGCGCTGTTGGTCGAGAGCGAGACGAACTTGAGGTAGAATTGATCTCGAACCTCGACTACTTCGAGGCACTCGCACTTGGACTCCTAAAATCGAAGGCCGCCTTCCGCACCTCCAGCGGATGCTTGCCGATGGATCCAATGAGCAGCGTTCAGCCAGCGGCCGAGCACTTTGGGACATCGAAGGTGATCCCGAATACCTCCGACCTACGATCTCGGTCATTCACGATCGGACAACAATGAGCAACTTTCCGTCAAAACAGAACAACAAAGACCCCGGCAAGTGATCGGCGAATAACATCGTGACCGGAGTACGGCACACGGACGTTATCCGTCAAGGGTTCGACTTTCCAAATTATCTAACGGCGCTGAAAACGCTTTGGGATGATAAAACTTGGGACAAACAAACATCTTGGAAAGCGACATTGTAATGGCACCTTCGTTGACCAAGACTGTAAGCCTCTCGATCATTACCATGATCGCCTTCGCCTTAAACTCGGTTTTCGGCCGCTTGGCTTTGTCTGTCGACGCAATTGATCCGGCAAGTTATACGGCAATCCGCCTGACATCAGGAGCGGCCATGCTTTTCGTGCTGGTGGCATTGCGCGGTGGTTTCAAGAAAGATCTGACACCACCACCTTTGGTATCTGGCGCAGGTGTATCGGCTGGGGCTTTGTTTATCTATGCGGCCTTTTTCTCCTTCGCCTATATCACGCTTGATACGGGAGTTGGGGCACTGATCCTTTTTGCCTGTGTGCAAGCGACTATGATCGGCTGGGGGCTTTTCACTGGCGAACGGCCGAGCTTGCAGGCTTGGATTGGCATTGTTCTCGCCATTGGCGGTTTTATCTATCTGGTATTGCCGGGACTAAAAGCACCTGATCCGTTGGGGGCTGTCTTAATGGCAATCGCAGGCATCGCTTGGGGTGTCTATTCGTTAAAAGGCAAAGGCTTATCTGATCCGTTGCGCGCGACCGCCCGCAATTTCATCTGGAGCGTGCCGCTAGGTCTGGCTTTGGTTTTGATTTTTTCAAGCCAGCAAAAGCTTGGATATCGCGGCGTGGTTTTGGCTATCGCATCAGGAGCCATTACTTCCGCACTAGGCTATGCACTTTGGTATGTCGCGTTGAAAGGGTTGGCCGCCAACAAAGCTGCAATTTTGCAATTGACCGTTCCCGTGATTGCGGCATTCTTCGGCGTCGCTCTTCTGGGTGAACCACTCACGCAACGCATTCTTATTGCAACGGTTTGTATTTTGGGGGGTGTCGCCGTGTCGATTTTGGCGAAAGAAAATAAGCTCAGCTAGTGAGTTCATGATCATGACATTCACGTAAAACACAGCATGTGACACATTTCCAAAAAGGAATCTATGGGCGGTGCTCAGTGAATAGCATCCAAGAAATACACGAAGCACACGAAAAGGAACGCATGCGGGCGGACGATTTTGAATCTACAGAGTTGTGGCAATGCGATGTGGTACCGATTGGTGTCTGGAACCACTCATAGAATTCCCAAAACCCAGCACAGCAAGGCTACTTGCTAGGGT
>CAYNNP010000332.1:0-5824 GCA_964398215.1 uncultured Pirellulaceae bacterium | reverse complement strand
TTGGGAGTCGTTGATTGCTTGGGAGTCGGCAGGGGCGCAGTTGACAACGGTTTGCCAGTCGGCTCGTCATCGTCCAAGCTCAACCAATCGTCATCGTCATTGACGGCAGCTACAAAACCGGGGGCAAGGAATTCTTTAGTGCACTTGGGGCAAGCAACACGTTTGCCAGCGTGTTGTTCCGAGATAGAAACCGAGCTCTTGCATTGCGGGCACTTAACGGTCTGCGACATGGCCTGACGAAATGGATGAGTATACGAAAATTGATAGCTGGATAGATTTCCAGAAACAACCTGCTGACAACATTAACCACCCCCATCTTATCCGACACAACTCGTTCGCGGGATACGCGATTAAGCACAAACTCTGAAAGACAACGCGGTGAACGGATTGTTGATTTATTAGCGTGGCATATTTTTGTGAGCCGCTGGCGCTAGCCACGGGCCTCGAAGGGTTGCGTTATCACTACAAGGCCCGCGGCCTGTTAGCGCCGTTGCTCAGTAAAAAAACAAGCCCTGAAGCATTTCTGCCCACTTCACATCTTGCACGTTTTCGGGAACCTTGGCTAACAGATCAGCCGGTTAGCGAGTTCGCGGTTGTTCAGAATGGCTGCTGGCTGTAGTCTGAACTTACGGAATCCAGCGGGCTTTATGGGAAACGTGAGATGGCGACTGACCAAGGGCAGAATTCGACTGATCAATCGATCGATCCACCAAGACCTTGGTGGCGAAGGATCCTGCGGCTGGCAAAACGACTCGCTTTGCTACTGCTGAGTATCGCGTTTGTCTATCTGGTGATCGTTGGGATCGGTTTGATACCGGTCAACAACGATTTTGAACCGACATCCGATGGTGTTCCGATCATGGTAGTCTCCAATGCTGTGCACGCGGATTTGGTGTTGCCACTTGTCACAGAAACCATGGACTGGCGAAAGCATTTTCCTCCAGAGCTATTTAGAAACGATACGACGAACGCGGATTGTGTTTCGATTGGCTGGGGTGATCGTGGATTCTTTCTGGAGACTCCGACTTGGGCAGACTTGAAAGCTTCTGTAGTTGCAAAAGCACTTCTTTGGCCTTCCGGGACTTGCATGCATATCGAACTTACCAAGCGTGATTTCATTCGCGGGCACGGTCCAACGGTCACAATTTCCGAAAGCCAATACGAAGCTTTGGTTAAGCAGATCACTGCGTCGTTTAAGAAAGACGACGACGGCAATTTTCGCGTGATCCCAAACCAAGCCTATGGGCCGTACGACGCGTTCTTTGAAGCCAAAGGCAACTACCATGCATTAAACACATGCAATTCCTGGGTAGGAGATTGTTTATCGCACGCTGGCGTCAAAGTAGGCTGGATGACACCGTTGCCCAAGACCGTCACGATGTACTTTCCCTAATCGCGTTGCCAATTGGCAAAGCAGATTCGTCAAAGCACGTTCCGTTTTGGCATCGCCGCGCGGTTTGCGGATCAATCTTCGTCTGTTTGCTCGTAATCGCTCATTGGTGGACAGCTGCAAACCAAGTTGCGGTCGCCGTAGGTGTTGTCAATTCGGCCAACGGTTGGCCAAAATTTCGCATCGCGCAACCACGGTGCTGGCCAAGCGGCTTGCTCGCGCGAATACGCATGACTCCAACTGTCGCTGCCAATTTCGTGCATCGTGTGCGGTGCGTTATGGAGCGGGTTGTCTTCGCGGTCGAGTTCACCGTTTTCGATTGCTTGGATTTCTTTTCGAATCGCAATCATCGCATCACAAAAACGATCCAATTCATCTTTGCCTTCACTCTCGGTCGGTTCGATCATCAGCGTGCCAGTCACAGGCCATGACATCGTTGGCCCATGGAACCCGTAATCCATCAAACGCTTGGCAATGTCTTCGATGCTAACGCCGGCAGACTTGTCGAACTTTCTGCAATCGACAATGAACTCGTGGGCAACAAAACCATTCTTGTCGGTATACAAAATGTCGTAGTGATCGGCCAATCGCTTGGCCATGTAGTTGGCGTTCAAAATCGCAGTTTGCGTGGCTTTCTTCAGTCCCTCGGCGCCCATCAGTGCAATGTAAACGTAGCTGATCGTCAAAATACTGGGGCTGCCATAGGGCGCTGCGGAGACAGGTCCGATCGCGAATTCACCCGCTGTGTCGGGACGCTGAACAGGATGCCCTGGCAAAAACGGAACCAGTTGCGGTGCGACACCAATCGGGCCCATCCCAGGGCCACCACCGCCATGAGGAATGCAGAACGTCTTGTGCAGATTCAAGTGACAGACATCTGCACCGCAATCACCAGGGCTGGTCAAACCAACTTGCGCGTTCATGTTCGCACCATCCATGTAGACTTGACCGCCATGCTCGTGGATCAAGTCACAGACTTCGCTGATCGTTTCTTCAAACACGCCGTGCGTTGACGGATACGTGATCATCAAGCACGAAAGCGTCTCGCTGTGTTGAATCGCCTTTTGGCGCAGATCGTCCACGTCAATGTCGCCATGATCGTTGCACTTGATCGCAACAACTTTCATGCCCGCCATGACTGCCGATGCAGGGTTGGTTCCGTGCGCGGATGTCGGAATCAAGCACACATCGCGACGATTTTCGTGGCCCGCTTTTGCTGCCATGTGTTCGTGATAGGCACGAATGACAAGCAGTCCAGCATACTCGCCTTGCGCGCCCGCGTTCGGCTGCAGACTGACCGCCGCAAAGCCGGTGGTCGTGCATAACCATGATTCCAATTCGCGGAACATGTAGGTGTAACCGCGCCACTGTGTGTCAGGTGCAAACGGATGAATATTGGAAAACTCTGGCCAAGTCACCGGGATCATCTCGCTGGTCCCATTAAGCTTCATTGTGCAAGAGCCAAGCGGAATCATTGTGTGCGCAAGCGACAGATCGCGGCCCATCAATTTGAAAATGTACCGCAGCAACTTGGTCTCGCTGCGATGCGAGTTGAACACCGGATGCTGTAGATACTGGCTCTGGCGAGCAAAGTTTTTCAGGTCACATCGCCCGTCGGCTTGAGCCTCTGCAAGTAGGTCATCAACGTCAAAGCCTGTGTAGTGCCCGAAGTTAAACGCGGCCAATAGATCGGCGACTAAACCGCGATCCGTCGACTCATCAAGTGTGACTCCCAGGGTCCCGTCATCGTACTCGCGCAAGTTGATTTGTCGTTCGCGTGCTGCATCGGCAACTTGTCGTGCTGCTTGAGTTCGTCCTTTGCCCAGACGAATACGAATCGTGTCAAAAACGGGCCCATCGCTGGTGGTCGAGTGGCCAAGTCGCTCAAGTCCTTTGACCAGTGCGGCCGCGAACCCTTGCACGCGCTGAGCAATCCGTAGCAGTCCGTCTGGACCGTGATAGACCGCGTAAAACGAGTTGATGATTGCCAGCAGCGCTTGGGCTGTGCAAATATTGCTGGTCGCTTTGTCACGACGAATGTGTTGTTCGCGAGTCTGGATCGCCATCCGAAGCGCTCGGTTGCCCTGCGCGTCTTTGGAAACGCCGATGATTCGACCTGGAAGTTTACGTGCATGTTTTTCGTGAGTCGAAATGAATGCCGCGTGCGGTCCGCCCAACCCCATCGGGACTCCGAAACGCTGAGCACTGCCGACGCAGATGTCCGCGCCCCATTCGCCTGGCGGTGTGATCATCGTCAAACTCAAAAGGTCCGCCGCCGCGACAACCAGACAACCACTCTGCTTAGCTCTTTCAGACAATTCACTGTGATCTTGAATCTGTCCATCGGTTGTTGGGTATTGGACCAAGACGCCGCAGAGTCCGCCTTCGCCGTGGTCAAAATCGACTTCATCAATCGGTCCAATTTTCAGATCAACGCCCAGACCGGTCGCACGAGTTTGCAGCAGTGCAAGAGTTTGCGGATGGCAGTCGTCGGAGGCCCAGAATCCAGTCTTCTTGTGACGACCGATCGAAATGCACATCCCCATCGCTTCGGCCGCTGCCGTGGCTTCGTCCAACAAGCTCGCACCAGCGAGTGGCAAACCGGTTAGGTCGGCGACCATCGTTTGGAAATTCAAAAGAGCTTCCAAGCGGCCCTGCGCAATCTCTGCTTGATAGGGCGTGTACTGCGTATACCAACCAGGATTTTCCAACACGTTGCGCAAGATCACTGGCGGAGTGACGGTTCCCGTGTAACCCATCCCGATGCAAGAACGATAGACCTTGTTGCGACCGGCAATGGTTTTCAACGCATTCAAAAATTCGTGTTCGCCACGTGCCGCTGGGATGTCCAATTCTTGCTGCAAGCGAATGCCACCAGGCACAGCCGCATCGGACAGTTGATCCAGATCATTGAAGCCAAGTGTCGAAAGCATGTCCGCGATCTCGGCATCGCTTGGCCCAATGTGTCGCCGCGCAAACCCATCAGTAAAGTTCAACAAGTCTGCTTCCTCGGCTACGTTCTTGGTGATGTTTCGCCCAGTATTTTGTGCGGTAGTCGGTGTCATGAATTTTGTCGCAATCGGCTAGGAATCTCGGTCAACAAGGCAGTAATTTAGTCGCCCGGAATTCGTTGTCATATCCCTGAAATGGCGGGGTTTGCGAACGAAATGCGATCTGCCCGTCATCGCCCCTGATTGCTGGAACCGCAAAAGCGAGCCCTCGAATCTGTTTTTCGGGTCAGTTCTTGGGCTCAAGCTGACATTCAGCGACATCAGATCGTCGTGAGGGCATGTTTGTTTACTTTGGGACCAGGTGAACTTGGTTAGACTTAGGCCCACGGCAGGCAGTTAACGTAGGATGGGTGGTCGCTGCGGGGCACGCTCGTCTCGCATTTATTTAGGTTCTGATCCGCAACTCGGCCTACCGCAGCTAACCGAATCCGTAACCCATGGCGCCATGCGCCGGTCAACTTTACCCAACTCACTGAAACAGACATGCTACTGAGATCTTTTGCAATCCTGACACTCGTTTTGTTTGCCACGAATTGCCAAGCTGAAAATCCCGAGATCAAGATCTGGCCAAATGGCATTCCTGATAGCAGCGTGATCATGAGCGACGATGCAATCAACGCCGCCAAAGCCAAAACGACGACGGAGCGAATCGCGTACGTCGACGACCCAACGATCACGGTGTATCAACCGGCTGCAGGAAAGGCCAATGGTTGCGCCGTCATTGTTTGTCCCGGCGGCGGCTACAACATATTGGCTTGGCCCAAAGAAGGCCTGGAGGTTGCGGAGTGGTTCAACAGCATCGGTGTCACTGCGTTTGTTCTTAAGTACCGCGTGCCCCGACGTGTCCCCGACAATATTCACTGGGAACCGATGCAGGATGTGCAACGAGCCATCCGAATGGTGCGAAATGACGCGAAGACATGGAACATCGATCCGAACCGTATCGGCACGCTGGGGTTTTCAGCAGGCGGTCACCTGACAGTGATGTCGGGAACGCATTATGACACCAAGTGTTACGAGCCAATTGACGAAATCGACAAGGTCAGTGCGCGACCGAATTTCATCTGTCCAATCTACGCCGCGTACTTGGGCGACGACTACGATGATCGCAAAGAAGCGAAGCTTGGATCGTTGGTAAAGATCACAAAGAACACTCCCCCAACCTTCATGGCTGTAACTTGGGACGACGCCCTGCGTGGCGCGCAGTCGGCATTGCTGTTCGCGGAGCTTCGCAAAAACAAAGTACCTGCGGAGCTTCACGTGTACTCAAAAGGCGGCCACGGCTACGGAATGCGACCATCGAAAGATCCCGTATCAAAATGGAATCGCAATCTAAAGGACTGGCTACAGGTAAGTGGGCTTTTGGAAAAAAAGTCAAACTAAAGCGAAAGTGGTCAACGGCTTGTTGATTTAGTCAGCTACT
>CAYNNP010000331.1:0-5828 GCA_964398215.1 uncultured Pirellulaceae bacterium | reverse complement strand
CCCAAAGGGAGAGTGATTTATTCACACGCTGTATCGCAACGCTAAAAACGAATCTTGCCGTTCGCGACTTTTGTCGGCCGCATCACTCTGCCCGTCATTTCTCTCACAGTCGACCAAGCAATCGCAGGATAGATCTGCGGCGTATAACCGGCACAGTTGGGATATCCAAAAGCGAACATGTTGTCTGCTGCAATTCGCCTGGCCGACCGCACGCCTTGGCCAGAGCTAAAAAAAACCGTGTGCTAGTTTTAAGAAACATCCCACACACGAAAGGGCAATTCGATATGGCGAATCTACATAAACTACGGTCCGAACTTCTGAATGATGGCCGAATCACATTCGACGAAGTCAGCAAAATCAAGGCTCATATCATGAGTGATGGCGAGCTGGATTTCGAAGACGTGATCTTGCTGTGCGGCCTTGCTTCAAATGCAAGACAGATCTGCCCCGAGTTTGATCGAGTATTCTTTCCTGCGATGCGTCGCGTATTGCTGGAAGACGGCAAGATCACGTTGGACGAACAGTTCCATTTGCTGCGTCTGTTGTACGCTGATGGCAACGTTCGACCGTCGGAAAAACAGTTCATCAAAGACTTGTACGAATCCGTCGAAGAAAAGACACCCGAGTTTGTTCACTTTTGCGAAACCGCTCTCTCATAGCGGGCCAGCGAACAGCCGCCTGCTCTGGGTTTGATGACCTTAGCGCTTCGGCAGGCCGAATGTCATTCTACGCCGCAGCGGCAAATTCGCGCGGCGAAAATCGCTGTCATTAAGTTGGCACGCGATTCTTGGGCAGCCGAAACAGTCAACAAACACGCTGTTTACGAGCCTTGCGACGACAGACGCTAGCATCTGTTCGATCTTGTCGCCGCCCACCAAGGCTTCTATCCTCCCAAGTGAATTGGCTTGCGCCAAACAACGCAACCACGCACTTTGCCATGGAGGGATCGGGTGCTTCGCGGATTTTCGATCAAAGCAAAGATGATGGTGACCGTATTCCTACTGGTCTTTGCATTCTTGGTGTCTGCGGTCAGTGGCGTCTATGAACTGCAGCGTTTCGGCCAACTTGCGGAAGACGTGAGTCGCCGAACGACCGAAATCCCCTATCCCCACAAGCTCAATGCGCTTGCTGCGGCGATGAAGGATCATGCGATAACCGAGGGTTTCCGAAGCAACCCTGAGATGATCGAAACCACGTTCCAATCGCCCAGCAGGAACCGATCTGATGACGTCGGATACATCGACTATGTCATATCCGATTTTGAAGTCACGTTGATTAGGTACGACACCGAGATCGCAAAACGTTCAGCGATGACCGACGTATCGGATGATGAAAAACAGCGTTCAGCTTTGCAAAAAATCCAGTCGCAATTCAAAGAGGCCAAGCTAGCGTGCCGCCGACTGGGACTGCAGACACGCGGTGAGCGGATCTGGGAGCTGAAGAAGCTGTGCGTTTTAACGAATGCGCATTTGGATGAAATGCAACATGGAATCGAGCGATTCCGAGCGGAAGTCCAAGGCCAATATCAAACGTCAAAGTACGTTGTTTGTGGCGGAGTCGCCTTTGTCATTCTATTGCTGGTGATGCTGTGGTGGATTTTTCATTCCAGCGTCGCCAAACCGTTCAACAATTTGCTGACCGGTTGCCGGCTGGTAGCCGAAGGCCAACTTGAGCATCGGATTGACCTTGGCACAAAGGATGAACTGAGTGAGCTTGGTGAGGCGATGAACCTGATGAGCGAAAGGTTCATGGATTCGATTCGCCGCGAACAAGCGATGAATCGCACATTGGATCGGCAAGTCAAAGACCGCTCGCGCGAAGTGATCCGAAATGAACAGTTGGCAAGCGTCGGATTCTTAGCCGCAGGAGTGGCACACGAAATCAACAATCCTCTGCAAGGAATCTCGCTGAGCGCAAGAATACTGAAACGCCAAATTAGCTCTTTGGTCAAATCGCATTCGAATGTGGACCAAGAGCTGTACGAAGACGCAATTCAGAACTTGCGAATTGTCGAAGACGAAGCGTTCCGGTGCAGTGACATTACAACACGACTGCTTGATTTCAGTCGCTTGGGCGACATGAAACGTACCAACACGAACTTGGGCGATCTAGTCAACGGTGTCGTGGATCTTGTCCGAAAGGTTGGCAAGTTTCGCTGCAAAACCATCGAAACTCATTGCAGTATACAAGTTTCTGCACACATCAACTCGCACGAAATCCAACAAGTCGTCCTTAACTTGGTTGCCAACGCACTTGAGAGTGTCGAGACGGATGGTCGCGTTGATGTTTACATCGATTCGTTCCAGGGACAAGCCAGGGTGGTCGTGGAAGACAACGGGTGCGGCATGACCTCCGAAATCATTGACCATCTGTTTGAACCGTTTTTCACGCGGCGGCGAGATGGAACCGGCACGGGGCTTGGGTTAAGTATTAGCTATCGAATCGTATCCCAGCATCACGGTTCGCTGACAGCACAAAGCGATGGCGAAGGAAAGGGATCGCGAATGGAACTCTTGTTACCAACTGTCGCCTGCAGCAACGACTCTACAACAATCATCAACCACGAGAACGACCATGCCAGCCAAGCCGCGTAAGGAAGCCGGCAAACTTCATATTTTGTTTGCCGACGACGAAACAATTATTCGACGTCAAGTCCGCTCGGAACTCGAGCATTTGGGACATAGTGTGGCAGTTTGCCCAGACGGATTCACCGCTGTGGCCGCACTGCAAAAAGAGAGCTTCGATTGCTTGATTGTTGATCTGAATATGCCAGGCATGAACGGCATTGAAGTGATCGGGCATGCCAGGCAATTGCGGCCCAACGTCGAAGCCATTGTCATGACCGGCAAGCCGTCCCAGGAAACGGCAATCGCAGCGCTGCGATACGAGGCTTTTGAATACTTGCAGAAACCTGTTAATTTTGACGTGATCGCCGATCTGCTAGAGCGGGTTGCTCAGCGGCGTGAAATGAAACAGCAATTGGCAGCACTGCAGCACCGACTGCATCGCGCTGAAGGCGATCAGCAGATGGTCGGCAACGGGCCGAAAATGAAGGCAGTGCGCAAATTGATCTCTAAAGTTGCACCAACCGACAGTACGGTTTTGGTGCGCGGTGAGACTGGGACGGGAAAAGAATTGGTTGCCCGAGCAGTGCATGATGCAAGCTTGCGAGCCGATCAACCGCTGGTGCCAATCAATTGCGGCGCCTTGCCTGAGAACCTAATCGAAAGCGAACTGTTTGGGCACTGCAAGGGTGCGTTTACAGGAGCCGATTCGGCACGCGTCGGGCTATTCGAAGTCGCGGATGGTGGCACGATTTTTCTTGATGAGATCGGTGAACTACCTGCTTCGATCCAAGCAAAACTTCTGCGGGTCTTGGAGACGGGCGACATCCGCCGACTTGGTGACAACCAGACGGTCACGGTCGATGTACGAGTTGTCTGCGCGACCCATCGCGATCTAGAACGGATGGTAGAAGAAGGTGACTTTCGCGAAGACCTGATGTTTCGCATCAATACCTTTGAGGTCCATGTGCCATCGCTTCGAGACCGCAAAGAAGACATCATGCCTTTGGCCACCCATCTGTTGCGGCGACACCGCACCGATGGCAGCGACGACCAGCTCTTTACTGACGCCGCAATCGCAGAACTGACTGATCATCAATGGCCTGGAAACGTACGCGAGCTAGCTAACATTGTCGAACATGCAGCAATCTTGTGTGAACAATTCCCCATTGATTCCACACACCTGCCCAGCCACTTCACCCGCCGAAAACTGCGCGAACAACTACGAAACGATGGACCACTGACGCTTCGTGAAGCCGAGGTCTTGACGATCAAGCGAGCCATCGCAAGAAACGACGGCAGCAAACCCGACGCCGCGAAAGAGCTTGGAGTCAGCCTCAAAACGCTCTACAACCGCATCAAGCTAGGCGAAGAAAAAGCAGCCTAAAGCTTGGTTTGTTTTGTGAGCAGTAAGACGCAAGCCGCCAGTTTTGCTGCTTTCGATTTCGGTTCGCTTAACCAGGGATAGACCGTGATAGCGCGTCAAGAATCCCAAGTTCAATTTCCGCAAAGCAACGTTACGCGGTTTGCCGAAAGTCTTAGCGACTTCTCCTGCGCCACTGCGAAAACTGGCAGAGTTGAAGTCCATTCTGGCTACCAATCCAGAACTCGCCACTAGATTTTGCCATCGATGATTGACTAAAAGTAGATTTTTCCCACCTGTTGAAAATTGGAATGAAGGATTCAGCATGAAATGGATTTTGTCGGTTACCGTCTGCATGGGCCTTTTTTGTTCCACAGCCTTCGGGCAACAACAGGCCGAGATAAAATTTAGCGCCGCGAACATTCTGCCCGCTTCTATTTTGCAAGCTGACAACTACAGGATTACTGACGAGGTTCTCGTCAGCGACCATGAATTCCAGTTTGTCATCGAAACGGACTACGGATCGTTTCCAGTCACCGGCATTCCGTTGTTGGAAAAACGGCTGTCCGAACTGCGAGCCATCGAAGAGGCTGGCAAAATCAGTAACCAGACAGTTGCAGTAAATAGTGCTTGGGAAACACTAAAGCGTACTCCTGCGGGCGCTGGGCATCTATTTACAGATCCGTTGGGAGTTTTCAGGCAAACACCCCAAGGCATCAAAAAGGTAGCTGCGAATTTTGCCGATCCCGTCAGTCGACGCTCTGGATTCGCAGCTCGAAGAAAGCTGGCAGCGAATTTGGGGGTCGATTCGGAAACAAGAAATCCTGTCCTTGACCACATGCTCTCACAGTTGACGGCAAGAAACATCCTTGGCCAATCAGCAACCAAGTTGGCATTGGGGGCGGTGGTCCCAGGCTTGGGTACGTTGGCTTCGATGGAGCACCTGCGGGACGTTGTTGCCACGAAAAGCCCACATGAGCTTTTGCAGCAATTGGACGCTGAGCTGACACAGTTGGGTACTTGGACTCCCGTCAAAGACGGCTTTGTCAAATCCAGCAATTGGACGCTGTTGGAAAAATTGACTTTCATGCAATCGTACAGGCAACTCCAAGGCGTCAAGCAATCTGACATGTTGCTGTACAAGGCCACCCAGGACGCAACCGAAGCAGATATTTTGCGCCGGCTGATCTCCGTCCGATTACTGGCTGAACTGCATGCTAAATACCCAATCGAATCCTTGTCGGACGGGGGTCTGCCGGTTGCCTGGTTGAAGGATGGCCAAATTGTTGGAGTTTGTTCCATCGATTATTTAACCAACTCGGATGAAGTCCAACAGGTTGCGACTGGTTTTAGAAAGAACAACCCAACCAGATCCATTAGCCTGCTTTCGTCGGGATGGGTATCGCCCGAGGCGCAAAAAACGCTGAACGAAAACAAGGTTACTTTTATCCGAGCTGATTTTGCGGCAAACGCCAAAATCGCCAATCAGTCTACGTACCCTGAAAATCCACGTCGATGAAACGATCTCTCGCTTGGCCGTTCTGATTTTTTAAATATGAAAGCCAGCCTGTTTGTGTCTTTTGGGGCAGGAACTGGGTGGCTTGTCGAAGGAGTTGTGTTTTTCTGGTAACCCGAAGGTTGTAGGCCGGACCGAGGACGCGATACGTGCTGGAACATCGCAAACGCCTCCATTGTGTCGCAGAGATCACGCTATCAACGACGTTTTTACTTGCGTCCGAAGTTCCATCAATTGCAGCGTTTGCTCGGTCCGGCCTACCCCAAGAACGCAACTTCAAAAAGTGTGAGCGAGGGACAATCAATCTTGACTCGGTCCCTCGCTCACGCGTTTTGGAGTTGCGCTTTTTGGGGAGGTGTTTGGTTGTAGGCCGGACCAAGGACGC
>CAYNNP010000330.1:0-5832 GCA_964398215.1 uncultured Pirellulaceae bacterium | reverse complement strand
TAAGCTCGGCCGAGAAAGGAATCAAAACAGCAGTTGGTATGGACGACAATAAAAGCAAGGGGCGTAGCGTTTTAGGGGTTCCCGAACTCGAAGAGCAAACCAAAAAGGGAACCACCTCCGGTTTCGTAGTGGATGGCCCCGATGTGCTGATCTTTGCCAGATTGCAAGCGTTGCCTTGGACTCTGGTCGTCCGAATTGATGCCAGTTCACACGGTCTCTAACTCAGGCGACTCTTGAGTAGGCCTCCATCGACTGAATGAAGATTTTGATGAACGAATCAATTCGCCAATCGCTGATCAACGCGGCGAGCGAATTAGGGTTTTCGCTTCACGGGATTTGCCCAGCCGTCGAATCGACGGGGTTCAGTCGGATGGCCGAATGGATCGACAAAGGTTATGCCGCCAACATGGATTATTTTGCCAATCGGCTGGACGCCTACCGTCATCCCGATGGAGTTTTGCAAGGAACACGTTCGATCGTGGTGCTGACGTTTCCTTACGCGACCGCAGAATCACCAGCGTTACAACCTGGTCATGGCCGCGTTGCAAGGTACGCATGGACGGGAAAAGATTATCACGATGTGATTCACCCCAAACTGAAAAAACTGCGCTCCGTAATCACAGAACATGCACCCTCAGCAACAACACGGGGCATCGTTGACACGGCTCCGTTGATGGAACGAGAGTTTGCGCGGCTAGCCGGATTGGGATGGCGAGGAAAAAACACTCTTCTGCTGAACAAGACCCACGGCAGCTATTTCTTTCTCGCTTGTTTGCTGACCGACATTGAACTGCCCTACGACCCAGCCCATGAAACGGGCCACTGTGGAACCTGCACAGCGTGCTTGGACGCTTGCCCGACCGATGCGTTTCCATCGGCTGGCGTGATGGACGCATCAAAGTGCATCAGCTATTTGACCATCGAGCATCGCGAACAAATCGAACTAGCGTTGCGGCCAGGAATTGGCGATTGGCTATTTGGCTGCGACATTTGCCAACAAGTATGTCCATGGAACACTCGGCCTACTCGTCGATCATCCGATACAGAAACTTATCCGCTCAGTGAAGTCGACCTAGCGGAGTTGTTTGCAATCACGGACGAAGAATTCAGGGCCAAATTTAGAAAGACACCGTTTTGGCGCACACGGCGACGCGGAATCCTGCGCAACGCAGCCATCGTGCTTGGCAATCAGCGAAACCCCCAGTCAGTGTCGTGCCTAAAGCAAGGACTTTGTGACGCGGAATCAATCGTTCGAGGAGCAAGCGCGTGGGCTCTCGGGCAGATCGGAGGCACCGCCGCCACGCAAGCCTTGGAATCGCGACTGCCCATCGAAGACGACCCCGAGGTCACCCAAGAAATACAACAAGCTTTGCAGCAAGCAATTGCGTAACGAAAGATCTACTGAGCCGACGGCGCTAGCCGCGGGCCTTGTGATGATAACGCAATCCTTCGAGGCCATGGCTAACGCCAGCGGCTCACAAGTATCGTCCGCTACCGCCCACATCACGCCGCAATCAATCGCTACGGTTCAAAGCGCCGGGAATCCCATGACGCACCGCATTCTTTCGCAAAATCGAATTTGGGTCTTGTTGGCGTGACCTCCAGAAAGTCCTTGCGTGCCATGAACCGTATGCCGTCGGTTTCGTCCATTCCCAGCGACTTGCCAAGTGCAAAATTGGATTTCCATTGCGTGTCCCTAGCCGCATGATGTTCTAGCACGACAACGCGATCATCCGGAGCGTAAAACTGATTGCCACGGAATACACAATCGGCGGGAACGACTTTCGCCTTCTTTGCGTCCTTGTCAGCGTAACCCATGACCAGACTTTCACGGCAGTCGACCACTATATTATTCAACACCTGAGCTCTGCGGACCGGGCCGTAACCATTCAGCGGCGAATCTGCGATTCCATTTTGCAAAACGATCGCGCCGCGTCCGGTGATGCCGCCCAAATTTGCCAAATAGTTGTCCTTGATCAAATGGTCCTCACCGATAATCCGGATTCCACCCGTGTGCTTCAGGTCGTCGCCAAAGAATTGGTTACCTTCGATCGTGCAGCGATTTCCATGCCGCAGCGATAACGTCCCTTCCACCTTGTGAAATAGATTTTCGCGATAAATATTCTCGCACGACTTATTGCTGACACACTCCAGCTCTCCGTTGCAGCGTTGAAACACGTTGTGTTCAACCAAGCACTTCGCCTCCCGCAACGAAGTCTCACTGTCACCGATCCTGAGCGTTTCGCCACCGTTCTTGCCTAGCTTTGATCGTTGCCCAAACAGATTGTGATGAATCTTGTGTCCACCACTGTCCGCCTTGGTCAACCAAACAACAAACGTCGTCCCACGACTCTTCTTTCCCTCAAAGCAGCAGTGGTCGATCTCATTTCTCTTGCCATAGATCCCGATCCACCGAGACTCAGAATCACCAGCAACAAAGTCTTCGTCTGTATCGAACACGCAATCAGTCACCCGGCAATCAAACGCTGGCTGCCTGGAGTCACGGCGCAACTGTAACGAATCCGACACCTTGCGAATGTTGTGAAAACGAAAACCCGAAATAACCAAGTGCTGGCCACCGATTCGCAAACGAGACTTGCCACTGAAAGTCACTCCGCCCGGTGTTTCAGGAGCGATGGTAATCGGCTTGCCCTTTTCGCCTTGGGCAACAAAGGCGATGTCAACGTCGGTCCACTTCCCGTCTTTCAGAATCACATTGTCTCCGGGCTCGGAGTACTTTATCGCCTTTTTCACTTCGTCGACGGAACCGACGGTGACGTCTTTGGCTTGGCAAAGTTGAGGCACCAAGACCGCGACCAATAGAACTAGTTTCTTCATGCTTCTGCTTCTTGAGTCCACTGACGAAGAAGATCCCGGATCTTCTTGACCCCAGCAAACCACTGCTTCGAATCTCTGTTGGAATGTTCGATCGCCCAAGGTCCGCGGAATCCGGCTTTCCACGCAATGTCAAAACAGCGTTTCAAATCATATTCGGCATGCGAACCGTCGGCTGCAAACCGCCTAGCCTTGAAGTCGCATGTGACGGCAAGCGGAAACGACTTTTGTAAACCTGGATAACGCACCGAGTTCCCCGACCAATTCCCAGTATCGACACCCGCGGCAACGTTCTTGCCGACGCGCTTAACGAGGTCACTAACCGAATTCGGTTCCGAACTCATCCAGCCGAAATTCTCTACCAACACCGTAATCTGTTTTGTCTCCGCGTACTCACAAAGCTCGCGGAAACTCTGAACGTGAAGTTTGATGTCCGGTTTACCTGAACTTGGCAACGGACGCACCCAGCGGCAACCAAGCTTCGCTGCGATATCGATTGATCGTTTATATTCAGCAATCGCTTTGTCGCGAATCTTTTTGTCAGGGCTATTCATATCAAAGCCCCGCTGATTCATTTTCAAGTTGGTCAACTGGCACTTGTTGGCTTCAGCGGTTGCTATCAGCTGGGCAATGTATTTGGCGTCGACATTCGAGAAATCTGGAAACGATGTTGTGTTTAGATCGATCACGCTCAGATCCAATTCGTCACGCATGATCTTTGGCAAATCCAGCAAACTGAATTTTCGCCCAGTCGCCGCACCCGTCAATTGAGCGTGCGCTGATGCCGACACCAATCCAATCTTCCCAGCGAGACTAGCGCGCTGTGCGTGTGCACTGGATTCGCTGACCAATGCTGCTGCCATGACACTTGTGCCAACCAGAAACTCGCGACGCGGAATGACGATACGACGATTCATGTTGATCACTGACGCTAGTGGCAGGCGATAACGGATGTTATTTTGGCTCAGGTCATTTTGGATGGCTTTGCAAAAATCGCAGAAAGCTGGCACAAGTTTATACTGGACGCCCCTGCGATTGGTGCAGTGGGCGTAGAATTACAGCGACCTGGATCGATTCAGCACAGCA
Source organism: uncultured Pirellulaceae bacterium (assembly GCA_964398215.1). GTDB lineage: Bacteria > Planctomycetota > Planctomycetia > Pirellulales > Pirellulaceae > CAYNNP01. The sequence continues at coordinate 1,911 of CAYNNP010000330.1, read as the reverse complement.
ATCAGCGAGTTTTCGCGACTATGGCTTTAAGATCATGATATTCCCTACGTCCCGAAAACTAGGCGCCGCCACCGTACACGGAATCGGCATTCCAGAAAATCGCAAAGCACTCTTGCCACCCTACCTACTGGTAGGTATATTTTAATATGACCGATGCAAAGACAGATACTCGAACACGGATTCTTGACGTCGCTCAAGATTTGATCCAACGACGAGGGCTCAACGCAATGAGCTTTCAGGACTTGAGTGACGCAGTGGGTATTCGCAAGCCAAGTGTGCATCACCACTTTGCCAGCAAAGCGGAGATGGTGCACGCGTTGCTAGAGCGATATCAGAGCGAATTTCAAGAAGTCGTCGATAGGATCTTGTCCTCCAAAGTATCAGGGAGAACGAAGCTCAAGCGTTACTGTGGACTGTTTGTGCAAACGCTTGAGGAAGGAAAAAACGACAAGAGCTGTTTGTGTGGAATGCTGGCAGCTGAGCTGTATAGCTTGGAAAAGCAGGAAGTTGCAGTTGTGCGAGGTTTCCTTCGTAGCAACATCGACGCGCTGCAGACAATCTTCAAGGAAGGTGCTGAGGACGGGTCGTTGTTACCAGGAGGTTCACCCGACGTTGTTTTAGCAACCTTAGAAGGCGGTTTGCTGACGGCTCGTTGTGATGGCGGGCCAAAGAAGTTATCGAACATTGTAGGGCAACTGGTCAAAATGTTGTCCACGTAATTTTTTTTAATCACCATACCTACCTATTAGTAGGTAGTGTTCAGGAAGGAAGAAAGCATGACAGATTCAACCAACGATACCGCGGTCATCATTGGCGGTTCGACCGGAATGGGTAAAGAAACGGCACGCAAACTACTGGAGCAGGGCAAGGCCGTTGTTCTGGCTGCACGCGACATGGCGAAGCTGGACGCGGCAAAGGCTGAATTGAACTCACTGGGCCCTGTTGAAACCGTATCGCTGGATTTGTACGACGAACAAGCAGTGGATGCATTCGTGTCGCAAATCGACAGTGACTCGCGTCACTTCAAGTATTTGGTGAATTCTGCAGGCTACTTCAAACCCACTCCGTTCGCCGATCACACCAAGGCGGATTACGACAAGTACCACGATCTGAACCGCGGTATGTTCTTCGTCACACAGGCAGTTGCACGCAACATGAAGAAACACGGTGGCGGTTCGATCGTCAACATCGGATCGATGTGGGCGAAACAAGCAGTCAAGGCGACGCCATCGTCGGCCTATTCGATGGCCAAAGCGGGATTGCATTCGCTCACGCAGCACCTAGCGATGGAACTCGCTGACGACAACATCCGCGTGAACGCCGTTTCGCCTGCGGTTGTCGTGACGCCAATCTACGGCTCGTTCATTGAACCCAGTGCGATTGAGGAAACGCTGCAGGGCTTCAATGGCTTTCATCCCGTCGGCCGTGTTGGAAGACCAAACGATGTCGCGGGTGTGATCACCACATTGCTATGCGACTGCGCAAGCGGTTGGGTGACCGGAGCCGTATGGGACGTCGATGGCGGCGTCATGGCCGGACGCAACTAGCGCACACTCCATCGCAGCGAATGTACCGCGGCCAAGTCACCTCTTCAAAGTAGGTTGGGCATTCCTGCCCGACTGAACTGAAAACGCTTTAAAACAGGCAAGAGTCCTGCCGCTCAATGCAAGGTTTTTACGACACCGCTTCTTAGCAACACCAACCAGTGTAGAACGGAAGCTTTTTACGACACCGCTTCTCACCGAAGCCAACAAGCGCCGCAACACCAAAAAGAAACCAAGCTACCAAAGTGGCGGTGTCCCTTGTGCACTAATTGTGTTTGTTGACAGAAAGCTTCACTCATCCAAAGCATACTCGTCCGAAAGAGCTTGGAGTTCTTCGGGTGTCACTTTGAAATACTGATCCCACTCA
>CAYNNP010000329.1:0-5865 GCA_964398215.1 uncultured Pirellulaceae bacterium | reverse complement strand
CAGTGCTGAGGCTCGCCTTAATAATCTCGGAATGGCCCGCGCGGTTCGGCCGCTTGCATTTTAGTCTTCCAATCCGCGAACGCTTTCCGCATGATCTCTAGCTGCGCCGGTTGTGATTTGGCCAAATCTGTCTTTTCGCCGATGTCAGATTTTAAATCGAAAAGCATTTCTCCTTTGCTGTTGCGAACATACTTCCAGTTCCCCAAACGGACCGCAGACAGATCGCGTCGTTGCCAAAACATCTCCTTTCTTGGCGACGGTTTGCCTTGCAGAACCGGCAGCATATCGAATCCGTCCAGAATGATGTTTGGTGGAGCTTTGACCTTGGCCAGACTAAGTAAAGTTGGCACGACTTCAAGACTGGTTAAAAACTCGTCGCAAACCGAACCTGCGGGAATCTTCTTGGGATAGCGAACAGCCGAGCAAACTCGGATACCGCCTTCAAAGACTAACGCTTTACGACCGCGTAGTGGTACATTGCTGGAAGTGGCGCCACCGCCGTTATCAGAAAAGAAAATGACAATCGTGTTGTCACTCAATTTGTGTTCATCTAAAAAATCCAGGACGTCACCGATCGCATCGTCCATTTGAGTAATTGACGCCGAATACTCCAGTTGGCGTTTCGAATCGGTCGCCACCTTCGCTGGCTTGCCGTACTTCACCCCATTGCGGAGTGTGTCCTCTAGCTCCGGATACATGTCTTTGTACTGCTGCGTTGCCTGTGCAGCTGTTCGAATTGTTGGATCAAGGTTGCTGGCGTTATGTGGCGCGTTGAAGGGAAGATACAGAAAGAACGGATCGGTGCGATGGTCTTTAACGAACTCCATCGCCTCGCGACGAAACAATTCGGTGCAGTAAGTTCCTTTGTCGGCCGTGGTCAGTTTGTTCCCAGCGAACATGCTTGGCACGCCGTATCGCTCGTGCGTGAAATAGTCGATTCCCGTGTTGACGAATCCATAAAAATCGTCGAAGCCTCGTTGTAGCGGCAGGAAACGCTTGCTGATTCCGAGATCCCATTTTCCAAAGATTCCCGATCGATAGCCAGCTTTGCGCAGTAGTTCCGGCAACAGTACTTCGCGTAAGTCCATTCCGCCAATGCGTTCAAACGACACTGCGTACTCGGCGGCAGAGTACTTGCGACCGTAGTCAGGAGCCTCGTTACGAATCATGTCGTACATGCCATTTCGCTGCGGATAGCGGCCGGTCAGAAAAGCGGCCCTCGAAGGCGTGCAAGCTGGCCATGCAACATAAAAATTCGTCAACCGAACGCCTTCGTGACAGATGCGATCGAGGTTGGGCGTGATCAGTTTTTCGTTCAGCACTCCCAAGTCGTTGTAGCCCTGATCGTCACTGACGATCAAAACGATGTTTGGCGGAACGTCATCGGCTAACAAGTTACCTGTGAAAAAGCCAAGCACGACGAGCAACGCCAGAATGCGTCGCAGCAATGAACTCACGTATCGCGTCTGTTTTGAGTTCAACAAATCAACCATGAAGTCTTGATCTATCAATGAGTAGTTCGGGATATTTGTGATGCATGCCCCAGCGAAATCCGTCAGACAATCGGCCTGTTGACGTGTTGCGGGCGTGGCTACAAAAACGAAGGCATCAAACAAGCGACTCTACTTGTCTTTGCGTGCCTTGCGTTTGGCTTCTAACAAGCGTTCCGTATAGCTCGGGCCTGTTTCTTCCGGCTTGGTCTCAGCCGGTTTACTTGCGGCCGACTTTCGCTCGGAGACATTATCCAGATCAACATCCGCCGCAGCGGCCGTATCAACCTGCGAGGGTTCAAACCGCACGCTGGCTCTTCGTTTTTCGATTGAATCATCAAGCGCTTCTTTGTTCTTTCGAAGTGCGTCCAAGCGTGCAGTCACGTTTGATTCTTTTTCGTTGTCACGACCGCTGATCTTCGCAATCGCTTTTCCAATGAAATCAAAGTTCACTGCGACACGACGAATGAACACGTCTGCCCAAAAGATGCAACATCCCACCAACACGAACCAAGGCCAAGCATCTTTAATGCTTTTGGCATCCGCCAAACCACCGCGAAACGAATTTTGATCAATCAGTTCTTCCGACGGTTGATTTTCCAGCGGCACGTTGACCACACCAGGTTCACCGTCGCGGGGCTGCGTTGATGCGAGTGTGGCAATCAAAGCTTGGTTCGTGTCGCGAATCCGAAACTCTTCGCTGTAGGGAACAGTGACGCCCGTTGAAAGTGGCGCGGCGCCTGGTTCTGGCAATACATTGATGAAATAGCTGCCCGCAGTTGTTGCTGGAAAACTGCCCACGTAACGACCAGGAGCAGTCTGTCGCATCGTTAACGCAACTGGACTTAGCTCTGGATCCAGCGCTGTCGCGCTCATCTCCAAAAAGTTCGCAAAGGCATCTTCCTTACTAAGTGCGTTGACAACGATCTGGACTTCGCCATCACTAAAGTTCGTTGAAAGCGCGTACTTGCCTGTATCGCCGGTTGGCCGCATCAACCAGCGAACCAACTGGGAAAAGAACTTGTCGTAATCCGGCCACTCTGCCCATGATGATGCCCAGCGAGCCCCTGTGTCAGTCGTCAGAACTGCTGTTCGACCTTGGTCATAAGTCCACGCTGCCAGAATACTGGAGTTGGCCGGTGCGTCCGGTTTCGGCGAACGGATCAATACTTGCGCAAGCGGACTGTCTTTCGTTTGCGTCATCACAAAGCCGGTGATCGGTGGCAACTGGACATCGATCCCATCGAGCATCGCGTGCTGGAAAACGACTTGCGGATTTGCACCGCCTTCGATTTCATAAATCAATGGTCGAGCGACCCGGCGCGCTTCCCGCTGAAAAATCTTTGGCAACGCTCGGCCACTTTTGACTGCGTAGTACTTGCCCTTGGTCTGCTGGGCGATGGTACGAAGCCGTCGACTGTCCGAAAGGCCATGGGATTCAACAGCAACCGTACTGATCGTGATATTGTTCTTTTGGAAAGCTTTGATTGTGCTGGCAGCGGGCGGTGTTGGGTCACCATCACTGATGATGATGCAGTGGCGAACCGATGCGTTGACTCGCGCTAACCCTGCGACTGTCATTCGCATTGCGGGATCAAACTGTGGCATATCACCAGGAGTCATGCGGCTCATGGCAGCCAACATCGCACGCCGATTCGGGCCAACGGGAGCAAGGCCCGGCTTGCCGTTTTGCCCCGACCACATCCATCGATCTCCGTTGAAAGTCCAGTGCACGACACCGGCGTAATCGGCGGGCCCCAACTGTTCGATGGCTGCTTTCGCGATCACTTTTTGCCAGTGGTTGCCGTCTGCCATTTCGCTGGCATGCATGATCAAGGCCAGCGCGCCAACGGCTTGGATTTTGGTGTTTTTGATTTCAAAGTCGACAGGCATCGCCTTTTCAAGCTCCGTGCCTGTCCAGCCACCACTGCCAAAAGCTTCTGGACCACCGATCATCAACAACCCAGCGCCCAGCTTCTGCGTGTTGCGGACCAACATCTTGATGTGTTCGTCTGTAAACGAAGTTATTGTCTTGCCGCCGGAATCTTCAGAGATCCGTGGGACACCGGCCAAGATCACACAATCAAACGCTTGCAGTTCCGCCATGTTGCTGAACAGCTGGTCGCTGTATCGCGTGTCGACTTCGATATTCGAATCACGCAATGAATTGATCAAAAGATCGTGGTCGCCTTTGCGTTTACGATCTTCGATCATCAACACGCGGCCCTTTCCGCGAACATGAGTGTAGGCCGAGGCCAAGTTGTTTTGCGAAAGTCCGTCGTCGGCATCTCCCTCCGGGATAAACTCGGCGGAAAATTGATAGGACGCTGGTTGGTTGATCGTGTGAGTGAACGGAAAAACGTTTTTGCCTGGTTTCAGCGTGACCGCATCATCAGCCAACAAAGTCTCCACGCCATTGACCATTTGTTTGACACGGATCTTACCTTTGGCGACGGTCGCTGCGCCGTCTTCGGTGATGTTGTTGATTACCAACCGGGGCTCAAACGGTTGGCCTTTGCGAATGTCGGTTGGCAAATCAAGCTTCTCGACCAGAACCTCATTCGACGCATTTAAAACCACCGGTACGACATCGATCCCGATACCAGCATCAGCGACACGCGCGGCCAACTTCTTTGCTTGCCCAAGATTTTCGTTGCCATCGGTGACGATCACAATTCGTCGTGATGAATCCTCTGGCATCGACGCTTGCGCTAGCCCGATAGCCGTCTCTAGATTCGTCGCGTCGGTTCGCTCCAGTCGACTTTCCAAACGTTGGATTTGAATGCCTTCGTCAAACGGCGGCAGTTCGATGCTGGCGTCACGGCCAAAAATGATGATCCCAGCGCGATCTTCTCGTTCGCTTTTTCGGTGGCGTGCTACATTCCGAGTTACATAATCCAGCATCACACGGCGCTTCGCCTCCGGGATACTCTCGGATTGATCCAGCAAGTACATCACGGTAACGCGATCGCTGACCCAAACCATTTGAACGCCAGCTAAGGCCACTACGATTGCCGACCACACAAGCGTACGAAAGGCAAGCGCGAACCAACGCCTGAATCGTCCCAGCACTGCCAAAGATTCGTAGCCCACGAACCAGAGCACTGGTAGACCTAATAGCAACCACAGATAGTTCGGATTCTCGAAGCCAAGCCGAAATGAAAACATCCTCGGTCTACCCCGTCACATTTGTTATTGGATTGTCACCCGCATTCAACAGCGGACTCTGCGGTGGATATCGGACGCTACTGTACGCCACAGCCGCCATCCCTATGATACCGAGTCCAAGGACCAGCAGCACGGTGATTGCGGCAGGAATTGCCAGGGTATCTTTATCCTCAGGAGCCAAAACCACCATCACAACGCTGACAACGTTATTGACAAAGTGCCCCAAAATCGCTGGGTATATCGATCCGCTGCGCCAGCAAACGAATCCTAAAAACACGCCCAACGGAAAAACGCCCAGCGCGTGGATCGGATCCATGTGACCAATTGCGAACAACAGCGAACTGAAAAAAATTGCCATCATCGGCCCCCAAGACCGCTTGAGCCGCGTTTGAACGTAACCGCGAAACAAGATTTCTTCGCAAACCGCTGGGGTCACACCGACAATCAAAGCCAACATTAAAAACGAAAGGCCATGTCCGTGCGATCGAAAGATCTCGGAGAAGTTTTTGAGGTTCTCGCTCTCTTGCACCAAAAAGCTCAAGCAGATTGACGTCACAAAACCGATGAGCGGGGTCGCCACTGCCGCAGCGATCCACGCCCAAATTGGCCAGTGACCACGCACAAAAGACAGCCGCTTTGCAGTTTCAACTCTTGAAACCACCGCGGCCAAAATCGAAGGAGCAACCAGCGCGATCTGCGGAACAACAATGATGCAAACCAATCCAAGCAGTGATTTTGAAACAATCCCAATCGTTTCAGCATCTTGCAACATCCAAGGCTCGAAGCGGCCGATCACAATCAGCATCCCAACGACCAACATGAAGCCGCTGACAATGATGAATATGAAGAACGAAACAGCTGGAACAGCGATCGCCGTCCAGAACCGTGGTTTGCTTGGCTGCGGCGCAGCAAACGACTCGGCGTCAACCGGAACAGGTGGGCGATAGGGATCCGGCAAAGAAAGCTCTTCGCCGTTTTGCTGTGACCCAGCGGTATCATCCATTTACATCACAAGCCATTGGTGAGCACAAAAAAACACACTGCACCAAAGTATAACTCCCAGGACAGTTTCTCGCGATGCGCACAACAGTTATTCGCAGGGCAAATCAGTTTTTGCTTCTGCGTTGCGCTTTTAAGTGAGGCATTGGTTTCTGGTAACCCGACGCGTGAGCGAGGGACCGAGTCAAGATTGATTGTCCCTCGCTCA
>CAYNNP010000328.1:2685-5865 GCA_964398215.1 uncultured Pirellulaceae bacterium | reverse complement strand
AGCCACCACCGCCGCCGCCGCCACCAAGGCCGCCGCCGCCGCCACCTAGGCCGCCGCCACCGCCACCAAAGCCACCACCGCCGCCGCCGCCGGTCGAGATGATAGGCACGACAAGGTCACCGACAGGATAAACCTTGGTTACAAGGTTGGCTTCAGCAGCGTCTACTGATGTGATCTGCATGACTTCGTCTTTGATCATGTATGTCAGATCCAATTCACGAAGCATCAAACGCAAGAACGATCGAAGAGATACGTTCTTCAAGTCGATTGTTACTCCTTGGTCAGGTGTCAAACCAATTTCTTCGAGTGCACGCTTGTCGATGATGATTGGAATGTCGTGATCTTCCGCGATTTTACGAATCGCTTCTTCCAATGGCGTATCCACGAAAACTTGTGATGTTTCGTCATCCAAGTGAGCTTGGATCTTTCGTTCCGATTCGTTGTCACCGACCAATTCAATCGCACCATATCGGTCAAGGCGACGACGACTGAGTCGTTGCCAAACATCGGCATCTGGCCAGATGACAGGAGTTGGCTCATCAACAAACGGAATGTTGGCTTTCAATACCAACGAGAACGCATCAACAAAGTTACGTTCACGCATTTCACGAAAACGACGATCGCGATCATAAACTTGCAGTGCCAATGTTTCATCTGTGAAGTGACGACCAGCGATCGAGTCGCGTGTAATCACATCGCCAGCAAGCTTTGCAAACTTAAGTGAAACTCCACCATCAGCTTCTTGATAGCGACCTTCATCAATCAACGAGTTCAATTGATTTGAAAGTGTTTTCAACGTGTCTTCACGGCGAAATGTTTCGGTCAGCAAACGCTGGCGAGCAATCTGAGCCTGAGCCAAATTCTCCGAGGTGCGTTGTGCTTCGGTATAACTAGCTTCGCGGCGACTAGCCATTTCGATTGCCGAGCTGACTTGTGATTCCAGTTCTTGACGAAGTTGTGGATCGATATCTGGTGTGCTCTGAACCTGCGCCAGCAGCGACTTTAAACTACCGGCAATGCCCGTTGGGTCCGTTCGCATGATTCGCTGAGCCGCACGCAGTCGAGCTTGTACCAAGGCACGCAGCTTGCCTTCTTCGATTCGGATATTCTGCTCAGCACGATTCAGCAAACCACTGGAAGCTAGATCAATCTGATCATCACCAACAAAAGGCGCTGAAGGTGCAGGCACAACCGGAGGTGCTGGCGGCGCCGGAGGTACCGGCTGAACCGCGATCGGCCCAGCAGGAGCGGGTGCGGCAGGAGTAGCACCAAACGGATTGGCATCAGCAGGAGGCGCGGGAGCAGGTCCAGCAGGATCAAAAACACCACCAAATGAATCGTCTGCTTCGTTCTGAATGATCAAGTGGCTGCCAGTGATCTTTAGAATCGACTTGGCATCTGTGTTATCAGGATCAATCTCAAGTGCTTTTTCTGCGATCGCTTTTGCACCGCGTTTGTTGCCTTGCTTGACAGCCATGTTGCCAGCGCGAACCAATTCTTCAGCGTGTGACGCCATCACGCGAGCAGTTTCTCGCAAAAGTGATGAACCAGCCGAGGGCAAAGTCAAACCATTGTCCTTTTCAGCGATGGCGACTAATCCAGGCAAGAACAAAAAGTCGGGATGATTGCCTTCGATCTTTGCTTCACCAACGATGTTGACATCAGCAAGAGTCGTCTCGCATGTGAACTTCAGGTTTCCTTGAATGCCTTGGCCAGCTTTGCCCAAGAAGATCGAGTCGCGGTCCACACGCAAAGGTGGAAGACGATCGCCGTGAACAGGCACCATGCCATCTAGCCAAACAGCTTTGTTAACCCAGATCGGCGACATTGTCGATGACTTGCCAACATGACGAGCAATATCTGCCGGCGTGTTCTTACCGCCAACAATACCAATCGTACCACCGGTTTGGTTGGCCATGATTGCCAATAGTTCCACATTGGTCGTAGGTCCGATTGCAACGCTGTGTACTGAAATGTGATCAGCTCGTAGGGCATCCACCAAACCCGCAAAGCGATCTTCGTTATTCGCTGCATCAATCGAAGCACCGTCACCAATATAGATAATGCTTCGGGTCCGGCTCTCTGGACGAGCAACCAGTTCCGAACGAACCGTATCAACAATGGTTACGAAATTTGTGTTGCCCAGTGGCAATCGAGTTTGCAACGCGTCAAGGGCTAACTTGGAGCTAGGACTCGCCGCTGAATCAAACTTGCGGCTGATCGAAACAGCTGTCACATCCGCTGCGAAAACTTGTACACGATCGTCTTCGGCCAATTGGTTCAAGACACCTTGAAGAGCGGTGATCGATTCACTGCGAAACTCACCAACTTGGCTGGCCGATGTGTCAACAATCACTACCACGTCCGCAGGAGCGCTGCGAACAGCATCCATTAGCGAACTGGTGGCGGAAGGTTGAATCGATGCCGCGAAAAATGAGTCACCCGACGGAGTTTTAAAACTCGCGATACGCACATTCAGGCCGTTATCAGCAGCGTTGGCCGGAATGGCCATGGCTGCGATTGCCAAGACGAGTAAGGCTGCGACTTGTCGCATCATGAAATCTCCGAAGTGTGAAAAGTTGGCTATGTGCCTGCCGTGGTGGATTAACCCAAGCAAACATCGGTGTAGATGGGCCTGCCTAGCAATAGGTTTCATGGCAGCCCAACGGTCCGAATCGGTGGAATATTCTATTCTGAGACGAAATTCGCCTCAGTAGAGTGTATTTCCGACCAAATTCTGTGACTACGAAAAAAATGTTCTTTCGACAACTCCGTTGATCTCGAATTCCGGTTGTATGTGTTGCAAAATGCAACAACTGGTGCAACCTGCAGCATCCGAGCCAACCAAAGCCTTATTTCTCGTTGTCGATTCCAATACAGAGCGACTTTCGTGCCAATTGGAGCCAATGTCGGAATTTGCAACTACAAGGCTGTACCGATTCGCCGGAAATGACCGATTGTACTGAAACGAAGGAATAGACGGCGTTTCAATTCGTTAACGTTCTTCATGACAACTGGCCCTAAAAATCCGATCGCCCAATCCTTGATTGCGTTCTAGATTTCAGCACTTTGCGTGGTTGCAAAAGGGCAAAAGCACATTGTGAAACAGCAATGATTGACCTCCATCCGCGAACTTCAAAATTCATATCGAGTCATCGCTTGGATAAATGATAATGATGA
>CAYNNP010000328.1:0-2585 GCA_964398215.1 uncultured Pirellulaceae bacterium | reverse complement strand
TCCGCGAACTTCAAAATTCATATCGAGTCATCGCTTGGATAAATGATAATGATGATAGACAACCAAATTCTTGGCCCCGTCAGCGACGAGATTCACCGACACCTGACACTGACGCTGGGCAGCGACGCGACTGATGCAGATCTGGACTATTTGTATTTGGCGTTGGCGCAGACAGTGCGCGATCGCATTAGCCATGACTGGATGAAAACCAAACGACGGTTCCAAGAAAGCAACTCGCGCAAAGTCCATTATCTTTCTCTTGAGTTTCTGCTCGGCCGTTCGCTCAACAACGCCGTGCAAAATCTAGATCTCGAAGAACCACTACGAGACGCTCTTCATAAGTACTCTTCACAGATAGAAGAACTGGCTGACCGCGAGCACGATGCGGGCCTTGGCAACGGTGGTCTCGGGCGTCTTGCTGCATGCTTTTTGGACAGCTGCGCCAATTTGGATTTGCCAGTTGCCGGATATGGCATTCGATACGAATACGGAATGTTCCACCAATTGATTCAGGATGGTTATCAAATCGAAGCCCCCGACCACTGGCTGCGTGATGGAAACCCCTGGGAAATCGAACGACCTGAAGACACAAAGACGGTTTCGTTCTACGGTCACACGGAACGGATAACTGGCGAAGATGGCAAGACGCGAACTCGTTGGGTCCACAGCCAAGATGTGCTGGCGGTTCCCTTTGACATGCCAATCCCTGGTTACAAAAACGAAACCGTCAACACGTTGCGTCTGTGGAAAGCCACTGCGACGGACGCTTTTAACTTGGAAGAATTCAATGCGGGAAGTTACCCGGAAGCTGTTGCGCAAAAGAATAATGCTGAACAGATTTCAATGGTGCTGTATCCCAATGACGCCAGCGAGAACGGAAAAGAACTGCGACTGAAACAGCAGTACTTTTTGGTTTCGGCTAGTCTTCAAGACGTGCTAGGAAAGTGGGTTCTGAAGCACGGCAATGATTTTTCAGAATTCGGCAGCAAGAACTGTTTCCAGCTCAATGATACTCACCCGGCATGCGCTGTTCCCGAACTGATGCGTCAATTGATGGACGATCATGATCTGGAGTGGGACGAAGCTTGGAAGATCACGACGGAGTGCATGGCTTACACCAATCACACACTCTTGCCCGAAGCGCTTGAACGATGGCCCGTGTCATTGTTCAGTCGTTTGCTGCCGCGAGTATTGGAAATCATCTATGAAATCAACGAACGCTTTCTAGCGGTCGTTCGCTCACTCGCGCCGGATGATGCCGCACTTGCCAGCCGAATGTCGATCATCGAACCGGGCCACGATCCTCAGGTGCGGATGGCTTACTTAAGCATCGTTGGCAGTTTTTCGGTCAATGGTGTTGCCCAATTGCACACCGAGTTGCTCAAGTCTGGTTTGTTCTCGGATTTCTACCAACTGTGGCCAGACAAATTCAACAACAAGACGAATGGCGTTACCCAACGACGATGGCTTAGCCACTGCAACCCAAGTCTCCGCGATTTGTTGAATGACACTATCGGCACGAGCTGGGAGAGTAACCTAGAAGAAATGTCGTCGCTGGCGCCCTACGCAGAAGATGCTGCCTTCCGCGAAAAATGGCGAGATGTCAAGTTCCAGAACAAGCAGCGACTGGCGGAGTACGTCAAAGCCAACACAGGCGTCGTGTTTGACACGTCAGCGATCTTTGACGTGCAAGTCAAACGGATCCACGAATATAAACGCCAGCTGTTGAACGTCTTGCACGTGATTCATCTATACGACCGAATTCAAAATGGGGATGTTGAAGGGATCACTCCGCGATGCGTTTTGATTGGTGGCAAAGCTGCACCGGGTTACCACCTTGCAAAGCTGATCGTCAAACTGACCAACAACGTTGCAAAGGTCGTGAACTCGGACCCGAAATCGGACGGGTTGCTAAAACTGGTCTTCTTTCCAAACTACCGCGTTTCGGCAATGGAAATCATTTGCCCTGGCACGGAACTTTCCGAGCAGATATCGACTGCTGGCAAAGAGGCGTCTGGCACTGGCAACATGAAATTCATGATGAACGGAGCCTTGACGATCGGCACGCTCGATGGCGCCAACATTGAGATTCGCGAAAAAGCCGGTGATGACAATTTCTTCTTGTTCGGCATGACGGCGGCAGAGGTTGTCGAAGCACGCAAGTCCTACGACCCAAATGCAATGATCGCTGCGGACGAAGACATCAGTCGTGTGATGAATTTACTGGAAGGCGGTCACTTCAACTCGAATGAACCTGGATTGTTCGACGTTCTAACCAGCGGATTGCGCAACCCGAACGATCAGTGGGTGACAATCGCTGACATGCGAAGCTTCATCGATGCCCAGCGCCAAGTCGATCAAGCTTACTTGGACAAAGAAAACTGGAATCGCATGAGCATTCTGAATTCAGCGAACAGTGGATGGTTCTCAAGTGATCGCACCATTCGGCAGTACGCCAATGAGATCTGGAACATCGATCCACTCAAGTAACAAACCTTTGAGCCGCAGGGCGATAGCCCCGGTTTGGTGGTTTTTGGTAACCCGAAGCGTGAGTTTTGGAGTTGCGCTTTTTGATGTGTTGTTTG
>CAYNNP010000327.1:0-5919 GCA_964398215.1 uncultured Pirellulaceae bacterium | reverse complement strand
TTGGCGATCTGGTATCGAAGACTTGAGCAGGGGACGTTTCAGTTGCCGGTCTTTGATCTTGATAGTGGGTGCTTTGAGATGAAGGCCGACGAATTGACGATGCTCATTCGCGGCGTTGACTATACGAACGCAAAACGAAGGAAACGTTTTTCTTTGACCGCGTGATTTCGCCAGTGATTTTGCCAGCGCGGTTCTGATGGACGCTTGACGCTTTGTTCTTGTGAGGGGACAAAGCGTTTTCTTTTTTGAAAAAGATCCGCGAGCTTCGAAAACCGTTTTGATACTGGCTGCGTAAGCGTTGTTATGAATGACATCGAACAACTACGAATCGAGAACGCTCGGCTAAAAGAAAGTCTTGCTCGGAAAGATTCACAGATTGTTCAAGCCAACTGCTCTTGTCGGTCAACAGGAAGTGGCCCATCGCGGCCAAGTCATCCACCGTACCTGTTCGTTGCATTGCAACGGGCCTTTCTCTTTTTCTCCACTAACGAATTGGTCGCCGGTCGAGCGATATTGATCGGTATTCACTGAGCTTGGTGGGTCACGCAGCAGCCATTGAAGTCGATCCAGGTTATTGCCAGTGGCGAAGTTCGTCACTTCGGAACCACAAAAAAACTCAGCAGGTTTCTATCGTTACAAGATTGACGAATCGTGCGAAACCGAGGGTTCCACGTGGACTGCAATTCGATGTTTTGGGACCGTGCAAAAAAATAGGAAAGTGAGTTTTGCTCATGCGAATCCCAGCTAGACATCGTGGACGAGCTGGTTCGACCACAAAGGCGAGTCCTTGAGTGCTTCATCATGCGGATGGAGTCCGAGATCCAGCAAAATCGCAACGTACTTTCTGATGCTGCAATGATGAGTTTCGCAAGGCAAGGTCAGTTTACAAGGCAATGCTACCCAATGCACGCTAAAATCATCCCTGCCGACTTGGAGATGTAAACATAACCTGTAAAGTGCACGTTATGCCTTTGTATTTTGTTTGGACTAAAATGTACTTCTGCCGGGCATTGGACAATTACCAATGTGGTTAAGCGAAACTCGAACCTTGCTAAATGCTATGAAGTTGATGAATTTGGCAACGGGGTCGGCTGTCTTTGCTGCATTCTTTATGTGTTCGGTCTTTTTCGTTCGGCCAGTCGCTCATGCAGAACCACCCGAGACCGCGTCTGCAAAGCTGAATCCTACAGCGTTGAAAGGTCAGGCTACACAAATACTCAGCCGCTACTGTGTGTCGTGCCACGGGCCTGACAAACAGGAAGGCGACATTCGGCTCGGGGCGTTGGAATCGATCGATGCGGTCGATCGTCAAAAGCTGTTCGGCAAAATGAAAGACGCAGTCCATCTTGGTGAGATGCCACCCGAGGACGCCAAGCAGCCAAGTGATGCGGAGCGTAAGATTCTGCAACGGTGGCTTGATAGCCAGTTGACTGGCGAGGCGGCCGAGGCACTTGCTGAGAAATTGCTGAGGTTTGAGTACGGCAACGTCGTCAATCACGAAGACCTGTTTTCTGGTGAGTACGCCAACGTACCGAGTTACACACCAGACCGAAGATGGCTGATCAGCGAGTTCATCTTTAACGAGAGAATCAATCGACTACTCGATTACCAGTCAACCCGAGCGATCTACGGCACCACATATCAGGTTCGGGGAGATAGCGGCGTTCACTGGAGTCCCAAAACGGAGCGAGGAAACAAGTTCCGCAGAACGATTACGAACCCTTACCTGTTGCCCGCGAAAGTTGGCGTACGCTACAGCGTCCACAGCCGACTGACCACGGGGCACTTGCTGACAATGGTCGGCAATGCCAAGCGGGTTGCGGGGCACATGTCGTCGGAGTCGACGATGAAGGCGCACTATCCGGCGATGTTCGCGCTGATGAAAACTGAACTGGATCAACGCGAAACGTTGCGATCGCGCGAGCAATTCATGCGAACGTTTTCTTTCATGGATCGGTTACTGAATGAAATCTATGGCGAACAACATGAATCGCTTCTGCCCGTGTTAGTCCGCAAACAGATCCCTTACCCTGGGCCGCCGAAGCATTCGAAGAATGGTATCCAAAAGCGGCACGAAAACCTTGACTTCTTGGGCCGCTTTGACCGCGAGGACATCCGCGCCATCCTGCTGGGAATCGCAACTTACAAACGCACCGACTACAGAGTCGACGAAGTAGCGGATAGGTCCGAACTGGATCGCAATGGCAATCCAGTCTGGGCGCCTTATAGAGGCGAAGATCTGGCCGAATTTGACAATATCATCCTGCAAAGCGAGAGGGACTGGTACATCGAAGGAGTGACGGACTATCGCATCCAAAATCGCATCGTCACCATGAAACTGTTTTACGACACATGGGACATGAACCGACTGTATAGCCACATCAAAGAAGGCAACTTCGAGGCGCCAAAGTATGCGCCGCTGACCGATACCGAGATGGCAATCATCACCGATACGATCAAGCGAAACCGCAAACAAGGCGATCAATACCAACAGATCATTGAAAAGTGCATGGCGGATTGGAAAGCTGCCTTCAAAGCCGATCGTGAAGCAGCCGGCGGCGCTGACGTAACGCTGATGACCCAGTTGATCGTTGAACTCTACGCGCAAATCTTTGAACGCGCGCCAACCGACTCAGAGATCGCTGAAAACATCCAGCAGTTCAAACTGTACATGGAAAAGCTTGATTCGCAGCAGGCCATCGGAAAACTAATCGAATCATTGGTGTTGAGCACAGAGTTTGCGTATCGCACCGAGTTCGGAGAGGGCGAACCGGACGAATACGGTCGACGCATGATGCCACCGCGCGATGCAAGTTACGCGTTGGCTTACGCATTGACGGATTCGAGCCCAGACGAAGCGCTGGTCAAGGCCGCGGAAGAAGGCCGTTTGAGTTCGCGTGAGGACTATGAACGCGAAGTTCGCCGTCTGCTTGGCCGCCGCGACCTGTGGAACATCATCGACGAAAGCGTCCAGGCCGCAAACCTAAACGCCAGCGTTACGAATCAGCCAATCCGCAAGCTTCGTTTCTTTCGAGAGTTTTTCGGATATCCAAAAGCACAAGAGGTTTTCAAGGACGACTCCCGTTTTGGCGCAGGCCGTCATGAACAAGCGGTCAGCCGTTTGATCGACGAAGCGGATATGTTGGTTGAACACATCCTTGAGCAGGACGAACAAGTTTTTGAAAAACTGCTCACGACTGACAAGTTCTTCATCTACCACTCCGGCGATAACGAGGCGATGAAGGCTGGATCGGACCAGTTGAACCGCGTGTACGATTACTTCAAAGATCTTGAATGGGAAACTTGGGAGCCAGACGATGTCGCTACGCATAAGGAATTTATGCTGACGATCTGGGAATTCCGCAAAGCGCGCGGCGGCGATAACAAGTCGTTGCTCAATACGTTGAAGCGAATGATGCCTGCGCTGGAACTTCACTTCAGCAAGGGACAAACCAACGGCATGCCTTTCATGAAGTCGCCGATGGGTTTCTGGCACGGCGGCAATGTGTTGGGTCGCACTGGCCAGCAAATGCGTGGCGAACAAGTCGCGTCGTACTGGAACATCGATTGGAAAACTTGGGACTACCCGGCAGAGCAACCCGCGATGATTCCCAATCGCAAAGGCTTGCTTACTCATCCCGCTTGGTTGATCGCGCACGCACAAAACTTAGAAACGGATCCGATCCATCGCGGCAAGTGGATTCGCGAAAAGCTCTTGGCGGGAACCATCCCTGATGTGCCCATCACTGTGGATGCGGTGATTCCGCCAGACCATCACAAAACATTACGCCAACGGATGGAAGTCCGAACGGGTGAAGCATACTGTTGGCGCTG
Source organism: uncultured Pirellulaceae bacterium (assembly GCA_964398215.1). GTDB lineage: Bacteria > Planctomycetota > Planctomycetia > Pirellulales > Pirellulaceae > CAYNNP01. Next base: position 2,085 of record CAYNNP010000327.1, on the reverse strand, counting down.
TCACCAGAAGATGGATCCGTTAGGTTTTCCGCTGGAGATCTACGACGACTTTGGCCGATTCCGAACAGAGGAAAGCCTGGAACACGAAGACAACCTAATCAAACCCGCGAACCGAAAAGAAACCAACGAATTCGGTGCATCGCTCGCGGTCTACAAAACCTTGCCGGTCGATCCAAGCGGCGTTTTGAAAGGTACGGGCGACGCAAAGCTGGACGGCGATGTAAAGGATGCGTTTGACTTGATCGACCGTCTGGCGAAGTCGGACAAGGTTCGCCAGTCGATCATCCGCCACGCCTTCCGCTACTTCATGGGCCGCAATGAAACGCTTTCCGATTCCAAGACACTGATGGACGCAGACAAGGCTTACCTCGAAAGCAACGGTAGCTTCGACGAAGTGATTGTTTCACTGCTAACCTCCGACTCATTTATCTACCGAAAACGAAATGATTAGGAACAGTACACGAAAGGTAACCCGAAGCGTGAGCGAGGGACAGAATCGCATTGATCCCTCGCTGGCGCGTCGGGTTACCAGACTAACGAGCAGTCTGCGTTTAGGCGAAAAATCCACTTCCGCCTGATGCCGGTACTACGAACCATTCCCGACGAATTGCAACTCAGGTCGCTTGCAAAAGCACCCGCAACAAACGGACACCAGGAACCAAAAGATGTTGATCAACCGACGAGAACTCCTGAAGACGACCGCTCTGGGTACAAGCCTGGCGCTGACGCCGTCGTTCAACCACTTAATCGGCGCGGAAACGGAAAATTCTGGCGGCATCCCGCACCGTTTCGTCTTCATTCGTAAATCCAATGGCAACTTGACTACGCAATTCGGGCTGCCTTCGTTTTCAATCGAAGAACAAAAAAAGCACAAAGAGAAACAAACCTTCGAAGTGGACTTGGCCAAACATGAGTTGCCCGATTGGCTGAAAGGACTGGATGAGTACAAGGACAACATGACCATCCTGCACGGCATCTCGATGTCGGTCAGTGGTGGCGGCCACTACTCGTACTCCGGTTGCATGGGTGCGTACAAAGCTGGACGCGATATCCTCAGCAACATCAAGTGGGCAACTGTCGACTTCGAACTGGCCAAACTCTTCCCTTCACCGTTCGGTCATGTCGAGATGTCGTTGGCGGTACCCCACGGACGCGATCACAGAACGGGAATCGTGTCTGGCTATTCCGCACCCGCAGCAAAGCAACGCAACTATTGTTACGCCGATCCAATGACCGCTTATCAGGAACTATTCAAATCGGTTACCAATACCGACGAAGCTGCTTCCGACAACGCCCTGCTGGATTACGTGCACGAACAGGAAAAGCGACGACTGAAAGGACTAAACGGTGACGAGCGATTAAAAATTAGCGACCAGGTCGAATCGCTTCAGTCGATTCGCGATCGAAACACAAAGGTCGCGGCTCTGAGTAACAAGATCAAGCGGTATCTTCCCAAGGTCGATCCGATCCACGACAAGGGCGGCCCAGACGCGACGCTGCCGCAAAAACAAGCTGCCTTTACCGATGTCATCGTCGGGGCGCTGGCATCTGGCCTGACCAACGTCGTCACGTACACGATCGACGATCTAGGCACCGACATCACATCCTTGCCTGAGAACAAACAGAAGACGAGTATCCATCAGATCGGGCATGGCGGCCAAATATCTGGTGCCGCGGAGATGAGAAATGCCATTAAGACTCATCACATGAAACAGCTTCACACACTCGTGGCCAAGCTGAAGGCGATCCCCGAATCGGGCGGAACGATGTTCGACAACACAACGATCATCTACATGCCCGAGACCGGCGCCGGGCACCACAGTCCTGACACCGAAGCTCCAATGGTGATCATGAGCGGAAAGAATTCCAAGCTCGATCTGGCTGGCCGCTATATCCGTCTTCCATTCCACGGCACCGAAGGCCACAAGACGCTGAGCAACTGGTACACCACGCTACTGAACGCCTACGGCAATCCGATCGAACACTACGGCGACCTGGATTTAACCATGCAACAAAACCGGCTGGAACAAACCGGCGCGATAAAAAGATTCTTGGTCTAACTGGACAGCGCCACTTTGTGATCAG
>CAYNNP010000326.1:0-5978 GCA_964398215.1 uncultured Pirellulaceae bacterium | reverse complement strand
CGAACACAAGCCACTAGCGATCATTTTTCTGAGGTCGATTGGCGAATGCCGTAGCTACGCAAACCTAGCCACTAGAAAAACGCTTCGCCGCTACAAAAAAGTTTACAATGATCGACCGAAGTTCCGGCACGCAAAAGTTTGCTGGATCGGCCTACTGAAATCACGTACTTATTCACCAGCGGCGTTCAAGCACCAAAAGGCAGGTTACGATGAGATTCAATCTGGGGCAGACGATTGACGCCGAGAATCGGATTAAACGCGACTTCCTGGATTTTTCAAGGCTCTGGCAAGACGTAAAGCAAGACTGGAACGACGATCGTTCACGTCAATTTGAGCGAGACAATCTGAGCACGTTGGGGCCGTGTTTGTCGCGATTCACTGCTCAGCTTGCAGAGTTTTCCGATGCCGTGCGAAAGGCAGAACATGCGCTTCGAGACGATCAGGCAAGCGATTCCGAGTTATACTAAGAATCCATGTGGCGCCTGTAAGAATAAATTCCGACCACACAGTCGAAGGTTTGGAGGACCTATCACATCCCTGATAGGTCGCGCAACCTCCAGTCTCGGCGATCGCCCATCTATCATACCGCACGCACGCCTCGCCTATGAAAGACTCTTCTGTTAGCCCCGTCGGCTTGCTTCACCCCAGTCGCCAGCGTCAGCTATTGGAGGCGCTTGCGTCTCGCTTTGCTGATTGCGCTCAGCAGCATGCGAGGCTGCGCCAAGAACACCAGTTGCAAGCACGAATCGAAAATTCGTCGTTGGACAATGAGAAAGCGGCGACCACAGAAGCCTGCCGAACGCAGCGACGCGAAATGCTTGAACTGTGGGACGCTTCGGAAGAAAAACTGACAGCGAACTACGAACTTCAAGAGCTGAAGTTGCGTCGTCAGTTGGCTTCTGTGAGTGAAGTTTTTCGCAAGAAGCTAGAGGAAGGTCTGGCCGCAATTAATCGCAAGGTGGAAGCGAGAAAGCAGGCGATCGAGTATCAGTATGAACAACGAAAGGGAGCACCTAGCGAACAGCGTGAAAAGGAAACGAAAGAGATCAATCTGTCGCTAACGCCAATTGCTGAGGAATTGGAATGGGGACGAGCACTGACGATTCGCCGACTGAACCGGTTGCCCGAGGTTCCACCCGCTGCGACTCCCGAAGAAAACATGCGCGAACTTGAGCCAAAGACTGTTCGCGAGTCTTTGGACACGATGTACAAGCTATCCCGAAAATGCAAAGGCACGGTCGCTGAAATGCATAGTGGAATGGCGTCAAAAATTGTCGACTCCTTTTATCTACCTGCTGGAGTTGCGGTCTTTCTGGTTCTCTGGGCCGTGTTAGTTTTGGCATTTGGCCCGCGACCACCATGGCTTTTGATGGTGGCAGGTATTCCGATCGCACTTGTTATCGCATTCACGATCTACGGCATTCTGCTTTGGCCCTTAAGAAAAATGACCCGCCGCTTGTATCCTCAGGCCGAGCGGATCGGGGAAGCTGCGAATGAGTGTGCGGCCACTGGGCGACAAATATCCGCGACGATTTGTACTGATTCAGAAAAAGAACTCTTGGATCGCCGCAACGCGCACTTGGCCAATGCAGAAACCTGGCAAGAAAAACAGAAAAAGGAACTGATTGAAAGCATCGGACAGCAGAAGCAGACCGCATCCAAGAAATTAACCGAAGCGATCGAAGGTGGCCGATCGACTTATACAAGTGAATTTGCCCGAGTCAGGGCCGAGATGCACGAAAAAGCCGAGCGTTTGGCGCAGCAGATTTCGAGTGCTATCGCGGGCGCCGACGATTCGGTGAACACGGCCCGCGCATCCAGCAAAGAACTTCGACGTCAACAACTTGATCAGTTGGCAAGGCGATTGAAGGATGGTGTAAGCAAGGGGGTAAATCGGATTTCCAGTACAAGCGATCAGGTTCAGCATGCGTATCCGCCATGGGACGAAGTCGCAGCAATCCAGAGCACCAAACCGCATCTTGATTTCATACCGCTGGGTCACTTTTCTATCAATGATCGGCTGCGCGAGTCGCTGGCCAAGCCATCAAGTGAAAACGGAACACAGGAAGATTTTCCCAACGTATTTTCCGGTGACGACATCCCAAAACAACTCCCGATCGCCTTGCATCGCCGGGTGCATAGCGGGGTGTTGATCAAAGCTCACCAATCGCAGATGGATGAAGCGATCAAGGCGGCGCATCATTTTCTTTGGCGATTGTTGACGGGTGTCCAGCCGTCTCGTGCAAAGCTGACTTTGATCGATCCACTTGGCCGCGGGCAGCACTTCACCAGTTTCATGGCGCTGGCCGATCACGATCCGACACTTGTTGGGCATCGCGTATGGACGACGGATAACAAAATCGAAGAACGCCTCGGTGAATTGGCTCACCATGTCGAAGACGTTTTGCAAACCAGTCTTCGCGATCGCTTTCAAAGGGTCGAAGACTACAACGAAGTCGCAGGCGCGATGGCAGAACCGTATCGAGCCGTCGCCGCGATCGGATTCCCAGAGAGCCTGTCGCGCAATGGCTACAAGCACTTGAAAGCTCTGATCGAAAGCGGTCTGCGTTGCGGGATCTTTACCGTCATGGTAGTCGACAAAGACCGACCCTGGCCGACCGACATGCCAATGCCGGTTAGCGACAAATTGATGAACATCAGTGTTGATCAATCGGGTGCATGGACAATGGAACACGAAGGTCTGGAGGAACTGCCAATCCAGTTGGGCCAGCCTCCGATGCCTTCAATTTCAGAAGGCTTGATCGACCGAATCGGAAAGGGAGCAGTTGAAGCGTCGAAGGTTGAGATTCCGCTTGCGTCGATTTTGCCGGATGCAACAAATGGAAGTGGCTCAACCGACGATGGGATCGAAATCACTGTTGGCAGCCAAGGTGCGAATCGGACAATCGCATTGTCACTTGGTGAAGGCGTTTGCCAACACGTTTTGATTGCCGGGAAAACGGGTTCCGGCAAGAGCACGCTGTTGCACTCGATCATCAGTTCGGGTGCCTTTCACTATCGACCCGATCAGCTTGAGTTCTACTTGCTGGACTTTAAGAAGGGCGTTGAGTTCAAGCCGTATGCGGATCAGTGCGTTCCCCATGCACGGGTCATCGGAATCGAAAGCGAACGAGAATTCGGACGCAGTGTTCTGCAGCGATTGGATTCCGAGCTACAAATACGCGGTGAGAAATTTCGAGCGGCGGGTGCCCAAGAAATCGGCGCGTATCGAGCTGCCAGTGGACAGCAAATGCCTCGCATCATGCTGGTGGTCGATGAATTCCAAGAATTGTTTGTTCGCGATGACCGGTTAGCAAACGACTGTTCAATGTTGCTTGATCGCTTGGTCCGGCAGGGCCGTTCGTTTGGGATGCATGTTGTTCTGAGCAGTCAGTCTTTGGCGGGTGCCTATTCGTTGCCCCGCGCGACGCTGGGGCAAATGGCTGTTCGCGTTGCGATGCACTGCAGCGAATCGGACGCCGCATTGATTTTGTCAGACGACAATACGGCCGCCCGGCTACTCAGTCGACCCGGCGAAGCGATTTACAATGATGCAGGTGGTTTGCTGGAAGGCAATCAACCATTTCAAGTCGCGTGGCTCAGCAGTTCGGATCATCGAACGATGCTGCAAGAAATTGCCAAAAGAGACGATTCGTTCAACGAAAAACTTGGTCCGCCAGTCATCTTTGAAGGCAACCGGCCGTGCCGCTGGACGCCTGCTCTAGCAGACGCCGCGATCCATGTTGACAACGCTGCGGGACCCAAGGCTCTGAAAGGTTTGCTTGGCGAAGCCGTCGAAATCGGCCCGCCATTGGCGCTCGAGCTGAATCGAAATGCGGGACGCAATGTGCTAATGATTTCGCCCTCAGAAGCGCGGGCTGGTATCGTTTCAACACTTGTTTCGAGTATCTACAAGTCTCATCGAGACCTGGGGGTCGTCTACTTTGATGGGACGCGTGTGGACGATGGTATATCGCTGACACCTTGGTTTGAAGAAGCAGGGATTCCTGCCGAAGTCCTCAAGGTGCGCGACAGCGAAAATAAGATTCGCGAACTCGCTGAGATTGTCGCAGGCCGTGACGAGGAAGCAAGCGATCCGCCAATATTAGTGGTCATTGATCCTTTGGAAAGGTATCGCGATTTTCGGCAAGACGACTCGTTCAATTTCTCTTTGGACAATCCAGGTGGCGGAACATCGGCAGCGCTGGCGCTGCGGGATTTGATGAAAGACGGTCCGTCTGTCAACGTCTTTACAATTCTATGTTGCAACCAACCAGAAACCCTTGCGCGCTGGTTGCCCAGACAGAGCCATCATGATCTTGAGTTGCGCGTTCTAGGCCGCTTGAATGCTTCGGACTCATCCATGCTGATTGACTCGCCAGCGGCAGCAGAACTCACGACCGCGACAATGTTATTGTACGACGATTCCGAAGGCCGAATCACAAAGTTTCGACAGTGCGACCCACCAGACGCTGGCGACGTGAAAAAGTGGTTGGCCTAGCGGTTGAGTTCGGAGATCTTCAGCCTTGTGTTGTGAACGCCCTTGCCCCAGTCTAAAAAAATGAATCTTAGAATTGCGATTGCATGTACCGTCCTGTCGGTTTCAGTTTGCGGGGTCACATTCGCGGACAAACCCGAATCGAAAACTTGGTACAGCAAGAAAGAAGTCGTTGATGTTGGCACCAAGTATCACTTTAAGATCGACAACAAGAATGCCTATCTGATCGAGCCCGAAAAGCCACTTGATGGTAACCCTTGGATTTGGCGAGCTCGATTTCCAACCTTCCATGCAGAGATGGACAAAACGCTGATCAAGCGTGGTTTTCATCTCGCGTACTTGGATGTCGCCAACGAATTTGGCTGCCCGACGGCTGTTGCTCGTGGCGAAAAACTCTATGACTTTCTTGTCAAACAACGCGGCATGAACCCCAAGCCAGCAATGGAGGGCGTCAGCCGCGGCGGGCTTTTTGTCTACAACTACGCCGCAAAACATCCCGGCAAAGTTGCCTGCATTTACTGTGACACGCCAGTTTGTGATTTTCTTAGTTGGCCTGGAGGCAATGGCACTGGAGTTGGCAGCGAGCGTGCCTTCGTGCAATGCTTGAAAGCCTACGGCCTGACACAACAAACGGCAGACCAATTCAAATCACAACCCATCGACAACGCCAAGATCATTGCAGACGCAAAAATACCCTTGTTGCATATCGTTTCGGATAACGACAAAGTTGTGCCGCCCGTGGAAAATACCGATCGCTTGCGAACCGCAATCCAAGCAGCAGGCCACAAGATGGATGTGATTCGCGTCGCCGAAGGAACCGAGAAATCGAAAGGGCACCATTTCACCCACCCCAAACCGCAGCAGGTGGTTGAATTCATTTGGAAGCACGCACGCGGCAACGAAGCACCGAATCGATGAGCAGAACCGAAGATCTTGCGCTGATGCACGAGTACGTCAGTGATCCTGGTTTGCGGCGGCACATGTTGTGCGTCGAAACAGCCATGCGTGCGTATGCTGAACATCATGGCGAAGATGTTGAAGTTTGGGGCAGCGTCGGTTTGCTGCACGATTTTGACTACGAGCGTTGGCCAAATCCGCCAGACCATCCGCTGAAAGGCTCGGAGATTTTGCGTGAAAAAGGTTACGCAGAAAACATCATTTACGCGATTCTTTCGCACGCCGATTACTTGCAAGACGATTACCCGCGCCGTTCGCTGCTGGACAAGTCGCTGTATGCTTGCGACGAACTCTGCGGGTTTATCGTTGCCGTCGCACTGATGCGTCCCACCAAGCTTGATGGCATGAAGACCAAGAGTGTCAAAAAGAAAATGAAGCAAGCCAGTTTTGCGGCGGCAGTCCCCCGCGCCGACCTTTTGCGCGGAGCCGAAGAACTGGGCGTTGACTTTGGCGAACACGTGCAATTTTGCATAGACGCGTTGGCTGCGAACGCGGCGGAGCTTGGGATTTAAGTTGCCGGGCG
>CAYNNP010000325.1:0-6043 GCA_964398215.1 uncultured Pirellulaceae bacterium | reverse complement strand
CGTCCTTGGTCCGGCCTACAACTAAGATGCCTGAAGAAATGGTAACCCGACGCGTCGGGTTACCAAAATGACCCAGAATCAAAAACCAACGGTCAAGCAGTCCGCCTGCTGTTGAAGTACGATGTTGGTCGAAACAAAGTAACTTTGTCCGTGATCAACGAAATTTCAGTGATTCGATACACTCTTTTTTTTGCTGTGCTGCTATTTTGCGGGCACGATGCATTTGGGCAACAGCCTCACCGTGTTGAGCGAGACATCCAATATCATTTCGTGGATGGCGTTTCGCTGCAACTTGACCTGTATTTGCCGGCGGAACAGGCCGAGTCGGTTCCATGCATCGTGTTTGTCCATGGCGGAGGATGGAAGAATGGTGACAAAAAATCCGCTGCGAAAATTGCGGCTTGGATCGTTGACGAAGGCTTTGCTGTCGCATCGATCAACTACCGACTGACGGATGTGGCGCCTTGGCCGGCGCAAATCGACGACTGTTACAGCGCGGTGCGCTGGGTGCGGAAAAACGCCAAACAGTATGGTATCGACGCAGAACGAGTGGGCGCGTGGGGGACATCCGCAGGTGGGCACCTTGCGGCGTTGATGGGAACACGAAAGTATCCGGGCAAGGAAACAGTATCCAGTCAGGTGCAAGCTGTTTGCGATTGGTTCGGGCCAAGCGAGCTACTGACGATGCCGCCAAACAACGTTGGCAACGGCCGTACAAAAGAAGATGTCGCAAAGAGCAACGGCGCGAAACTGCTGGGCGCCACCGTTCGCGACGTCCCCTTGAAGGCCAAGGACGCGAGCGCGATCGACAATGTGTCGTCCGACGATGCCGGGTTCTTGATTATGCACGGCGATCAGGACCCGAACGTTCCGATTTCGCAGAGTACGAATCTGCATGCTCGATTGGTTCGCAGCGGAGTGGCTTCGCAACTCGCGATCGTGAAGGGGGCCGGGCACGGCGGCAAGCTTTTTAATTCGCTTGAGAACCGCAGCCTGATCGCCGCGTTCTTTCGCAGGCAGCTGAAGGGCGATTGGAATCAAGGCCCAGGAGCTAGCGGCCGGTTCACAACTTCCGGTACACCACCGACTCAGTGGAGTGTGGTTCGCGATCAGAACATTGCGTGGCGAAAAACGCTTCCTGAAACAGGCCAGAGTACCGTCGTTACATCGGGCGATCGGATCTTTTTTACGACCATGGAATCGGTTGACTCCGACGCCAGTCTTGGCAGCAACATCGTGGCCTATTGTTGCGACTCGGCCACAGGAGAAACTGTTTGGCAAAGAAAAATTAGCGGCGATTATCCGCTCCGACTATCGGGTTGCTTTAGTGACAGCTCCTCGCCTTCGCCGGTGACCAACGGCAAGTACGTGTGTTTCTTTAACGCATCGGGAAGAATTGTTTGTTTTGATCTGGATGGGAACAAGCATTGGGAAAAAGCCGTGATGCCTGTGGGACGCACACAGCCCTTGTTGATCGACAATCGAGTGGTGTTCATCAGGCAAGCCTACATGCCGGATGAACATGGCCACTTTACTCATGCGTATAAAAACGCGCCGCTAGAAAAATGGACGCAACTGCAAGCTCTCGATATCGAAACGGGCAAAGAAGCTTGGGCGACCAAGTGTGGCATCAACATGGGTTGCATTCCGTTGCCACTTGATCTGCCAGATGGTCGTCGTGTGTTGGTCGTTGGACGCGGCGGTGGACATTCACCTCCCGAAAAGCCTGATGGGATTTCGATGGTTGATGCTACGGACGGGAAAACGATCTGGACACTGGCGTTGCCAAAATTCATGAGCACGATGACGCTCAGTAATTACGGCGATCACATTTTGGTATTTGATGCTGGCGATCATTTGTGGGTCAACGCGACCACTGGCAAGATCGACCGGCGCGTGTCGATTGTGAAGGATACGCCGGTTCGAATCATGGATCCGGCAACGAATACGAGATCAACCGTGAAGCGGTCGATCGCGATCGGCAAAAAGACGCGGGCAATCATTCAGCAATCGAATCTTTTGGTTGGTCGCTACCATTATTTTCGAAGCTACACGGAGCCTTGGCTTGGCCGTGTCGATGCTGTTTCGGGAAAAGTTCAGTATCTGCAGTTGCCCGTTCAGCTGAAACGCACCAGCAACTCGATGGACGACCATCTACTTTGGCGGCAGGCTGGAATGGCTGCTGACGTGATCGCGTCTCAAAGAGCAACCCAGCGAAAAGCTCCCAAGTCGTTGCCAGTTCAATTGTGGGTATTCGCGCCAAACGACATGAAGAACTCACGAGGGCATGTTGTCATGGGTGACAACCGATCCCAAGGAAACGGTTGGGGGCATCACGCGAGCGCGATTCCAACAGCTGTCGGCGACTTTCTGTTTGTGCCAACCATGAGCGGAACGGTTTACGTCGTGCGCTGGAATCACCCAGAGCTAGATGAAACGGCGATCGTTGCGATCAACGATCTAGGCCCCACCGCAGAGTCTTGGAACCGAGCCAGTCTATCGTATTCCGACGGTAAAATTTTCGCGCACACGATACGTGAAGTCATCGCAATTGAATCGCAAAATTAGTGCTTCGGTTAGTTTTGATTTATGGGTAACGGAAGTCATCAACGGTTTGTTGATCTACTGAGCCGACGGCGCTAGCCGCGGGCCTTGTGCGGATAACGTAACTCTTCGAGGCCCGCGGCTAGCGCCGTCGGCTCACAAGAATATGCTTCCCTTGTCTCGCTAAGGTTTGATAGTGTTGGTACAATCGGCGGTGTCTCAGACTCGAATAGTTCTTTAATAGCGGTGTCGCAAAAACCTTTTGGCGTGGCGGTGCCAGACTCTCCACTCATTCACTTATAGCAAGCTTCGGGAATGTGAACATGAAACAATGGGTACTTGTCAGCGGCCTGCTTGCCGCGGTTTTGGCTGGATTCGCAGCGAAGCTGTTGATTGTTCCCGATTTCGAGGCCGAAACGGATGCTGCCGTCGTCAATGTGGATGATGCAGTGGCAGGCGAGGCCGTGGAAACTGCATCCGTTGACGAAAAGGAGGCCGCCGAGCTGCGCAACGCGCAGAGCAACAAGATCGCTTGGACAGTCGCGGTTGTCGCCTTGTGTGCGGTTTGGTGGATATTCGAGCCCATTCCAATCGCTGTGACATCGCTCGTTCCGTTGGCGGTTTTTCCAATGGTTGGTGTGTTGGATTTAGATACGGTCGCCAAAGCCTACGGAGACAAACTGGTACTCCTGATGATGGGCGGGTTCATGTTATCGATGGCCATGGAACGCAGCGGTACTCATCGCAGAATCGCGTTGAACATGGTGTCATTGTTTGGTGGGCAAAGCGGTGGTCGACGACTGGTGCTTGGCTTCATGACGACATCGGCAGTGCTTAGTATGTGGATATCCAACGCAGCGACCACTCTGGTTTTACTGCCGATCGTTAGCGCCGTGATCGAAAAATCGGGCGACAAACGCTTGCAAACTTGCCTCTTGCTGGGTGTCGCTTATGCGGCAAGCATTGGAGGTATCGCAACACCGATTGGGACGCCGCCAAACTTGTTGTTCTTTGATAACTATGTCAAAGCCGGTGGTGTCGAACCAACATTTTTGACTTGGATGCAGTGGGCACTGCCGATCTTGGTCATCATGTTGCCCGTTTCCGCGTTTTGGCTGACTCGTGGATTGTCGAAGCAGCAAGGATTGGAACTGCCAAAAGTTGGTAAGTGGCGACCAGAAGAAATTCGAACACTGATTGTCTTTGCTGTAACAGCGCTGCTTTGGGTTACGCGGCGTGAACCGTTTGGCGGATGGAGCGAATTGACCGGCCTGACCGGCGCGCATGATTCCAGTGTCGCTTTGCTGGCGGTTGTTGTCATGCACATCGTCCCCAATGGCAAAGGCGAGGCTTTGCTGACCTGGGATACGGCTGTCAAAATTCCGTGGGGCGTATTGATTTTGTACGGTGGTGGAATCGCGATCGCGCAAGCCTTCCGGTCGTCGGGGCTGACGACATTGATCGGGGAGTCTCTGGATTTCGTGAGCGCGATACCGGTCTTGTTAATGATCTTGTTGATCTGTTTGGCCGTCACGTTTCTAACGGAAGTCACTAGCAACACGGCGACGGCAACTTTACTGCTGCCAATCTTGGCGGGAACGGCGGTTGCTGCCAGTGTTGACCCAAGACTATTGATGGTGCCGGCAACGATCAGTTGTAGCTTTGCTTTCATGCTACCCGTCGCAACGCCACCCAATGCGATCGTGTTTAGCAGCGAAAAAATCACCATTCGCCAAATGGCGAGGGAAGGACTTGCATTGAATCTGATCGGAGTCGTTATCGTGACGTTGATCTGCTGGCTACAGTTTGCTTGAAAAAACTGACAACGGATCGGTTCAAGCCAGATAGAATGGAGACAGGCTTACGGCATCGGTGCAAAACAATAGGTGAACTCAGATGAATCGAATTCTTGTTGCGATTCCTTGTTTCTTGGCGGCGATCGCTGCTTACGGGCAAGGCAACGGCGCCGCGAATCCTTTTGGGAATCCGATTGGGACGACCGTTCAACTGCCAACGTTTGGTGTTTCATTTGATGCCAACGGTGTGTTGAATCTAAAGACATTCTCCGACCCTGATGGGGAACTTTTACGAGAACGGTTTGCGGCAGCCAAACGCGATTTGACCGGCAATCTAACGAAAGCAGTCAAGCAACGAAAAATTTCTTTGGTGCGACTAGAAGCAGCATTGAATCGGTGTGCTGAAGCAGGTGTCATGCCCGACGAATCGATTCTTTCACTGGCTGGTTTGACACGCATCACATCTGCATTTTGTTATCCCGATGACAATGACATTGTGTTGGTGGGTCCTGCTGAACCATGGATCCGTGATTTCGCTGGCAACCCGATTGGTCTGGTTTCTGGCCGTCCGATACTGCGATTGGAGGATTTGGCGGTCGCAATACGCGCGTTTCGTCCAAAGTTTGCAGCAAAAGCTTTTGTTGGCTGCACCATCAGTCCACAGCGCGAAGGCTTAGCAAAACTTCAAGCCTTTCAGCGTAAAATTCCCCGGTCGGTAGCGGATCACGAGCAAGCTGAGGTTGCCCGGTGGGTTGCCAATGGTGTTCGTGACAGCTTGGGATCTGCGACGGTTCAGGTCTTTGGCATCAGTGCAAAGACGAACTTTGCCCGTGTCATGATCGAAGCCGATTATCGGATGAAGCGCATCGCGGTAGGAGTCGAACAACCGCCAATCCGAATGACCACCTTTGCTTCGGCGCTCAGTTCTGCCAGCGATGGACTGCAACGATGGTGGTTCACTCCAAACTACAAAGGCATCATGGCCTCGCCTGATCACTTGGCGGTAAAAATTGTCGGTCAGGGCGTGCAGCTTCAAACGGAAAACAAAGAAGTCAATGCCGCCGGTGTGATCATCGATAGCGGCAGAAAGCCAACTCGCGCAACACGCGCCTATGCAACCAGTTTTACGAACCGTTATGACGAAATTGCGAAAGCCGCACCCGTCTATGGCCAGCTTCGGCAGCTAACCGATTGGTTGATCATCGCGGCATTCCTACAAAAGAACGATTGGTACCGGCTCGCGAAATGGGACGCCAGTATTTTGTGTGACGAATCGGTTTTGCCAACAGAAACGATGAACAATCCTGAATCGGCACCGGTCGTAGTGAACGCATTTTGGAAGAAACGCCGAATGTTCACGCCAGCTGGCGGTGGCGTTTCGATCGAGCCCCTGCGGGCTTTGGAACGAGTCGAAATTGATCCAGGCTTTAAAGTCTTGGCGCCCCGCAAGTTGCCAGTTGCGATCGAAGCTTGGTGGTGGGATTGAGTTTGCTGGGCTTTAGCCTGGTAAAACGCGAAGGGTTTTTGATTTACTGAGCCGACGGCGCTAGCCGCGGGCCTTGTGGTGATAACGCAACTCTTCGAGGCCCGTGGCTAGCGCCAACGGCTCACAAAAATATGCCACGCAAATAATCAACAAGTCGTCAAGACTTTCGGCGCACCACGATAACATTCCTGTGGTTTAACCAATGAAAATTGTGTCG
>CAYNNP010000324.1:2723-6128 GCA_964398215.1 uncultured Pirellulaceae bacterium | reverse complement strand
ATCGGCGTGTCAGCAAGGTACGGCGGCAGTTTGACTTTGGCCGGCGGATACTGCGACGCGTCGCCTTTGTTCCACGGTGAATGCGGCTCGTTGCTGCATGCAAAAAGGCAAAATGGTGTATCGCTTTCCGCGCACTCACCAACCAGTTTGTCCACCGCTTTCATATCAGGATTATTCTTAGAACCCGAGTACTCAAACGCAAACAGATTTCGGGGCCCAATGTGAGTCTTGCCAGAAAGTGCCACCCGATAACCAAGCGGTTTTAAAAAGTGTGTGACATTCTTGATATGCGAAAACGTCTGAGTGTGGTTTGGGTACGCACCTGTCTTGATTGGATATTGCCCGGTGTAAATATTGTGACGCGTCGGTGAACACATCGGGGCACACTGAAAGCAATGAGAAAACTGCATGCCCTGCGTGGCCAAACGGTCAATGTTGGGAGTCTTTGCCTGCCCGCCATAACACCCGATGTCACGAAACGTGCAGTCGTCAGCAATCACGAACAAGAAGTTGGTTTTTGATTCAGCACAAACGTTTGCCAAGCCAAAGAGGGCAAACGCCGCAAGCAATGTCATTCGGTTCATTTGAATTCATGTTAGTAGGTCGCTGTTGAACAGTGACCAATCATAACTGAAGATCGAACCAGCCTGTGGTAATTGACCGCAAGGCATCAACCGAAATCAATCGGTCGTAACACGCAGCATGCGCAAAGTCCGTTCGTTGACATCGACTTCAAATTTGAAGTTCTCCAAAAAACTCATGCCCAACAACGGTTCAGCGCCCTTGGCGACAGGATCCAAGATAGCTGCTTCGACATTTTTGGCTTCAAATTTCCCGATGCGAACACGAGCAAGCTTTACAAGGCGACCGGGAATCGTCCGACCATCGGCCATTACCAACTGCAACGCCCTCGCGTCCGGTGGAGCCGTGATGCCAAGACTAG
This sequence comes from uncultured Pirellulaceae bacterium, assembly GCA_964398215.1. Lineage (GTDB taxonomy): Bacteria > Planctomycetota > Planctomycetia > Pirellulales > Pirellulaceae > CAYNNP01. The sequence continues at coordinate 5,185 of CAYNNP010000324.1, read as the reverse complement.
TTGCTGTTCGAAACGGCAGGCTGATCATCGTAGCACCACTATCCAAAACCATTTTTGCAGTTTTGTCACCAACGTTCACATCGACATACAGCGATCCTGATTGCACATGCAGCGGGATTGTTTCGCTAAAGACTTCCCGTTCGATTTTTTGAATACGCATGCCAAGCGCCGACAAGATCTCACTCGGGTCAGGCGATTTGGGAGTTTGAAAGTTCCTGTGCATGACACCAAACGCAATTCCAACTTCCTTGCGTTTGATCGAACCTGCAATCGCCTTGTTCAATCGATCAAAGTCCGCACGGATCGCCATGATTGATTCCGCATAGATCGCCTCGCGTTTGTTGACGTTAGCGCGCGTCTTTCCAATCTGGTCTTTGGCCAACTTTTCATTCTCGACGATCTTGCGCATCTCTGCCCGCGTCGCTTCAATCAACCCAACCAATTTGTTGTTGGCAGTCGTGTCCACTCCAGCGACTCGGGCCAATTGAAGATTCAACTTTCCCTGGTGGTCATCCAATTGACGCAATTGCTTGTGCAGTGCCGAAACGTGCTCACGCAGCTTGTTCCATTCTTGTTGAGCCAAGCGCAATTCCCGTCGCTGCCGAGTCAATGCGCTAATGGCTCTGGAAATCGGAGCCGATTCAATCGCTTGAATCGATTTGCCACTCCGCCGCAATCCGTTTTGCTCTAGAATCTTTGAGGCCTTTACGACAACTTGCTCTCCGAACTTTTGACCTTGGCCCGCGACTTGCTCTGGACTTCCAGCAACCGTTGTGAATTCACCCGAGCAAAGTGTGCACAGATACACAACTACTAAGGCTATGCGAGGAAATCTCATGTCATTCAACCTATCTTGCCAAGAAAAAAGCCGTCACTTTATGACGGTAGACGTTCCGGATGGTTCCCGTGTCCAATCCAGTTTAGGTCGTCATCGACGCATCAGTCGGCATTTGCTTTTAAGTTTTTTGCCGGTTTTAATGCTGTTTTCTGCCCAATGGGCCACCGCTGAGGAATCAAACGATCCACCGCTTTTGACCACTTTAAAACGTCATACGCGGGAGTTGATGGCGGCACAATCGACGGCACCCAGCGAAAAGAAGCACGCTGCGACCCTCGATCTTTGTGATTTCTATGTCTGCCTTCGACAGGACAAAAGATACAGCGAAAGCAAGTCGCTACAGCAAGATGCCGCGAAAATACGTCGCCGACTCATCACCGCTGCCAAGAAAATCAAAGACGATTTAGAACGCAAAAAAATTCCTCGCCCAAGTGACTTGAGCAGGCGAGTTAAGAAAGCGATTCGTGCCGCTTACCCATCGCCCGATACTCCTGATTCAGAACTGTTGTCGTCCAGCCAGCAAACTGACACTCCTAGTGCAGCACCAACCGCAGACTCATCAGCCAAAAGTCAAAACGGGGTGACTGCGGTAGACCAAAAGACTGGGCAAGCTGCTGGAGGTTTTTCCACTGGCTGGGAACTGATTGAATTGATTCAGACCGTGGTCCAACCAGACTTTTGGGAATCACAAGGTGGTCCAGGGACAATGCGGTATTTTGCGTTGCGAAGAATCCTGGTTGTCAGAGCGACTACGGATGTTCACGAGCAGATCCGAGAACTGCTTTTGAAGCTACCTAGGTAATAGAATAATAGTAAAACGAGTGAAATTTGAATTTTTGCGGATGAACACCAACAAAAATACGCGTAGTCAATTAGGTACCGCTAGGTGCCCAACTTGTGGAAACGAGTTTTCGTTTGACGATACCGACGCACCACCTTTTTGTAGCCAACGCTGCAAACTGGTCGACCTCGGTCGGTGGTTAAACGAAGACGTTGAAATACCGCATGAAGGCGGTCCTACACCAATGGTTTCCAAACCTTCCCCACCTTCAGATTAACCTGACCGAATGTCGGTTAGGAGTCTGTCACTCAACATCCAGGAGAACGCTACGCATGGGATTTGTTAAAGACTTCAAAGATTTCGCCTTCAAAGGCAACCTGATCGACATGGCCGTAGGAATCATCATGGGCGGTGCCGTCGGGGTGATCGTCAAGTCATTTCTTGACAACATCATCACACCGTTGATCGCAATGGTCGCTGGCGTTCCGGACTTGTCAGCGATGAAGTTAGAAATCGGTGATAAGCTTCCGGTGCTGGATGAAGCAGGCAATGCCGTCATGAAAGATGGAGTTGCTGTGACCGAACAAGCCGCCATCAAGTACGGTTCGTTCATCCAGAACGTAATGGATTTTATCATCCTTGCGTTTGTAATCTTCATCGCATTGAAAATTGCTTCCAAGTGGATGAAGAAAGCCGAAGAAGATGCACCAATTCCAGACGACGTCGTCTTGCTAACAGAGATCCGCGACTTGCTAAAGAAGTCGTAGCCGAATCTTAGTTGAACCATCATAGAAAACGACGCCTTGGCCGAACAATCGGCCAAGGCGTTTTTCGTAGACACAC
>CAYNNP010000324.1:0-2623 GCA_964398215.1 uncultured Pirellulaceae bacterium | reverse complement strand
CGTTGGCTCACATTTCATGTAGGGCCATTTGTAGCGGAAACGGGTCGCAAAGCATGTGGGCGAGGCTGTGAAATAGGATTGGTGCCGTCAGACTGCGTCGGCCCACGACGAAAACAAGCGCCAGAAAACCAAACATGAAGAACGACGAGATGAACGCCACAGGTGTCGTGAATGAATGGAAAGTCGCCGAACAAAGGGCCGACAAGAACACCTGCAACCAGGTTGCGACGCGAGCACGCTGCAGCTCGTTCATGAAAAAGCCTCGCATGATGACTTCTTCCGCGATACCGATCAAAAGACCGCAGGGTAACAATGCGATTCGCACCCAGTGAAATCGGAGAAGGCTGTCCTTCAGCACGTAGTGAACGCCCATAGACATTCCAATCAAATAGGAGACCAGCAACCAAAGAGTCAAGGCGATGGCAAGTTTGCGAGTTGGTTTTAGCCAACCAAGTTCAGCAAGACCTTCGCCTCTTCTGCGTTGAATCCAATGAATCAGAGCCAAGATCGGCATCAGGGAAGCGACAAACACAACTTCCCAATACACCGCTGCCCAGAAGTGATCGCCCCAGTGTTTGAAGTAATTGCCTGCCAGCACAAACCCACCAAGACCAAATAGCAAACAGGTTAGTAGCCAAATGCCGATCGCCCGAACCCAATGGGAACTGGAAGACGTGATCGGAGGGAGCGGTTCAACTGGCGTTTCCATGTTCAGTCACCTTGCGTCAAAACTATGATTCCGCGATTTGCTTCTTCAATAAGCGTGTCACTGCGTGCTGACGGTGGGATTCAGCTCGGTCCAATGGGGTTTGCCGATTTCTATCTCGAACGGTCGCATCGGCTCCTGCCTTGAGCAGGGCCCGAACTGTTTTGGTATCGCCATGGGTGCACGCCTCATGCATTGGTGTGCGGCCATCGACATCTTTGACGTCAACGAGTTCTGGTCGCCGAGAAAGAATCTCCTTGACGGCATCTGCGTCATAACTGTAGGCAGCACGAAACAAATCCAAGACGTCCGAGTCATCCGAGTCGACAAGCCCATCGATGGCTCCATGCTCGACCAGCAGACGGCAAATTTCTTTGTGCTTGCGTTGACCAGCAAAGTGAATCGGATTGCCTTCTTCGACGGTCACACCTGCACCGTTGTTGATCAGAATTTCGGCGACCTCGAAATGCCCGCGATAAGCGGCAAAAACAAGAGGCGACCACTCATCGTCGCTGCCGCCGTTAACGTCTGCACCGTAATCAATTAGCAGTTGCGCCACAGCGGATTGTCCGCGGCTTGCGGCAACGTGCAGTGGCGTCAAGTTTTTTGCGTCAAGCATCGAGACCAGCGTTGCATCCTCTTTAAGAAGCCTCTTGACCTTTGCAACGTCCCCATGAAATGTTGGGGCAAAGATTGGATGATTCGCCATTAGAACACTACTGATTGAGAGGCTTGGGGATGGTTGAAAGTCGGAAAATATTTGGAGTTGCAGTTTGCAGCTAAAAGCTCATCCCTTCGTTGGTCTAGTCAGAAGGATCCTCGTAGAGAATTCGCTCAAGTGCCTTCACGTGTTTGCGAAAGGCCTTTCGACCAGTAGTTGTCAGGGCCACGAACGTCTTGGGGCGTTTGCCTTCAAACGTCTTCTCAACCTCGATGTATTCGGCAGCTTCCAGTTTTTGTAAATGCGAACCAAGATTGCCGTCACTCAGTTCAAGCAGTTTTGCCAGCGAGCCGAAGTCAATCTGTTCGGCTCGACTCAATGACATCAAGGTCGCCATGATTCGGAGTCGAGCTGGTTCGTGAATGAGCTTGTTGAGTTCGTTCACACTGCCCACAACCGTTTGATCATCAAGCCTGAGAACATCAGCGAACCGCCACCTACAACGGCCATCCAAAGCAGGAACCATTGAGGTAACGCAAAGAGCCCAACCGCAATCAAGACGGTTACGCTGAGGCCAAGAGTTATCCAAAACCTCCCCAACCAGAGTCCAGCGACGACGTAACCGAACATTCCGATCGATGCAAAAAAGGCAAGTGTGCGATTGATTATGTCAATCGTCTCTGGAACGCTTGAGCTTGGTGGTCGCAGAGGATGCAAAATGAGTATCCAGAGAAAAGAGAAAGCGCATAGAACTAGCCAGGCGTATCTGATTCGAGCACCTTGTGAACCTAGGCCACCTTTCGTCTCAATTTGCGGGGAACCTTTGAAGACCCACATCGACGCAAAACCAACCAGGCAACCAATCGGCGGCAACCAGCTGACCGACTGCGGGTAAAAGTGCGTTCCTAGGAAGACGACACTCCATACGATTCCCCAAACAACCAGAATGGGACCGGTTGGGCCGTGCGCGATCCTCTGTTTGGTCGCATTTATAAGTGAGTCTATTTCGTCGAGTGTCGCCCGCGCCTCAGCTTTTTCTATCTTCATTTGTGTCTCCACTGCAAAGTGCTCTGCAGCACAGAGTACGTGTGTTTGCGGCTTTCGTCAATAGCTTGCACGAAAGAACGTGGCGTTTAACCGAAAGCGGATGGGATTGAGAATGCATGTTGGCCCAAGCAAAATCACTGAGGAGACTTGAGCTGGCGGTTACGACGCATCGGTCGTCAGCGCCTTGACACACCGAAGTCGGCCACCGG
>CAYNNP010000323.1:0-6161 GCA_964398215.1 uncultured Pirellulaceae bacterium | reverse complement strand
CCCTGATCGCCGACTGGCGCCTGTTGCCAACCTTGCGGCTGATCTGAGACAATTGCGGGGCCATCTACCATTGGATGACTTCCTGAATCGCTGTTTTGACCGAAGGTCTCCTGATGCATCGCCCAAACACTTTTGTTTTTATCGCCGCTTCTTTCTTCTTTGCACTGCCAATGACAACCCAAGCTCAATCGCCCGATCAAGATCACACCGCACCCAGCGCAAAGATTGTCGCTCATGAACTGAAAGAGCATGGCAACGTTCGCACCGACAACTACTTTTGGATGCGATTGAGTGATGACCAAAAGAATGCTGAAACGCCAGATCAACAGACAAAGGAAGTGCTGGAGTACTTGAATGCTGAGAATGCTTACACTGAAAAGGTGATGGGCCATACCAAACAGTTTCAGGCCAAACTGTTCGACGAAATCGTTGGACGTATCAAACAAGACGACGCATCGGTTCCTTACAAACTTCGTGGATACACGTACTACACTCGCTACGAAAAGGGACAAGACTACGCACTGTATTGCCGCAAGAAAATTACCGAAAACGCCAGCGAAGAGGTGATGCTGAACGGACCCGAAATGGCTGAGGGGTTTTCGTACTACCGAATCGCTGGCCCGCGAGTGAGCCCAAACAACAAGCTGTTGGCGTACGCGGTGGATACAGTTTCTCGCCGGATCTATACCCTGTATTTCAAGGATCTGGAGACCGGAAAGCTGCTCGATGACAAGCTTGAGAATGTGACTGGCGGGGCGACTTGGGCCAACGACAATCAGACGGTTTTCTATACGGTCAAGGATGAAGAGACGCTGCGTTCGTACCGAATTTTTCGGCACAAACTGGGAACGCCGCAAGCCGAAGATGAGCTTGTGTTTGAAGAAAAGGACGAGGCGTTTAGTTGCGGTGTTGGGAAAACCAAATCAGAAAAGTACATCTTTATCGGTTCGTTCGAGACGCTTTCGACTGAGTATCGAGTGCTGGACGCTGATAAACCGGATGACTCGTTCCGAGTTGTCCAAGAACGCGAGAAGGATCTGGAGTACGAACTTGATCACTTTGGCGACCATTTTTACATCCGAACAAATTTGGATGCCAAGAATTTTCGGTTGATGAAAACTCCCGTGAAAGCGACCACGAAAGACAATTGGCAGGAAGTCATTCCGCATCGCGATGACGTCTTTCTTGATGGCATCGAAATCTTTCGCGACTTTCTAGTGTTGGGCGAGCGCAAAGATGGCTTGGAACAGATTCGCATGAAACGGTGGGATGGTGCCCAGGATGAATACATGCAGTACCCCGATCCGACCTATTCGGTTGGTATCGGGATCAATCCGGAATTTGACACAACGCTGCTTCGATATACCTACACGTCGTTGACCACGCCAACCAGCCAATACGATTTTGATATGGTTAGCAAAGAACGAACGTTGCTGAAACAGCAGCAGGTGATGGGTGGACAATTCAAAGTCGAGAATTACACAAGCGAACGGCTTTGGGCGACCGCTCGCGATGGCACGCGAGTTCCCATTTCGCTGGTGTATCGCAAAGGCCTTAAAAAGAATGGCGCCAATCCGACTCTGCTGTACGCCTACGGTTCTTACGGCTCCAGCATGGACGCGTCCTTTAGCTCGACGCGGCTGAGTTTGCTTGACCGTGGTTTTGTGTACGCGATCGCTCATATTCGAGGCGGCCAAGAGATGGGGCGGCACTGGTACGAAGACGGAAAGCTCAAGAACAAGAAGAATACGTTTTACGACTTCATTGATTGTGGCAAGTTTCTGGTCGAACAAGGTTTTACCAGCCCTGAGCATTTGCACTGCCAAGGCGGCAGCGCTGGCGGTCTGCTGATCGGCGCGGTGATCAATATGGAGCCAACCCTATGGAAAAGCGGCGTCGCGAAAGTTCCCTTTGTCGATGTGGTCAGCACGATGTGGGATGAATCGATTCCGTTGACGACATTCGAGTTCAACGAATGGGGCAATCCGAAAGATCGTGACTCCTATGGTTACATGCTGTCGTACTCGCCGTATGACAATATCGAAAAGAAGGCGTATCCGAATTTGCTGATAACGACTGGGTACTGGGATAGCCAAGTCCAATACTGGGAGCCCGCGAAGTGGATTGCAAAGCTGCGCGAATTGAAAACGGACAAGAATCGTTTGCTTTTAAGTTGCGACATGGAAGTCGGCCACGGCGGGGCGTCGGGACGATTCAAGCCGTACAAGAAAGTCGCATTGGTCTACGCGTTCTTGCTGGATCTGGAAGGAATAAAAATGGAATAGCCACCAGAGCAGGATAGCCGCGACCGTTCAACTGGATGGATAAACGAGGTCGAAGTCCGGGCTGCCTGTGATCGGCCATAAAACTAGAAAGTGATGAATCATGTCGCTGGCGAACAATGCAACGCCAACGACAAAAACCCACTTGGCGATTGGCTTGGCTCGATCAAAAAAGATCAATGACGCTGGAATCATCACGGCTCCGATGTAGCCGTGGTGAATCCGGATTCCAAACGTCAGAACTCCAATTGTCGACGCGGTCGCCGATGTCGAATCTTTATCAAACCCAAATCTCAATACAACGCAAATCAATTCGACAAATACGGTCAGTCCGATCGTCCACCAAAGCATCCGCTTGCTAAAGAACGACTGTTCGTCGATGCAGTTCACTTAAAACCTTTCATTCATCGCTTGGCCGAACCGTTTGCCGGCTTCATTGATTTTGGCTACCGATTGCTTTGCGGTCAGGCCCTGGCAGCTTCGCGCGGCGTCAATCACAGTGTTGCATTCGTTGTTGTCCATGAAAATTGCTGCGTCCAACAACTTCTCTTCATCCTCAGGCGGCACTGCAAGAAAACCGTGCTTGTCGGCATGGATCAATTGCCCTGGGCGGATCAACTGCCCAAACACCTCGACTTCACAATTCCATTTCACCGGAACCACATGAGCGTGGCCAACAGTCAGCCGCCTAGCCAGTGCTTTGAAACCTGCATTGGTCATCTCGTCCACATCACGAATTGACCCGTCTGTAATTGTTCCAACACAGCCCAGGGTACGGTGGATGTTGCTGTTCACTTCGCCCCACAGCGAACCACAAACCTGCGGCTTATCCAGATCTTGTACCACCACGATCTTTGGGCCAGGCATACTAGCGACGTAGGCACGGTAGTCAGCATTGCATTCAGAATTCAGTTTGTGTTCTGGATTCGATGGTTCGATGACGACCGTCACCGCGTAGCCCACCATCGGGCCCATCTGCGGCATGAAGTCACGAGTTTCTTCCAGGTTGACGCCGTCACGTACGATATCGGCGCTGGTGATCTGCTCCCAGCCATTATAGATCGTGGGAGTGTTCCAACGTTTTAGTTTCAGCAAGACGTCGTGGGGCAGCATCGTTCTATTGGTCCATGGATTTTGCGATAGCGTAGATCTCTGCAGCATCCAAAAGCCTGTCATTGCTTTCGAACAGCATCTGGATCGCTCGCCGATGTGTTTTCATTTTCAGTCCACCGACGCCGATTGCGCCGTAACCGACACCGTGGCCGAGTGGCTTGGCTTTGTCCATCACCCCGACGCCGCCGATCCCAGCAGGCGGGACAGCGTTCAAATCAATCGCAACTTTCAGTGATTCTAAATCCGTAATCAACTCTTCGGCAACAAGCTCGATGCCGGCGGCTCCACAAGCGATCACGATATCCGCATCTCCAAGGGTTGCTCTGATTTGATCTGGCGTTGCTGGCGAATCAGGTGTCAACTTAGCGCCGTCGATTCGCTCACCAACGTCCTCGCAGACATCTTGTGCGCGAGCGAGCGAACGGCTTGTTACCGTCACCGACGCACCATCACTGACCAACAACTGCGTCACGCGCCGACCAACTGGCCCAGTGCCGCCCAGCACCACGGCTTTCGATTCACTCAGGTTTGTGTGCCGACTGGCCGCGACGACGGCCGCTGCCGATGTCGTGTTGCAACCGTTTGCATCCAACATCAATGACACCCGCACCGGGCCAAAGAATGCTTCTTGTGCGGCAGCAAAGATCGCTTCGGCGTCGGAAACATCTGAACCACCGACAAAGATGGCTGTATTTTTCAAGTCATCGCCGCCGCGCGTGAACATGGCGCCATGAACCAAGGGCGTTACTGTCGTAACCTGGACATTGTGATGTCGCAGCAGATGGTCAACGTTGGAATCAATCGCGACAACAGAATCAAAAGTACTGGGCTGCGAATCGCTATCCAGTTGAATCAGAATTCGCTTGCTCATAGTTGTGCGTTTATGTTTTGAGAAGTTCACAAAAAAAAGCTTTCCAGGATCACCGGAAAGCTTTCGAATGATTTCAGTTATCGCCGCAAATCAGTCGGTTGCAACTGAAAGCGAAAACCTAACAGCCCTTGAACGGGTGAGTAGCGGTTTCTTTCTGAGCAAGCATTTCGTCGACACTTGGCTTGTTGCCCATCGCAGCAACCAAAGCTTCTTTTGTCGCTTGATAGTTGTATTCGTAGATCTTAGCGTCGTCTTCAGCCGCAGGGTGAATGAACACACCGCAGACGCAGACAAGATCTTCTGCTTGGTCCTTGGGGATCACGCCGTCGGCAACGCTATCCGCAACAGCTTTCGCAACCGCAGCTTGTGCAGGGCCGAACATTTGAACGGCTTGCTTCATGCCTTTGATCGTGACCTTGGTAACCATCACAGTAGCTGGTTTGACAGCGACGTTTGGCGCCAGTACGGCCAGCAAATTCGTATGGCCTTCGCTTTGTGTTGACAATGCGTTTGCAAACGCAACGCCAACCGGGCCGTCTTTGCTGCCGACCATCAAGTCGATGTGTGCGATTTCGTTCCCGTCGCCGACGAGGGCTTCTCCGATGTTAAACTGCATGAGGTAATTGCCTTTCCAAATGAGTGGTTCGTTTCAGACCGGTCAGGAGAGTCGTCTCCGTTTCCCCATTGCAGTAAACGCCAAGCCACAAATTTCGCGGCTTTCGGGTGGGTCTATCAAGCCAAAAAATATCAGAACGACTACCCAACATGCAAGCACCCGAAGCTGATTCCCAGACAATGATTTCCCATCAAAGTACGGTGATTCTGGTCGGTGCATCGGTCCGTGCGGCCGCCCAATCCGCTGCGCGGGCGGGAATCTCTGTGATTGGAATGGACCTGTTCGGCGACCGAGAGACCATTCGGGCCTGCCAGCAGCACTATTGTCTGGGTCAAGAAGCGGTCAATCGGATCACGAAAGACAGCGAGCTCGCGTCGATTCCAATCCTGCAGGTGGGCGGATTGAGCAAGGAGTCTGGATCGCTTTTGACAAAGTTGCCCAATCGCTGGCTGTCTGCGCCGCCTAGCGACCAGGTCCGATTTTCCGATCCAGAATTCCTGAGCGAACTTGCAGCCAGCAGCGATAGCATTTTTCCAGAGACGACCACTACCGCCCCAACCACAACAGAAGCCGGACGCTGGTTGCAGAAATCGAAAAGCGGATGTGGAGGCTTGGCCGTTGGTTGGCATGCTAGCGATCCGCCGAGCGCCGATCGGTACTTTCAGCGCTGGATGCCAGGGCGTGTCTATGGCGCTAGTTTTATTAGCTCCGGTAACGACAACGGTGCTCGATTGCTGGGAATCTGTCGCGGGCACTTCACTCGAATTGGTATCCGACCGTTCGTGTACAGCGGTTCTTCGGGGCCGTATCGTTTGGCCGCCGATGTCGAATCAAAAATCCAAAAGCTGGGCAACCAGTTTGTCGCCCGCACAGGACTGGTCGGCGTTTTCAATGTCGATGTGTTGGTGCGCAACGGCCAAGTTGTGTTGCTGGAAGTGAATCCGCGATGGAGCGGATCCATGGAGTTGATCGAGCTTGATCCAGCCAGAAAAAGGATTGTTCCTGAGCAAGAATCGATTCTGGGTGAGGTACTGAGCGGAAAGAAATTCAAGTGTCCAAATCAAACGAATCGCGGATCGTTTTACAAACGCATTGTGTTCGCACGACAACGCACAAAGATTGATCCAAGTGAACTAGAACAGTTGTCAACCGATGAGAGGCAACTCACGGATTTGCCAATGGACACAGTTGTCGTAGAACGCGGCCAACCAGTCTGCACCGTACTCTTTCGCATGCCCGCAAAAGGCCTGAGACAGATACGAAGTTTGATTTAGTCAGC
>CAYNNP010000322.1:0-6170 GCA_964398215.1 uncultured Pirellulaceae bacterium | reverse complement strand
GCGATAGCCGATGAAGAACACTCGGCGAACCGCGCCGGCCCAATGTTGTTTGACACTTTCAGGGAGTGCTTCGATTTCGGTGCAGAGTTGCTGGATCGTCGAATTAGCGTCGCCGCATGGGATTGGAGCAAAGTAGACAAACCACTTTGCTTCACGCCCGGGCAATTTGGTGACGAAATTGTCTTGCCTCTCGAACCACTCAATCCACTCAAGCGACTCATGGTCGATGTGGATGACAACTTCAACGCTTATGAATTCGGATTTCAATATTGGGTCTCTGCACGATCGGGCTGATTCAAGACGGCGGTTTCCATCAGGATCGATTCATGATCAATAGACGACGTCTGCTTTGCCAAAGCAATCTGGGGTGCTGGCGTTCTTGTCTTTTCAATGGAGCGAAAGTCGACTTTGCCCATGACGTTTCGTCGCTTTCTGACGCCCGGTGGCGTGTGGGTGTTGACGTGGCTAGATTAACAGTAAAAATGGGGGTTCGTTTGCCGTTGGTGCGAAGATCGTAGCAAATATTCATAGCAAAATATTGTTGAATATTTCGCTGGCCGACGAACCAATCTGGCATTCCTGCCATGTCGAGTTACGCCTAGTGGCTTGATTGCCCAATTGTTTGATATCTGGAGTGATAGATGACGAAATCTGGAAAAGCGAATTCTCCGATGATCGAAGCCGAAGGTCTCGGCAAGTTTTATGGCAATTTCGCGGCTGCTCAGAACATTACGTTTTCTGTTCCATCTGGCCAAGTTTGTGCGTTTCTTGGGCCCAATGGTGCCGGGAAATCGACAACCATGAAGATGTTGACAGGGTATTTGGCACCCTGCGAGGGCTTTGCGAAGATCGGCGGCTTTGATCCGCAATCCGACCGCTTGCAATCAGCCGAATTGCTTGGTTACTTGCCAGAAAACGGGCCGCTGTATCAAGAAATGACCCCGGCCAGCTTTCTGAAGTATGTCGGGGCCGCCCGGATGCTGAAGACCGGTGAATTGAATGACCGGATGGCTTACGTGCGACAACAGTGTTCGCTGGATGAAGTCTGGGGCAAAGCGATCGGCAAGCTTTCTCGTGGTTATCGCCAGCGGGTTGGAATGGCACAGGCTCTGTTGCATGACCCCAAGGTCTTGATTCTGGACGAGCCGACCAGTGGATTGGATCCTAACCAAGTTCACGGGGTGCGCGAGTTGATTTTGAAGCTCGGCGAGACCAAGACGGTTTTGCTTTCGACGCACATTTTGCAAGAAGTCCACGCCGTTTGCTCGCGCGTCGTGATGATCAATGATGGCCGTCTGATTTTTGATGGCCCAACTTCAGAACTTGGTAGCGAAGGTGTTGCGATGGAACAAAAGTTTCGTGAACTCACCAGCGCCAAAGCGTAACTCGTGTCACGCCTGTCGAATCTAACTCAACCAAACAAAACGACTCAACTCCTTAGTCTTTGAACAAAGTATCGGATTGGAAAAATGAAACTCAGAGGACAAGTTGTTGGCGCTATCTTCAAGCGCAATTTCTCGGCCTACTTTTCCGGAATGCTTGGCTACCTATTCATCATCGTATTCGTGGTGGCTGGTGGTTTTTTAGCGTTCAATACAGAATTCTTTACGGCCAACGAACCGAATCTGGATCAACTGACAAAGTGGTATCCAGTGCTGCTGCTGTTCTTTGTGCCTGCGATCACAATGAGCGTTTGGGCCGATGAACGACGTAGCGGGACAGATGAATTGTTGTTCACGTTACCGGCAACCGATCTGGAAGTTTTGCTCGGCAAGTACTTCGCGGTTCTTGCGGTCTACACAGTGGCGTTGCTGTTTTCGTGCACGTATATGGTTGTGCTATCGATGCTGGGCAATCCAGACTGGGGGCTGATGATAGCAACGTACTTTGGTTATTGGTTGGCCGGGGCGGCGTTATTGGCGGCAGGCATGTTAGCGTCGCTGTTGACCCCCAACATGACCGTTGCATTTGTGCTGGGGATCATTGTTTGTGCGGTGCCTGTGTTTGCAGGATTCCCGGCAATCGGTGGGCTGATTATCTACGGGCTAATTGTGGCAGCCATTGTCGCTGCTCTTTGGAGCTGGAACCAATTGGCTGCAATCGGTAGCGGGATCGCGCTGGCAGTGGGCGTGGTACTGGTTCTGTACTTCGATACGACCCGAGAATACTGGAACTATTTTTCAGATTCCGTCAGCGAGTTTGGCATGGGCAATCAGCTCGAGGACTTGGGGGTCGGTGTCGTTCCGATGACCAGTGTTATTTACTTCATTGGGTTCACTGTCCTGATGCTGTATTTGAATCTCGTCTTGATGTCACAGCGACATTGGAAAAGCGATCAACGTGCCGACCACACATTGCATTATTTGGCGCGAACTGTTTGTTTGGGTGTGATTCTGACCAGTCTGGTTGGTTGGGCTGGATATTTGGCTCTGCGCGTCGACGCAACCAGCGAGCGATTGTTCACTTTGGCACCTTCCACGAAACGTGTCCTATCGGAACTGGATTCGGAGCGACCAATTTCGCTGCAGGTATTCATCAGTCCTGAAGTGCCAGCGGACTACCTTGAAACGAAAAAACGATTGACCGGTTTGCTTCGCCAGTTTGATGATATGGGCGGAAAGAATCTTGAAGTTCGCTATGTTGATGTTGAACTGTTTACAAAGGAGGCGGAAGAGGCGGAGCAGTTCGGTATCCGCAGCGTGCCGCTTGTCAGCGAGGTCAATGGTCGACGAAAAGAAACTCAAATTTACATGGGTGCGGTTGCGATCAGCAGCTATGACAAAGTTGTCGTGCCGTTCTTTGGTAAAGCCTTGCCGATTGAATACGAACTGACGCGTACGATCCAAACGGTTGCTAACGAAAAACGACGTACGGTGGGGATTCTGCGTACGGACGCTGGGCTGCTGGACGGTACACGCGAATGGCAGATCGTGACCGAATTAAGAAAACAGTATGACGTCGAAGAGATCTCGCCGACCACGGTAATTGATGTCAGCAAATTCGATGTCTTGCTCGTTGGGATGCCTTCATCGCTCACGCAGCCTGAAATGCAGAACTTGGTTAACTACGTCGAAGCCGGGAACCCTGTCCTGGTTTTTGACGATCCGTTCCCAATGACGTTCGGCGGCCAAGGCGGTGTTTCTGGTGCTCCCAAACAACCCAAGCCATCGCAAGGCGGCGGGATGATGATGGGCGGTCGGCAGCCACCTCCAACACCGAAGGCCGATGGAGGGCGGGCGTCAAGTTTGCTGAATAAGCTTGGGATCAATTGGGTTTATGACCGAATCGCCTTTGATAATCTCAATCCCCACCCCGAGTTTGAATTCTTGCCCAAAGAATACATTTTCGTAACTCGCAACGACGAATCACCTAACTCGTTTAACAACGAGAATGAAATCACAAGCGGTTTGCAAGAACTGATTGTGATTTGCGGCGGTACCGTGCAAAAATTGTCGGAGTCAAACGTCGAATTCCAACCGCTGCTTTCCACAGGAGAATCCTCTGGGTTGCTGGATTGGGACGATTTCGTTGATACAGGGTTCAGCCCATTCACGATGCAGCAAACGGCAAACTTAAAGCGAGATCCACTGCGAAAGAATGATTCGCAAACGCACACTCTTGCTGCACGAATCAAGAGCGAAGGGGCCTTGAACGTTAATGCGGTTTATGTCGCGGATATCGACATGATCTCTGACTTCTTTTTTCAAGAACGGAATCTTGGCAACCTTGCTATTCGATTCGACAACGTGACTTTTGTCTTGAACGCTGTTGATTCGCTTATGGGTGATGATGAGTTCATTGAGTTGCGTAGCCGTCGGCCAATGCTACGGACGCTGCAACGCGTGGATGTCGCGAAAGGCAAGTTCTTGGAGGAGTCCAACAACGAACAGGAAAAAGCCGACATTGCCGCCAAGAAGGAATTGAAGAGCCGTGAGAAGGAATTGAAGAAACGCGTCGAGGAGATTCAGAACAACGAAGATCTGGATCAAGTTGCGAAAGTTCAAATGTTGCAACAGGCTCAGGCTGCTGAAAGCCAAAGGATGGCGTTGGCGAAAGCGAAGATCGAAAATGAAAAGGAAGAGAAGGTTCATCGAATCGAAGTCATCACTGACCGCAATGTCAAAGAGGTGGAAACGAGCTACCGATTCATGGCCATTGTGCTGCCAGCAGTGCCAGCCATGTTGCTTGGGATGCTGGTCTTTACGCTGCGTTGGTTCGACGAAAAGAACACCTTTGTTGAGACTCGCCGGCGTCTATAGAACCTAGAACCGCCACATTTCTGCTTTCATATAAACCGATACAAAAACACCCATTCGTTTGTCATACAAGGGTAGCCCTATGTCATCTGCTGCTAGTAAACCAGATTCCAACAAAATGAATCGCACCACCGCGATTTTTGGTGCCGTTGCGCTTGGCTGTGTGCTGATCACTGGAGTGATGAAGCTGACCAACCGAGCAGGGAAGATCGAAGAATACGGAAAGAACGGACAGGAGTTTTATCCAGAATTCAACGACCCAACAAAAGCGACTTCGCTGTCCGTTAGTACGGTTACCAAAGATCTGAACGTGGTCGAGTTTAGCGTTGAACAAGCTGAAAATGGTCGCTGGGTGATCCCTTCGCATCACAACTATCCGACCGACGCCAAGGATCGGTTGGCAAATACCGCGTCGTCAGTCATCGGTATCAAACGCGGTGGATTGGTGACACGATGGGCCAGCGACCATACACGTTATGGGGTCGTCGATCCCAGTCAAGATTCCTTGAAACTCAAAGAGGTCGATGGTGTCGGTAAACGACTGACCTTGTTGGGTAAAGACGATGCGGTCCTATGTAGCTTCATTGTTGGCAAACCGGTCGAAGGCGAGACGGGCCAGTACTACGTTCGCCATCCCAAAGAAGATGAGACGTACATCACCGACTTGAGTATCGATCTTTCGACGAAGTTCAAGGACTGGGTCGAAACGGACTTGCTGGATATCAATAACGCCGATGTGCGATCTTTGGTGGTCAATGACTACACGTTCGATGCAATCCAAGGAACGCTGACGCAAAGCATTGTGTCCAATATCACTCGCGAAAAGACGGCTGATCCGTGGGTGCTGAAAGAGTTGGATGACGATAACAAAGAAGTCAATAAATCGACGATCGATGAAACAGTCAATACGCTTGGGTCATTGGCAATCGTTGGCGTTCGACCAAAGCAAAGGGGGCTGAAGCCAGATCTTACAATTGATCGCACGGTTGGACAGCGAGAAATCTCTCAGGTCCAAGATGACTTGCTGAAACGTGGCTATCTGATTCAGCCAGCCCAAGACGGTAGCCAGACGTTGGAGTTGCTGGCGAAAGAAGGTGAACTGGCGGTGGGTATCGAAGGTGGGATCGTTTACAAGCTTTACTTCGGTCGTGCGTTCACTGGCAGCGACGAAGACTTGGAAATCGGACTCAGCGCGGATGCGGAAGCGAAACCTGAAGATGATG
Organism: uncultured Pirellulaceae bacterium; assembly: GCA_964398215.1. Lineage (GTDB taxonomy): Bacteria > Planctomycetota > Planctomycetia > Pirellulales > Pirellulaceae > CAYNNP01. The sequence goes on along the minus strand of CAYNNP010000322.1, from coordinate 691 downwards.
CCAAGAAAGAAAAAGATGCCGACGACGCAGGCGATGATCCTGAACCAGAAATCGATCCTAGCAAGAAACCTGGGCGGTACCTGTTTGTTCGAGTCTTGGTGGACGAGACGCTAGTCGATCGCGGCCCAGTGCCAGTCAAACCCGAAATGTCACCGGAGTTGCTAGAGGCACAGAAAGCCGCTGAAGCAGAAAAGAAGGCGGCTGGTGATGAGAAGCCCGCTGAAGAACAGAAGGCTGAGGCAGGGGCGGCCGAAGGCGACAAGAAGGATGACGCCGAAGCAGCGGAGCCGAAGGAGCAAACGGCAGAAGAGAAGTACAAGCAACTGAAACTTCTCTACGACATGTCCGTTGACCAATACGACATCGATAAGAAAGCGTATGAGGACAGTAAGCTCAAGGTTGACGAAGCGCAAGACAAAGCCAATGAGTTGAATCGCCGCTTCGAGCAGTGGTACTACGTGATTCCAGGCGACAGCTACGACAAATTGGCTTTGAAGCGTGACGTGATGCTGAAAGACAAAGAGTCGACAGCAGAGAAAGCGGCCGCAGCAGCCGGCGGACCAAGATTGCCAGCCGGGTTCCCATCCGAGTTGAATCTGCCAACAGAACCCGCCAAGACTGTTCCAAAGGAAGCAGAGCCTATGCCGACGGAAGTAGAGCCTATGCCGAAAGATGGTGACCCTGCTCCGAA
>CAYNNP010000321.1:0-6180 GCA_964398215.1 uncultured Pirellulaceae bacterium | reverse complement strand
CTTCAGGCGGAATCGAGTCCGTTACCTCGCAACCTGTTCCGGCTGAAGCCGGTACTACAAACGGTGGGTAATAAATCACGTCGCGAAATTCGAAAAGCCAGTAGACTAACGAGGCATTTCAGCGCGCCATCAAAGAGTCTGCATATCGACAGAGTCTCTGACTCCGCCGTGTCCAACCGTAGTTAGCCAATAGACGGCCCCGTAGCATTGATGCCGATTCCAGAATTGCAACTGGATTGGCAAACATGCGGTGTTTTTACGGCACTAAACTGCTGTCTGGTGGACAGAAAATACTAAGGAGCTTTGAACAAGATGGTTGATCGTCGTCAATTTCTGCAGTCGGTTGCCGGAGTGTCCGCGCTGAACTTTGCAGCACCCCATGCGTGGACTCAAGAAACTTCAAGCAACGCGGAATCGAAACTTACCAGCAGATTGAATCCCAAGATCCAAGCTTCACGTGAAGTCGCGCTGGGAATCTTGAAACCCACCAATGCAGAATTGGATCGCGGTTTAAAACTGCATGCCGAGTCGGTCGTATTCGACGCCTACGGGTTCGGCCCACGCGCAGCCGTCGATGGCGATGCAATAGCTGCCGCCGCCAACGCCGGCGCGTCGACTCAGGAGCTGAAGGATTTGCGCGAAGAAATGACGATGACGCGGTTTGTCACCGACCAGGTTCAAGAACAAGAGTTTCGCGATGCATGGCGTGCCTCGGGCGTGACTTGTGTGTTCAACAATGCAGGCGAAGAAGGCCAGGATCCCATGCGGATAATCAAACGCTTGGCTAGATTTACCTACGTGACCGACTTGATGCGAGGGTTTACATCAAAAGCTGTGTCGCCCGATGATGTGATGGCAGCCAAACGCGAGAATCGACATTGTTACTATCTAACTGGCAACGGTGTTCCGCTGACCCAGCAGTGGTTGTCTGTGGAAGACGAACTGCGCTACGTTCGGGTTTTTTATCAGCTGGGGATTCGGATGATGCACCTGACATATCAGCGGCGCAACATGATTGGTGATGGATGTGGTGAAAAGTCGGACGCGGGTTTGAGCGATTTTGGTCATCGTGCGATTGCGGAGATGAATCGCGTTGGAGTGATTCCCGATTGCGCTCACAGCGGATGGAAAACGAGCTTGGAAGCAGCCAAGTCATCATCGCGCCCAGTGGTGGCAAGTCACAGCACGTGCGCGGAGATCTTTCCCCACGTCCGCAGCAAGCCCGATCATGTCATCAAAGCAATCGTCGACTCGGGTGGTTACATTGGTATCTGCTGCATCGCCCGATACTTGCGAGGAAAAGGTGACATTGGCGCGTTGTTGGACCACATCGACTATGTGATCAAGAAATTTGGTCCTGACGCTGTTGCGATTGGCACCGACGTTTCTTACACATCGCAGGCAACCAGCATCGAGAACGCCAAGCTCCCTAAGCGTGCGAAGCGGCGACCAGAATTTCGCATGCTTTGGCCGAATGACGATTTTAAGACAACCAAGGCGATGAACCAAAGTTTGGCATGGACAAATTGGCCCCTGTATACCGTCGGCCTAGTTCAGCGCGGGCACAGTGACGAAGTGATCCGCAAAGTCATCGGTGGAAACGTTCTCCGCGTTATCGGCTCGTGAGAATTCGGCCATTTGTGTCGTTCACAGGTACGCGCAAACGATCGTCACCCACCGACAGAGACGCCGAGTTCAGTGAGCTTTTTGCGGAGTTCGGCCAGCAGATCATTGAGTCGCATTAGTTTCGCTTTCGACTTGGCGAGCTCGTTTGGGTCGGCGGAATCGTTCAGCCGCAGCTGTTGATGCGCGAGCTCGGCAGCCTTGCGTTGCTTCACGGTGTCTGCATGCGCTTCGCGAAACAGTTGGATTGCTTCATGGGACGCCGCGGTATTCATTTCGGCAATTTTCTTGCGATAAGCGTCAACAATCGTCGCCACAATCTGCTCGCGCTGTTTGTTCGTACGGACGTGTCCATGCATTCCGATTTCGATCTCGTTGTCTTCGGTCACCTTCACGTCGAGGTTTGCCTTGAGCCAACCGAGAGCCTCTTTCTTGTCGGTTGGGATCAGTTCGATTTGGTCGGGCCACTTCACGGAGCCAAGCAGCTTTTCGCTTTCGATCAGCATTCTGTGGGTACTGACAATGTCGGATTTGACCCCAGCTTCGTTGGTGTCGACCGCTATCAACTGTGACACATAGGTGGACCGTTTCGATTCATCGGTGATACGCTCAAGAAGAATTGTGTTTTGAGTCGGCTTGCCATCGAGATCGAAAACCTGCATTTCTAGGCGATTGGAGCCTCGAAACGCATAACGATACCGCTGTTCATCATTCGCCTTGCCTGTCGATGTTTCGAATTCAGAAACGAAGAGCAGAGTGTTATCAGCAAGGATTCGATAGATCGACTTGGAAGATTTGCCTGGCTCCGTCTGCCAAGTCGCAGTCTTTTCGCCAAACGTTAAAATCAGGTTGTCGTCCTTAGTCTCCATTTCAGGTCCTTGGATTTCGATCGCTCGCCACGATCCAATCAACTTCGATGCTTCAGCATCCTGTGCCGCGAGCGATGGGACAGCCAACCAAAAGAAGTATTCGGGGTTGGTCGTGTTTAAGACGAGACCGGAGCCATCAAGCTCGATTGTGCCCGACAGGGACATCGGCATATCGTTGTAGTCCAGTCGAATTTGGACCTTGTTTGACTCGCGCACATGTCGCGCGACCACAGTCATCGGGAAGTGCATCACGCGGACAATCGCTGGCTTGCCTGGAATTAGGGTGGTTTTGGCGATCGAATTGTCACCGCCTATTGTCATCCATGATTCCAGCTTCAGGACTTCTTCGGCAGTTAGCTTGGATGAAGCTGTCGACCATTTTGCAAATTGCTCCTCGCCCTCGTCCGGAATAAGGCCATCGCTTGCACCAAACAATTTGATGTTGATCCGACCTGGATCGTTGGCTCGCATGGTTTCGAGCAACTCAAGAATGTCGTCTTGCCCTTCCGCCGTGTGCTGCACGACCAATTCCATGCCGCCCGGCATGAAGTGAATGGAACGACAGGGACCGCAAGTGTTCTCAATCACCTCGATCAACTCGTCCGCTGCTGCCTTGATTGCTTCTTTGACCTGCACAGAGTCCGTGGGCGGCATTGCGTTTTTTTTCAGGCCACCAAACATCGCATCGGAAACGTAGCTACCGACCGGGTATGTCCTCGTGCAGTTTTCGACCTTAGATGTTGTGTTTGTGGCAGCCAAAGCCCTTTTCAAATCTTGCGTTTCTTGGATCCCGAACTCATCGATCAAAGTAGCAAATTGCTGAGTAATTACCGCCAACTCAGCGGAATCGAGCTTGGCTTTTGCCGCCGCCTGACGCTTGCTGTTTCTCTCGAATTCAGTTGCAGCCCCTTGTTGATAAAGTTCGTCGTAAGCTTCTACTTCTTTTTGGGTCAATGTTACGGCTCCCAACGCCACCTCGTACTGCTTGCGAAGAACGGCGAATTGTGACACCACTTCGCGATGCAGGAACTCTCGATCGCGGATGAATTTTGAAAGTTGTTTGTTCACTGACTCAAGCGATTGCCTAGCGTCTTCGATTGAATCGGAATTGGGGATGTCCTGTCCGTTAACTCTACCACTGGGATGCTTTTTGTATAACTCAACACGCTCCTCCCACCGCTGAACACTTTCACGTATTTGATCGACAACTCCATCTGCTTTGTGCAGTCGGTCGCGCAGGCTGGATAGTCTCGCGAAGTTGACATCCGATTTTTCTGATTGGTCGTTTTCGGTTTCGTCAACCACGTGGAAGTGTGCGTGGTCGATGTATACCACTTTGAAGGCGTGCCACGCTTCCAGCGTATGTGGCACGGGATAGCCGATCTTTGTCGTTTCGTCAAAGAGAATTGTGCACTTGTAGTGCGCGTGATGTACTTTGGCTCGTCCGACGTTTGGGTAGTAACGCGGTGGGTCAACAAAGTCGGCGATCTTCTCTTTGATGATCTGAACATTGTTGCGCTGCTTCTCCGTCAGCATCGCAATGCCATTGTCTGCTGAACGGGCTTTTTCGACCGCCTGCAAGATTTCATCATCACTTGGTGGAGCCGCCGCGACTGCGTGACCGTCCGATGTGGTTGGGCCCCAGAATTGAAATGTTGCTTGTTCGCTACCCGTTCGCACCGCGTCAGCTTGCGAGGCACCAGCTGCTTTGCGCCCGTCGCTTTTTACGATCCTGACGGTTTCTATTTTTCCGCGTTGAAGAGAGACTTTGCCATCCACGACTGAAATACCGGTGAACTCACCATCGACTTCGACGACATACTTTCCAGCCGAAATACGAACGGTGTTTGATTCTTTGGTGACATTCAGCTTTTGGTAGATCGTGTCTCCCTGCATGATTCGGATGGGAATGTTTTCGGCTTCGGATTCGATCGTCAGTGTGCCCTTGTTCAATTCCAAAACGATCATGACACCAGCCAAGATCAGAAAGAACCCGAAGGCGGCGGCGGCAACGATTTTGCCAATCGGCGGATTTCCAGCTCCAAAGCTATTGACGAGTTTTTTCAGGAACGTGTTTGTGTTTGTAGTACGCAACGATTCCGGTAGCGGCGTTGTCGTAGGTTGTTGCACGTGGGCAAGGCAGTCTTCCAATAACTCAGCGACTTGGTCGGCAGATTCGTATCGGTCGTCCGCGGATTTCGCCAGCAGTTTCATGACGATTTGTTCCAGCCATGGGGGAACATTGGGGTTGATTTCGCGAATCGGTCGCGGTGTGTCGTCGGTGATTCGGCGCAGAACGGCGTAGCTGGTTTCGCTTCGAAATGGCGGGTGACCGGTGCATAGGCCGTACAGCACGCAGCCAAGTCCGAACAAATCACTTCGTTCATCAATCGCTTCGCCACGAACCTGCTCGGGCGACATGTAATGCGGCGTGCCGGGATGAAAACCACTACGCGTGAGATTGGCATCGTCGGTCGCACGGGCCAATCCAAAATCGGTCAGCAGCGCTCGATCGACGCCTTCATCCAGCAAGATATTGGATGGTTTTACATCACGATGAATCAGTCCCTGAGCGTGCGCGGCGGCAAGTCCTTTGGCAGTTTGCATTCCGATTCGTAGAATTTCGCAGACTTCCAGCGGGCCTTCGCGATCCAGCCTACGCTGCAGCGAACCGCCTCCGATGTATTTCATAACCAGAAACGGATGTTCGTCATCGGTTTCGACGTTGTGAATGGGCACGACGTGATCATCCACGACGGCCGCCGCCGCGCGAGCTTCGCGGGCAAACCGATTTCGGGCTGCTCCGCTGGCTGACAAATATGGCGCCAGCAGTTTCACCGCAACCGGACGATTCAATTCCGTATCATAAGCCTTGAAAACCACGCCCATGCCACCGCTGCCGATCAAACGTTCCACATCGTAGCGTCCAATCCGTCCAAGCATCTCTGGATGAATTGCGGGTGAAAGCAACGTCTTTGCCATCGTATCGTTCCATGCGGCTGGTGGTTTCCAACGTTGATGGGCGCCCCGGTATTCGACATCAGGATCTGGGGTACCGCTGGAAAGCTGACGCTGCATTTCGCTCCATTGTTCGGCGTCCGCAGCAAGTCCCGCCAATCGGTCTTGGCATTGCATGCAAGATTCGACATGCCGCGCGACGTCCGGGTCGTGGGCAGCGATATCATCCGCATCCATGTTCTCTGGATCAACCAACGCTTGCAGCGCGATGTCATCACATTTCATCATGGGAAAGTTCCTTGTAGGATTTCACTGCTATTTGCAATCGCTTCATCACGCGACTGCGAGCGATATAAATACTTCCGGCGCTCACGCCAAGTTCTGCGGCGACCGCGTCGATCGACCGGCCAAGTACCGCTGTGCGATGGAATGCTTGCCAAGTCGAATCGCTTACTCGTGACCGGACCATTTCAGAAGCTCGCCGAAAGACTTCACGACGGACTTCCACGTCGAATCGACTGGACACATCGGCTGCCGCTTCCATTTCGTTCAATGCACCGGCCGCTTCGTCACCGCCGCCTGCCCAAGGGCGATGCTTGCGCCGAGTCAAAAAATCGATCGCGATGTTGCGAGCGATTCGAAACAACCAGGCACGAAAGGCGCCGCGATCACTGCGAGCGATCCAGTCTTTCACCGAGCGGGCAACCGCAGCAAGAACTTCTTGGACGAC
>CAYNNP010000320.1:0-6228 GCA_964398215.1 uncultured Pirellulaceae bacterium | reverse complement strand
AGCCATGGGCGTCAGCCGGGAACGGTCGTGCTTTTTGTTTGTTCATAAGATCTATTTCGATTTTTTTCGAGTCAAGCGTTTCTGCAATGCCTTGCGGCCTTTCTCGCGAAGGTCACCGATCGATTTTTCGGTAGACAAGAGTGTTGCCAACATCGCCTCGGCCTTCTCGGGCATTTGTTTGGCCAGATTATTCTTTTCCCCTTCGTCGTTTTTCAAATCGAACAGTTCTACCAAGTCCTCGTCAATCCATTGAATGATCTTGTATTGCCCTAGGACGTACGACAAAGCTCGCGTATCACCCGTGCTATCTGGGCGTGCCTGCCACTTGTACCAGAACATTCCCTGACGCTGGTAATCTTCGCCACGCAGCGCAGCAAGATAGCTTTGCCCATCGATGTGTTGCTGCGGATTCAAGGGCAAGTTTGCCATCTCCAGCATTGTTGGATAATGGTCTGTTCCAGTGACTTGAGCCTTGGAGACAGTCGATGGCTTGATTTTCCCTGGCCACTTCACGATCAGCGGAACGCGTGTGCCTCCTTCAAAGATCGAACCCTTGCCTTGCCGTAGCGGTGAATTCGATGTTGCCAAAGCGCGACCATTTGTCGACCCACGAGTCGAAAGACCACCATGGTCCGACGTCAGGATGATGATTGTGTTGTCGGTCTCGTCAGCGTCCTTGATCGCTTGAACGATGCGACCAAGGCTATCGTCTGTCTTTTCCACCATTGCTGCGTAGATCGGATTGTTCTGAACTGTTTTAACTGTCCCTTCACGGTCAATCACAAAGTCGGGATCGTGTTTCTTGCCACCGACTTCTATGCCAGCCTTTCGCAACTTTCGCTGGTACTTCTTTTTGATTCCTTCTGGAGCTTGCAGCGGTGTGTGAACAGCGTAGTGAGCCATCACCATCAGAAACGGCGCCGTTCGTTTTTCACCAATGTACTTCACGGCTTCATCGGTCAGGCGATCGGTCAAATAATCGCCTTCTTTACCAGTAACAGGATTCAGAACACTGTGCCCCTTTTCTACCTCGAAAGGCGCGAAGTAGCTTCCCGTTGCTCCGGCGGACCCTGAGTGAATGACACGCTGAAAACCTTGTGCACCCGGACCACCACCGTCGTGCCCAAGGTGCCATTTTCCGATGTAGCAAGTATCGTAGCCTGCTTCACGTAAGGATTCACCAAAGGTTATTTCGCTAAGCGGCAAATGGTGGTCGCGGTTACCCGACGCCAGCATTTCAGATTCAAGTCGATTGGGGTATTTCCCCGACAACAGTCCTTGGCGCGACGGGACGCATCGTGGGTATGCGGCGTAGGCGTTGGAAAAACGCATGCCTTCGGCCGCCAAACGATCCATGTTAGGCGTTTCGTAAAGCGAACTTCCGTAGCACGATAAATCGCGCTGACCAAAGTCATCTACAAAAAACATTACAATGTTCGGAGGCTGCGATTGATCTGCCAATGCTTGACCAACCAGCAAGAAAACGAGCGTGATAAATACAGATAGATTTTTCATGAACCAGCTTAAGAATACGATTTCGGCAGGTCTTAAAACGTGCAGCAGCGACGTAGATACACCATAATCGAATCCAGTCGCGCCTGCTGATACTCACCACGCAAGCCTAACCGCGATACAACGTGTGGTAAACAATGCTGTTTCTTAAACCGCGGGCCATTTTTACAGCCTACAATTTGATATGTAGCTGGCCTCGCCAGAGTTCAGGCCAAAGATACTGTGTTTTTTGTTTTGTGAGCGGCAAGGCGATAGCCGCCGTTTTTGTGGCGTTCGATTTCTGCGCAAATCAACCGATGCGTCCGCGCGTCCTCTGTCCTGACCATGTTGCAGAACCGATCCAGTTCGCACCACACGCATCAAGGCCAGCGAGCATGTGAGTTTTTGTTTGTAGTACCGCCTTCAGGTGGAATCCAGTCCGTTACCCCGCAACCTATTCCGGCTGAAGCCGGTACTACGAACGGTGGGTAATAAAAAATCACAGCCTTGGAGGCCGACACAATTCTAATTCGTTAAACCACAGGAAGGCTATGGTGGTGCGTTATGCGAACGCCCAAAAGTTTTGAGGACTTCCGCCACGCAGTTTACCAACTTTGCCGCTCAAAAAACGAAAACTTAGCGGTTGATGTTGTCGATGTAGGTTCGCACTGCGTTTCTGCGAATGCTGCCCTTGCTGGTAAGACAACCTGTGGATTCAGAAAGCGGTTCATCGAACAAGTTGATTTCGGCGGGCTGATACCACTGCGGCATGCCCTTGAGCACACGTTTGATCTGAGCGGATACGTCGGTGTCATGATGCTGAGTGGAAAGTTCGACCCAAGCCGCGATGCGTCTTCCTGCGCCGACCACGACTGCGTGCCTAATCAATCCAAGCTGCTCGATTTTTTCTTCAACGCTGCGCGGATTGACTTTGCGACCGTTGTCAAGCACGATCACATCATCGGATCGCCCCAGCACACGAAGCTGACCGATGCTCTTGTCAAATTCAACCAAGTCGCCAGTGTTGAACCATCCGTCCGCATCAACACTCTGCCGGGTAGCCGCGGTGTCGCCAAAGTAGCCTTGCATCAACGAAGGCCCGCGAACGTGAAGTACTCCGTTGCGAATCTGGTACTCCCATCCTTCAACAAAACCGCCAACAAAACCTGGCACTGCGCTCTCGGGCGTTGAACTGCAAATCACTGGCCCCGTTTCAGTCAAACCGTATCCCTGAATCACTGCCACGCCTCGGTCAGCCCACTTCATGAAATCCGTCTCCAACATTGCAGCCCCGCCACAACCCAAAAGTTTCAACTCGCCAGTTCCGACTTGTTTCGAATCAGAGACCAACAATCGGTCTGCTAGACTGGGAACGGTGTTTGCCAATGTCGGTTTTGCCAACGGAGCAAGTGTTTTCCACGCGCTGTAACCATGACCGATTGCTAAAGTCGATCCACTCAGAAGCCATGTCCCAAAATCACACGTTCGCGCGTACGCGTGCGCCAAAGGCAATGAGCACAGACGCACATCTTCGGTCGTCTGCGGAACAGCAGAAAGTTTCGCAGCTGCGTTCAGCAGTAGACCGCGATGCGTATGAACGACTCCTTTGGGCTGCGCCGTCGTTCCGCTGGTTTGCAAAATCAAGGCAGGATGATCGATCAACGACTTGGAATTGAAATCCAATCGACTGCCGAATGCCAAGTCACTGCCGCCGCGATGATCAAAAAATGAAGGCTCAACCCAAAGGCCACCGTAATTGGTATCGAATGTTCTTTGGGCGTCATCAACCCGCGAATCAAACGGGACTTCGACAGCGCCCAACAGCATGCTCGCTATCGCCGTGATTACTTCCGCAAGCGAATTGTTGCTGGAATAACCAATTCGTCGTGCCATACCTGGGTTGCGATCAAAACACACTTCGATCTGCGCAGCTTGTACTTTAGCCGCACGCAACACGTCTGACCAAGTCATCCGTCGAAGCGATGCATCGCACATTGCCATCAGGGCAATTTTGTTAGGTCGACACCGCGCCCAGTTCTCCAGGGCGTGGATAAATGAATCGAACAATATTCGCCTTCAGTACTCAGGAACGTCCGCTAACGTTGCTTCTGACTACTACTCATCTTCTTTTCATCAACGAAAACCATTGATGCGCTGTTCATGCAGTAGCGTTTACCCGTCGGCTTCGGTCCATCATCAAAAACATGCCCAAGATGAGCCTTACAATTCTTGCAGTGAACTTCGACACGAGTGTAAGTCAACTTTGTGTCTTTGGTAAACCCAACGCTATTTTTATTCAGCGGGTTGTAGAAGCTGGGCCAACCGGTACCTGACTTGTACTTCGATTTGCTAGAAAACAATGGATAGCCACAGCAACGACAGTTGTACTGTCCGTCTTTCTTGTTGTCCCAGTATTCGTTCTGGAACGAACGCTCGGTGCCAGCATTCTGAGTCACATCGTACTGAATCGGTGTCAGGATTCGACGCAGCTCCTCTTTCGTCTTAACCTTGTACTCTTTCTTTTTCGTTTGGTTGATGACGATGGGATTTTGGGCATCAGCCACGCTCACAGAACAAGTCATTGCTAGCGAGAAGATGCAGATACAAGATGCAAATTTTGAAACAGCTTTTGTCATAAGATGGCACTTTGTTTAAATTTGGTACTTGGAAACAAGATAAAAAAACAGCACAAAGGTTGCGGCTTGGTACTTTGTTAACGCAGCCTGAAATGACCAATTCTGTCGTTTCAGCACGCGAAAACAATGCTAGCCCACGATTGCATGTCCAAAGTCCAACTGAATGATATCACGAAAACGCTTGGCAAACGATGCGTTGTTTCTGGGCTTCAATTGGAAATCGAAAGCGGGCAGTTCATTGTAGTTTTGGGGCAAAGTGGCTGTGGAAAAACGACCACTCTGAACTTGATCTGCGGACTTTTGGCACCGGACAACGGATCCGTCTGGATCGAAGACCAAGACATGACCGGGGTCGCGCCACGAAATCGAGACATCGCAATGATGTTTCAAGGTGATGCTCTGTACCCACATCTGACTATTCGCCAAAATCTGAGCCTTAGTTTAAAGAACGTAGGTGATTTTAAACTTCGAGAGCAGCGAATCGAATCCGCAAGCAAGCTACTTTACTTGGATGATTTTTTGGACCGAAAGCCCGCCAGTCTCAGTGGCGGTGAACAGCGGAAAGCGGCGATGGCCAAAGCAATGGTGCGGCAGAGTTCTGTTCGCTTGTTGGACGAACCGCTTTCAGCATTGGACGCTCCCGTTCGTCATGAGCTGCAGCAAAATTTGTTGAACTGGCATCGATCAACGCCAGGCACGACGATCCAAGTCACGCACGACGGAGACGAAGCGATGCGTTTGGCGGACCGAATTGCTGTCATGGACGGTGGTAAGTTCACCCAAGTCGCCACGCCGCGAGAGTTGTACCAACGCCCCAACTGCAAAGCTGCCGCACTAGCGCTCGGATACACACCGGCGCCGATGCAATTCTTTCAAGGCCATGTTGCGGCCAACAAAGTGCAAGTTCCGGATTTGCAGCTTGTTGATTTTCCACCAATGGATGATGACACGAAAGTAGAAATCGGTGTGCGTCCCAGGGATTGGACTCAGGTCCAAGCGGATGGCGACCGCGCTGCTGCCGGTGTCTACTTTGTGGGCAAAGTCGTCCAGCAAGAATTCGTTGACGGCGAGACGTTTGTGCAAGTCGAATGCAACAGCAAACGGATCACGGCAAAAGCAAGCGCCAATGACGAAAACGTAACCTTGTTCGCATCGCTCGCGCTGACACACGTGTTTGATGCACAGACTGGCCAGCGCATTGAAGACTAGCTGCGACAAACGCGGTGATTAATTCTGAACTAAAAAGATACTATGTCGATCAAAGAATCTTGGGAGCTCATCGAAAAAGAGCTTGCGCGGTATGAAACCAATGCCTCGTTTAACGCACCTGCATCGAAGTCTTCGATCGCAGACTTTGAGAAGGAGTTCTCGTTAAAACTCCCTGAGCAGTTGATTGAATCATTGCTGATTCATGATGGCGAAACAGTTCACGGAAATAGTCCCTTTCCGTGGGCATTTTGTTCTCTGAATCAGATTGGTGAAACGATAAAGATGCAACAACAAATTCTTGGACTGGAAACTCGTCGTGAACTTTATCTCGATTCGATTCCGGCAGGCTGTATCCGAAACGACATCGACTGGTCAGTAAAGTGGATTCCAGTAATGTCCTCGGAAGCAGGAGAGATCATTTGCGATTTTGATCCAGCGGAAAAAGGCCATGTCGGACAAGTAATTTTCTGCCCACCAATCCCATGTGGAATACCTCGCAAGGTGTTAACGAAAGACTACGCCGCGCTCTTAGCCAAGCTCGCAGAAGTTGTTAGTGATCCACAAACCAAAGCCGAATACGGTCAAATCGAAATGTCCACTGCTGAGTTTTAAAGCTGACGCTGAGCGCAACTGTCGGCCAAGAGAGTGCAGTAGCCTTCGGTGTTAGCTCTTTTTGGTAACCCGAAGCGTGAGCGAGGGACCGAATCACGATTGATTGTCCCTCACTCACGCGTTTTGGAATTGCGTTTTTTTCATGTGGTGTTTGGTTGTAGGCCGGACTGAGGACGTACTCACGATCAGAGTCCGCAGCCACGAAGTGGCGACATGATGTAGCCATGGGCGTCAGCCTTGTCTTTACCCACAACTTTGACCGCAATCCTTTCGATTTTTT
>CAYNNP010000319.1:0-6287 GCA_964398215.1 uncultured Pirellulaceae bacterium | reverse complement strand
GGGCGATGGCGGAGCTGATAAACATCAGCCAAACGAAACAGGTCGATACCAACGACTTCAATAGGACACTGCGGTTTTGTGTTTGACGTGTCATTCGTTAGTCGCCATTTGGTTGGCTATGTAGTTGTGCAGGAAATTCATTTGCTGGATCAGATCAACTCGGAAACCGGTTTTCCTTGATCCATCAATGCATGCGGCCGACCGGTTTGGTCATGGATCATCGTATCGGTGTCGATCCCAACGTGGTGATACAACGTGGCAATCACGTCTGCAAACGGAATGGGGCGATCGACCACATTTCCGCCTTGCCGATCCGAAGCACCTAGAACCAACCCGCCTGGCACACCACCGCCAGCCATCATGCCCATCGACAGTCGCGGCCAGTGGTCACGACCGCCTTCGTCATTGATCTTGGGAGTTCGTCCAAACTCGCCCCAAGCCAATATGGTGACGTCGTCGAGCATGTCACGATTTTGCAAATCGGTCACAAGCGCATGCAGTGAAAAATCAAACAACGGCCCTAGGTTTTCCATACGTGTGTTGTTCGCTCTATGCGTGTCAAAGTCGCTTAGCGAAAGACTCACAACGCGCACGCCGGCCTCGATCAAACGTCGGGCGAGTAGGAACTTGAGGGCCGAGTCCGGTCCTTCTGAAGTCGTTGACTGCGTTCCGCTCCATTTCATTTCTGGTGTGTAATGCGCTATGACTTTCGAGTCTTCCTTGTCGATATCCATTGCGTCCGCGAATTCGCCAGAGGTCAGCACGTTGTAGGCTTGGCGGGTGAAGTGGTCCATCGCACCCATCGATCCGGATGCATCCAAATCGCGGTTGAACTGATCCAGCTTGCCAAGCAATGCGAGCCGATCATCAAGACGCGAGACGGGAATTTCTTTGATCAAGTTCAGCTCGGTCTTGTGATTGTTGCCAAGTCGTGCGAGCTCGTTCTTCATTCCGTCTTCGAGATCTCGTTTCCAACGATCGGAGATGTCGGGGCGAAACGGCTTGTAGCTCGGACCAAGGAAACCAGGTCGCGCACTATTTCGCACCAATGGACGGCCTTGCATCAGGTCCACAAATGTTGGCACGTTGTCCGCGGGCGTGCCCAGTAAATGATTGGCGACACAACCAAGTGCTGGACGTCCACCAATTCCTCGAAGGTCGTTTTGTTTGTAGCCCGATTGGCATTGAAATGCGTGGTGCTGACCATCGGATCCTACCAACGACCGCAACAGTACAAGCTGATCCGTGATCGTCGCGCATCGTGGCATCAATTCAGTAAGCTGAACGCCCGGTACGTTGGTGCTGATCGGGGCAAATGGACTGCGAACGGAAATCGGCGCATCGGGCTTGGGGTCAATCAAGTCCATTTGCGGTGGGCCGCCGTCCAAGTGGATCAAAATGATGGACTTGCCGCGCCGCGCGGATTGCGAGACAGATTCAGCCGCCAAAATCTCTGGCAAACTCAGTCCGGCAATCCCAAGTGACCCAGCACAAAGCAACGCGCGTCGAGAAATTCCCGAGCAGTTTGAAAAACGCCTACCAATGTTCAATTGAAGCATACTACGGTCCCGCCAAAGGATGTAATCCGACAGAGTCAGTATATTCTATCTGCAGTTGAGTTGGTCTCTGATACCACATTTGACCTTGATTGCGGCGATCATGGTTCTTGCGATCATATTCACATCGGTATTCAATTCGTTTTGCTGCAACTATGTGCCGCCCGAGTTTCAAGGATGACTACAATTGCCTCCAAACTTGCCTTTATCGAGCTGCAGCCATGCACGCCAGCAAATCTCTCGGTCGACCCACCCACAAGGTATGCGGACTATGTTCGATATCAGCAGTAATATACTTGTCCGTTGGTTCGTGTGCCTGATCGTTGTCGCTTCGATTTCAAATCAAGACGTGGTAGCGCAATCGCAAATCGATTTTGATGCCTTTGACAAGATCGATTGCCACGTTCACTTTCGCTATTCCGGAAGCGAAATGGCAGAAACCGCTCGGGTCATGCGATTTCGTGTCTTCAATATCAGCACAAACAACTTTGACATCGAATGGCAAGCACGTCTTGCTCGCCAGCAGAGTGCACATTTCCCTGGCACGGTTCGGCACGTCACGGCATTTTGCATGAAAGGGTTCGCGGAATCATGGTGGGCAAGCGCGACGATCGCACAGCTTGATGGGTCGATCGATAACGACGATGCGATCGGAGTTAAAATCTGGAAAGATGTCGGCATGCATTTTCGCGTGCCAACGGGTGATCCGATATTGATCGACGATAAACGGTTTACTCCCGTGCTGAAACATTTGGACAAGCGAGGTGTGACATTGATGTTGCACATGGCCGACCCGATCGAATATTGGCAGCCACCCGATGAAATCGAATCGCCCAAGCGACAGCGAATTGTTCGGCGAGGCGGAATCTATGTGATGCAAGGAAAAAAAGGAGTGCCATCGCATGCAGACATCATTGCTGCCAGAGACCGCGTGCTGCAGCGACATCCGAACTTGAAAATCGTCGGTGTTCATTTGGGCAGCCTGGAGCACGACTTAGAAGGTTTGGGCGAGCGATTGGATCGCTATCCCAATTTTGCCGTTGATACCGCCGCCAGAATGCGAGACTTGGTTCGCTACGACCACAAAACGCTGCGACAGTTCTTTATGCGCTACCAAGATCGGATCATTTACGGTACCGACATGTCCATCAAACCCAATCACAACGGAGTGAATAAGGCGAAGCAATTGATGGATCGATGGAATCGTGATTGGCAATTGCTTGCTGGTGATAAAGAAACGCCTGTCCAGACTTTAGACGGAGACGGCACGTACCAAGGGTTGAATTTGCCTGAGAGCGTTTTGAAAAAGATCTACTTTGACAACGCAAAAAAGTGGTTTCCCAAACTCTGATTGCTTTCGGCGGCTACTTTGCTGCGGAGTTTCACGCCAGTTGCGAAGCTCCCCCACTAAGGAGCTGCACTTCTTTTTAAAATCTATCGATTCGGCAAGCGTTATCGCCGATAACGATTGTAGCGGCATGGCAGAGGTGTGATGCCGGCGATTTCAACTTAGCTCGATGATATCGGGAAGCCTGACCATGCGGATTAGCTCACAACGATTTGGCACCATGTCACTGAATCCGGATCAGTTATTCCTATTTCCACAGGGTCTGATTGGGATGGAAAATCTGCGCCAGTGGGCGCTTCTGCCTGATCCTGATAACCCAGCAGTCGCTTGGCTTCAAAGTGCTTCTCGTGGCGATAGATCCATGGCTTTGATCAGTCCGCGAGCATTCTTTTCAGATTACCGCGTTTGTGTGCCGCGCCGTGAGCTTTCCACGTTGCATCTAAGCCCTGGTGCGGAAGTTTACGTAATGACCACGGTTGCTGGGCATGTCGGCAAACTAACAACGAACCTAAAATCCCCGATATTGCTGAACCTCAGTCGACGACTTGGGTGTCAAGTGATCTCCGACGATGAGCGATCACTTCAGCAGCCTTTATCGGTTGCGCGGCCAACCGATCAGATTTTGCAGCCCTACATGCATAGAGCGGCCTAATCTAGCGCTGCACAACGTTCTTATAGGGTGCAACCGGTCGCTCGGGTCGAACCGGCACGATCATTACGCGCCCACCCCTTCGGTTTGGTATCAATTTATTTGGGACCGCGGGACGATGCTACAGGTGTCGAAGATTGGCTAGCAACTGTGTTACTGCCAACCGACCGAGGCTAGGTTACACCTTCTGGCCTCTGAACTTTCACGTTGTAGCAAACACCTGTTGAATTCGAGGATATCATGCTCGTCCTTTCCCGACACCGAGACGAAAGCATCATGATTGGTGATGACGTTGTCGTGACCATCGTTGATATTCGCGGCGACAAAGTACGGTTGGGGATTGAAGCTCCTCAATCAATTCCTGTCCATCGGCAGGAGGTTTATGAGGCGATTCAACGCGAGAATCGTCGTGCAACCCAAACGGGCGCAGGGGCTGCCAAAGACGTCAAGCCACCAAAGGGCGACTGATCGCTGTCGGATTAAGACTTTCAAAGTATGCCACGTTGTTTTCAACGTGGCATTTTTTTTGCGACGCACATTCAACTTTGTCGCTGAGTTTCGCAACGCGTTTCACAGTTACGTCATCAAATAGATCTTGAGTTGATTTGCTGGGATTCGGTAGCGTTCACCCATGGTGTCCACGCTTAGCCAAAAGAATCCGCTACCGGCAACCTTGCCCGCCGTTTCGCCGCCAAGTCCTTCTTCGGTGCGCGTGATCGGTGTTCTGGGTAGTGGACGTGCAGCGCAAGCCCGGTTGGTCGATGCAACCATGCCCAACGGCGACGTCATTCGCTGCGTTGAAAAGGTGTTCGCACCAGGCAAGCTGACGCGGTTGATCTACCGGTTGGGTTTTCAAGCACCGTTTGCCTATCAAAAGAATCGCGACGCAATTCTGACGGCTTTTTACCGACGTCGTGTTGCCGCTGCGGTTTTGAAATTGCACGGCAACCCAACAACCGTCGCAATGCCTACTTATGTGCGCTACGACAACGAATCCAAAAGCTGGGTGCTAGCGGCCCAGTGGATACAGGGTCGCGGTGTGAAGCCGGCTGCGGCCAAGACCAATCGATTGTCGACTTGGTGCAAGCAACTTTTTGGCGCAACTCGCGTTTCTCCGAAAGACGCAACAACCAATACTCCTGAGATTGTCCAACTGGTCGCGAAAATGCGTGAACTGGAGAGTCAATTCCAGCAAGCAGGTTTGTATGGATCAGGTTGGCAAGTATCACCGCGCGCTCTTGTTTCAACCGCCAACCTTTTGCGCATCAACGACGCATACTGCGTGATTGATTTGGAATCGGGCATTCCAGCGGTGCTTGATTTACGTTACTTGGTGCAAGGTTTGCGGAGGGCTGTTGCACCGCCGTTTGACGATCTTGACCAGCAACAGCTGGCAAACTGGCATGACGACAACAAAAGCCAAGCGGAATTGTGGTTAGGTGTCAGCGCCTCAGAAACACTTTCGACCGACATCGATTCTCTGATTCACCATTCCCGTCGCTGGAAGCAATCCGAACTTGCGTTGCTCCGGCAGCCATGGAGATGGTTGCGGTCAGAGACTTGGCGCAATTATCAGCTGGAGACATTCCGGCAATGGAAACAAGACGCGATCGTCGACCAAGCCACTGGGCGCCAATTGGAAGCTCGACCAATCAAAGCGGCGGCGATCTGGTGGGCACGTCTATTGCCTGGCAAATTTGGCCGTGCATTAGCACGCTGTATCGGTCGAGCTGACTCACGAAAGAGCCTTCAAAACTTCTTGCTGGACAAATCGTTTCGGAAACGCCAGATCAGGCAGTATCGATCAGACAAAATTCAACAGTGGCAGCAAGCCGATCGAGTCGGAAAAAACTCGACGCCGACAGGAATTCGATTTCTTTTCAATCAAGCCTTGGCCGCAACGACACCCGTACAAATCCATCGCTTGGTTTCTCGTCGCGTTGTTCGTAACCACGCCGTGAGTCGCGCGCTGCTACTTTGCACGTCGGCTGTTTATCGTCAGCGTACTGTTGAGCGGCGGATTGAAAAATCGATTCAAAACTGGCACGACGACCAACGGATCACATCGCATGAAGCCACAAGGTTACGTTCTGAATTGGTAGGCGCAGAAATCAAGGCCTACATTCAGGGCGCTGGATTGCATATCGCGATCAAGGCACTCGCGCCGATTATGATTCCAGCAAAACTGGGCGGAATCGCAGCTTTCTTTGCAAGCGGAAACTTCTGGTTTCTATTGCCGCTGCTGCTAGCACCAATCCTGCGCGTGCTCGCGGTCGTCTACAACGCTTGCGTTCACAGAAAGCATGGAGTTTCTCACACCGAAGCCTTGATGATCTGCTGGATACCAACGATTGGCTCGGCTGCGTTCCCGTTTCAAATGTTCGCGAATCGGCCGCTGCTGTCAACTTTCTTGTTGCGCGAAGCGGCGTCCAAACTGGCACAACGCGTACCGATCTACGGCGGAAAAGACTCACGGACCGAGATGGCTTTCGTCAAATCAACCGACTACCTCATTGAACTGTCTCAATTCGCTGTTCGCCTCTTGCGCTGGATACGCCGATACAAGCCGGCCGACGCACGAGTGGAAGGCACTGCGTAGGCATAAAAAAGCGTAGAGGTGCAAATACGCTACAACTGGATTCTTGCAACGACTGGCAGATGATCGGATAACTTCGTTTCGATGACCTTGTAAGAATCGAAGTTTGCATAATTGGGAATCATGATCCAATCAATC
>CAYNNP010000318.1:0-6303 GCA_964398215.1 uncultured Pirellulaceae bacterium | reverse complement strand
GAGACAATCTATCTTGATCCGGTCCCTCGCTCACGCGTCGGGTTACCAAAAACCAAGCAGTTGTGTTCATCCGTGGTTTGGTTGGTCAGTTCCGCTACCCCAAAACGAACTGGACTACCCAAGATTCGGTTTGACTCAGCGTGAAACGCACGCTGCGCCACGGGGCTGAATTGCTGTTTACACTTGGTTTTGGCGTTTTTTTTCGGCTTGGGACCGGACTTGTCACCGTTGATACCAATACTGTGTTGGACAGAGCAAATGACAGCACAAGGAAACCAATTGATGAAATCTACACTCCGCCGCGCAATGCAAGACAGTGACCGCTACGTAATTGAAATGACTTACGTGGATTCAAAAGGCAATCGGACTCGTCGAGTTGTCAGCCCGATTCGCTTCGTTGGAGGCGTTCGTTTTTTAGGACTGTGCTTGTGCCGCGAAGAGCCTCGCCAGTTCTACCTGGATCGATGTGAAGATGTGAAGCTTATTCCGGCTACAGCAGTCTTGATGCCAATGCCGATGCAAGAATTCAGTGTTGCGACAATGGAAACCTGCTTGGTTTAACTCAGAAACAAAAAAAGCCCTGACTTTCGCCAGGGCTCATGATGTTGCCAATCAACTTGTGCAAAACGCGATCAGTGAATCTCGCTCACCAGCGTCTGAATTGATTCTGGCACAAACGGATTGTTTCGCATCGGGCCTTTTGCTGGGGCAGCCGAGAACGCAATCTGATCTTCTTCTTTCAAAGGCGTTGCATCCGTAAGGTACGGATTCTGGCAACAGCCACCAACCGGCCGGCTTGGTTGGTAGAATGAGGGCAATGGGCGACCACGGTAGCTGTTTGGAGCGTTTGCCAATGGCGGAGAGGCAAAGGGGCTCAAGCCATACGGACGGGCATACCGCGCTCCGTAGTAAACTGGAGGGTTTGTAGCAAAGTAAGGAGGCGTGGGCAAGAAATTGGAATAGCGAGCACCATATGGTTGGTAGAATCCAAAAGGTGCAAAACCCGAAAAGCCTTGCTGAGCCTGTGCATCGTCTGCCGAAATTGCCATGGCGCCGAACGCAAATAGGCAAATGACCAAAAACCGTTTCATGTCTTTTACTCGATGGGAGGGGATAAAATGATCAAAAGTGAATTTGACGCCAAAAACTGTCCCCCTTTGTGCAAATTCCAAGCTACACGGAATCCCAAGCCGTTCAACCATTCAATCAGAGTTATTCGCTGATTTAAATGTTGTCTTGCCAGTCCATCCATCCCGCATAACCGCTCCAATTCATATAATCGAATTGTGAAAATATCGTGCATCATTCATTCTCTGAACGGCGGTGGCGCCGAACGTGTGATGGCAGGCCTCGTTTCCAGGCTTTGTCAGCGGGACCATCGTGTCACTTTAATAACACTGGATGACGGAGACGCTGATCGACACTGTGTCGATGGCGGAGTCAAACGTGTTGCATTGAACCTGATGCGCAGCAGTCGTGGCATCTGGCAGAAACTTGCAAACAATAAAGAACGTCTGAATGCAATCTCGCAAACCGTTGGTAGCGAGCGTCCCGATGTGACACTTTCGTTCTGTGATCGCACCAACATTTCCACATTGTTGGCGACACGCCGCCTGGGGATTCCAGTCGTTGTTAGCGAACGCAGCGACCCGATCAAGCATCGATTGAATTACTGGTGGCACTTGGCAAGACGTCGCGCGTACCCTCTGGCATCGCGAGTCGTTGCATTGACCGATACCGCTGCCAAGCATTTGCAACCGATGAGCCGCCGCCCGGTGGTGGTAATTCCGTCGGCAGTCGATTTTCCAGACATTGTTTCTGACCGTGATACAGCATCGGCCGAACGGTGTGTTATCGGAGTTGGTCGGCTGGAATATGAAAAGGGGTTTGATCGTCTGATCCGCGCCTTCGACATTGCGACGACAAAAAATCCTGATTGGAATTTGCGGATCGTTGGTGAAGGTTCGATGCGTGATGAGCTGGAAGAAATCGTTCGCGACTTGAAGTTAAAAAGTCGAGTCTCGTTGCCGGGTTGGATCAACCCGATCTGGCCCGAAGTTGCTGCCGCAACGGTCTTCGCTTTGCCAAGCCGCTATGAGGGGTTTCCATCGGCTTTGCTGGAAGCGATGGCTGCGGGTGTCCCAAGCATTGCGGTTGATTGCGAAAGTGGACCGAGAGCAATTATCAGGCATCAAAAGAATGGTATTCTTGTGCGCAACAGCGTCGAAGAGCTTGCGACGGGAATCAACCGTTTGATCAACGAAGACGAACTCCGCGAAACCATCGGGCAAACAGGCCGCGAAGTGATCCAGAAATTCAGCTGGGACAAAATGGTAGACGCTTACGAGACGCTTCTGAGCGAAGTGGCTGGGCGAAAACTTTAGGGCATCACATGACGCCCAACAGCGAAGCTCTTTAAACATCATAGACCGGGGTCGCGCAGCGCACCCCGTGATCCCAATGAAAAGCACCGCCGAAAGATGCAGTGGCATTTGGTTTGACAGGACACGCTGCGGTTTTTTGCGTCCAGTTGTCGGCGTTGGGCGTCTTTTGGGGTTGGGGAACATTGCCCGCGTGGTAAATTCACGACTTCCACCGCGAATACTGCGGCACTCGCCCCCAAAATATATTGGCATACGTCACTGATGAGCGTCGATACCTACGCTGTCTGCCCATGTGGCAGCGGCAAGAAAATCAAGTTCTGTAAATGCAAGGATTCGGTTCACGAGATGGATCGAGTCATGAAGATGGTCGAAGGCGGACAAATCGTCCCTGCGATGGATCAACTGTCGACTCTGTTGGCCGAGCACCCCGACGCCGCTTGGGCACTGGCAATCCGTGGGCGCCTACAGATCTCTCTCCGCGAACATGAGGCACTTGCTGAGAACGCTGAACGGTTCATTCGACTTCAGCCCAGCAATCCACTTGCGTTAACACAGCGCGCAGCAGCTTGCTTGTTTAAGGATGACATTCCGAAAGCAACCGAATCGCTATTGAATGCTTTGACAGAAAGCGGCCGTGATGTCGACGCATTCTTGCTGGATGTGGCAGGGATGTTGTCGTTGGCATTGGCGCAAAGCGGAAACTACTTGTCGGCTTTGGAGTACGCACGGCTTGGCGCTGTCGCCGAAGGCTACGATGGATCGCAAGCGTCGATGGCAGTTCTGAAACAGGTTCACGGCTCGCCCAACGTGAATCAACTGATCAAGTCGCTAGTAGAGTTTGTTGAACGGCCGACCGATGTTGAATGGCTCGAACGATACGACGAAGCATCAGGGCTTTTGCAAAGCAACAAAGTATCTCTCGCACAATCAAAACTAGAGTCGCTGCAGCGAGTTGCTCCTTTCGAGCCAGCGGTACTGCAAGGCTTGCTGGTTTGCGCTGTTTGGCGCGGCGATGCAGAAAAGCAATCCGATCTCTACAAGAAACTTTCGCAGTGCGAATCCTTGGACGACTTGATTCGCGCAAGGTGCCTAGCAATGTCGGCGTTGGTGGAACCCGGGACTCCACAACTCAGCCTGCCGACGCATAAGCTGCAAGCGGAAATCCAAGACGCTGAACAAGTTCAGATTGCGATGGATGCAGAGTCGCGATTAGTGCCACTGCCGAACCAAATGGTTCAGCAGATGCGTGAATCAGAAGAGTCTGTGCCGCCTCGAGCGGGCTACCAACTGTTGGACCGCGACCCACCAGAGTCGCTAGAAACATTGCCACCAGTGGACGAAGTTCCCGAAGCAAAGTCAATCGTTTTTCTGTACGGTAAAACGACTGATCGTCCAGCGCGTATCGACATCTTGGATGTTGCGGCATCCGATTCGGATGAGATCAAATCATTGATTTCCAAAGTTGCTGATGGTGCCACAGTTACAGAAGCCGATGGCGAAGCGATGCCGTTGTTGTTGGCTGCCCAGCCTCAAGCAGCGATGATTCGCTACCAAGGCAAACCTGCTGATGCGGAAAAGTTGCAAAACGACATGTCTGTGAAGCGAATTCCACAACGTGTCATGTCTCTGGCACTGCCGATCTTGGGCGGGAAGTCGTTGACTGAAGTTGTCGATGACGACTCAAAGCAACTGGAGAAAATGGCAGCGGTTTTGATTTTTGCAAACTTTGACGGACTCGTTTCTCGTTGTCCAGGATTGGTCGCCAAGCTCCAGGAACTTGCCAAAATAGAATCCACGCCTCCGATGAAGCTGACCGATGACGACCTTCAAAACATCACGCCAGAAGAACTGGGGAATTTGGACCTCAGCGAGCTTTCGGCAC
Source organism: uncultured Pirellulaceae bacterium (assembly GCA_964398215.1). GTDB lineage: Bacteria > Planctomycetota > Planctomycetia > Pirellulales > Pirellulaceae > CAYNNP01. Next base: position 2,037 of record CAYNNP010000318.1, on the reverse strand, counting down.
CTGGTCTGCTGTACGTTATGCAACGTGCTCAGCAGGTTTCGTCTACGAATTGCATGCGTGATGCGGCAAAAGCGTTGCTAGAAGCCGATCTTGCCGACGATCAAAAGGTGCTGAAGGTTTATGCGTACACGCATTTGGTAGAGTCCTCGAATTCGATCGAAGAACGATTGGAGTTGCTTGACGCTGCGATGAAGTATTCGGAAGAGCACAACATTCCGGCACCCGGGTTGTTGCTGAACGAGCTTCCATTGCGATTGCAAGCTGGTGACACCGAAGGGTTTCAGAGAACGCTACAAACAATTTCGACCAAGCACGGCAATGATCCAAACGTGATGGGCCAACTGCAACAATTGTTGATGTCGCTGGGATTGATTCGCCCGGATGGCAGTCCACGCCAAGGGCCGTCGCCAGGCATGGCCGGTCCCGAAGCCGCGCCAGCCGCCGGCGGTTCAGAACTCTGGACGCCAGACGGCGGTGGTTCTTCTCCGCCACCCGACAGTTCCGAAGGCGGCAGCAAGCTCTGGGTTCCCGGAATGGACTAGTGCTGCAGACACGGTAGTTGACCTTGATTGAAAGGCCGTAGCGCAAGCCGTGGCCGGTTTGTTGATTTACTGAGCCGACGGCGCTAGCCGCGGGCCTTGTGGTGATAACGCAAACCTTCGAGGCCCGTGGCTAGCGCCAGCGGCTCACAAAAACATGCCACGCTAGCCAATGATGTTATCAAGACCTTCGGCAAACGCCCAAATCTCGGTCACTCTAAAAACGCCATCGCATGACCAGCAACCCAGAGTTTGATCGTCAATGCATGTCATTGGCTTTGCAGTCTGCCAAACACGGAGAAGGCCATGTCGAGCCGAATCCGATGGTAGGATGCGTGCTGGCAAAAGGCGGGGAGATCATTGGCCAGGGCTATCACGAAAAGTTTGGCCAGGCACATGCGGAAGTCAACGCGATCACGTCCGTGGTCGATCCAGAATCCCTGCGTGGCGCAACAGCATACGTGACCCTGGAACCCTGTTGCCATCATGGCAAAACGCCGCCGTGCAGCCAAGCACTGATCGATGCGGGTGTTCAGCGAGTGGTAGTTGCGATGGAAGACCCGTTCGCGAAAGTCGATGGTGGTGGGATCGCGCATTTACGCGATGCGGGTATCGTCGTTGAGACTGGTTTGCTGCGCGAGAAAGCTGCCCAGCTAGTGGCACCGTACTTGAAACTCATCAAATCCAAGCGGCCGTATGTGATTGCAAAATGGGCGATGACAATTGATGGCCGGATCGCGACTGTAACTGGCGACAGCCAGTGGATCACCAGCCAAGAGTCGCGCAGCGATGCCCATCGTTTGCGCGGCCGTGTTGATGCGATTGTCGTTGGCATGGGAACGGTCCGAGCCGACAATCCAACTCTCACAGCTCGCCCGCCAGGTCAGCGGGTCGCGACGCGGGTTGTACTGTGTGATCAAAGTTTACCTGAACTTGATTGCAATCTTATCAATACCATTGAACAAGCGCCGTTGCTGCTGGTGGCTTCAGCAAACGCGAAAACAAATGAGCTAGATCGACTGGAGGCCTGCGGTACAGAATTGCTGCGCTGTGATACGCACAGTGCCAAAGAAATGGCAACAGCACTTATCGAACATCTGGGAGCGCAACAGGCAACCAATGTGATGATCGAAGGCGGTGGCAAAGTCTTGGGAAGCTTCTTGGATCAAGGATTGGTGGACGAGTGTCATGTATACATTGGCGCAAAGATCTTTGGAGGCACAGGCGCTCCTGGCCCCATCGCTGGCACAGGACTGGCGATGGTGCGAGACGCCTGCGACTGGAATTTAGATTCCGTCCAGCAATTCGGCGACGATGTCCGACTGGTGTATAGAAAAGTAGAGCCCACGGTCTAACAACCACCTGCGAAGCAGCAACAGCATATAGCCTCGGGCGTCGCCTATCGATTCGGTTTTTCGTTCTTCACCCTCCCGTTTGCGGGAGGGTCGGACGCGGTAGCGGCCGGGGAGGGTCCTCTCTGGGCCTGAGAGCCCGACTC
>CAYNNP010000317.1:0-6305 GCA_964398215.1 uncultured Pirellulaceae bacterium | reverse complement strand
GTTCAGCCCAGGTGCCCTTGAGACATTAACCTTGAAGGTTCGACAAGTAACAGAACCCGCGGGCCAAGTTGCGACAATTGTTTTCGGTAAATACCCAGGCCATTGGAACTCAGATTACTTCATCGACGTTCACTAGTGAATCAGTCTCTGACGAATCTAAGCGAGCTCTTGGATTTCGCGAGTCGGTACGCTCGGTTCAACGTGCCAGGGAACCCAACTGCTGTAACCCAAACATTCTCCCAATAGGCACAGCAGGTCGTTCCAAGAATCACCGTACAGTGTTGGCAGCCGTTTCAGTAACAACGAACTCCGTTCTGACTCTGGATAGTTAACACCTCCGCAAGCGGAAAATGCGGCTTGGTAATTCGCATCAACAACCGCATCAACAGCAGCCTCGTTGATGTTTGCAGGCATGCCCCAGGGAAACGAAAACTGAGTCACTGGGCGCTGGATCATCGCTTCCAATTTTGCTTTTGATCCAACGATTTCACGTTGCAAAACATCTGCATCCTGCGTTGAACCGCAATCAAAATGAGTCGCTGTGTGGGAAGCAATTTGACACAACGGATCAAGTGCAAGCTCTTTTACCTCTGCGATTGAAAACGGCACGAAACCCGATCCTGCTTCGCCATCGTGCCCAAATGGTTTTTCTGTGCCCATCAAATCTGAACACACAAAATGGCAGGCTGGCACCTGCAAATCTTCACAAACGGCTCGCGTGTCGAATGTGTTTTCGCGATATCCATCATCAAACGTCAACACAGCCAACGGTGATGCATTGCTGCCGCTGCGAATCGCGTTCACGGCCGTGTCCAGGTCAACGAACTGAAAGAATCGCTTCAAGAAACGCAGTTGGTTGTGCAATCGTTCAGCTGTAATGGCCATCGGATGGCGCCGACAGCTAACCAAGTGGTAGTACAAAACGACCACAGGTGCATTGCCGGAGTTTCGTCGTCGATTGAATCGTAGCGCGACGCCGGACAACACCAAGAAACCAAGCCACCGCACGACGGAAACGAATCGGTAGACTCGCGCGAATAGCGAAACGCGTTCTCGCCGTCCTGATTCGGCTCGTTTTCGTAGACGACGCAGCGCTAGACTGCTTGGCGCGCGAAAAGTTTTCGGCTCGATGGTCGACAGTTCGCTCTGAGGTGTGCGTGTCGCCGAGCCATCGGTTATTTGCTCAACGGCGTCACAAAAGAGACGTTCGCCAACGAAATCGGCTTTCAAGCCAAGTGATCGAGTGGTGTCCAGAGGTTGAATCGGGATCACTTGTTCAGCAACGATGTCGCCTTGATCAACTTTTTCGGCAACCCAGTGGATCGAAACCGTGATCGAGTCTTGGTCGTCTAGAAGCTCCCAAAGCCCGATCGGACCACCACCGCGATACTCCGGAAGTTTGCGTTTGTGAATGTTCAACATTCCTAGTCGAGTGGCTTGGAATGTTGACTTCTTCAGGATCCGTGTCCCGTACACGATCCCTAAATCGGCAGAGTACTTGTCGCGGATCAGTTCCGCTGTGCTTGATGCGTTATGACTACCAACGTATTCGACCGGACATGAAACGGGCGCGTCCTGACTGGGAACGCTGATTGGCAATACCAACCGACTGATCGCACCGCCGACCCGCAAAGCAACCGCTGACGCTTTGTCATAACACTTGGAAGCGAAGTAGTCGGCCGCGCCCAGGATACCATCGTTCTTGTAGGCTCGGCGGAATCGCTGGCGAAACGGGGCGCGGTACTGCTCGATGACCAAGGCGACGACTTCGACCCCTTGGATTTTGGATAGACGCTGAATCAAACGAGCGCTAGGACCGGTGTCTTGGTTTTCGGTCAGGATGACCAGTTTCAGTGGCGCGGGGAGACTCATCGTAAACTCACTCTCCGGTCTCCACCCACGTCGCCTCCCCTTGGATTACGCGCTAGCCCAGTCAGGCTTGCATTGCGCTCTCGGTTGCGACTACTTCTCATGACGAACTTCAGCCCAATCGTAAACTTGGACGTGTTCACATTTGTTGCACTTTACTTTTTGCCCGAGTGAAGTTGGTTCAATTTTGATATTACGATCACACCCTCCACAAATCGTTTTCAATTCATGAGCAGCGTCAAGCAGTTCTTGGAGTTTTGGTTCGCTGATCCCAGGTATCCGAATGTCGTCGGGAGTGAACTGAGTCAACAATGATTCGGTCAACGTTGCCACATCGGCGATTCGATCAGCAAGTTTGCGGACCGTGTCTTCAAACGTGTTTCGAACCAATCGGCCGTTACCAAAATGCCGATCTCGTTTCTGAAACAAATGGTCAAACCCAATCAGCAGCCGATGCCTCGCGCCGCTAGAAATCTGATACTGGTTTGCATCGCACATCAGTTCGAAGATATAGCCCAGATCACTCGGCTGGTAATCCTCGAACAGAATATTGGTGTTGATCCGCGATGAAAGACCGGGGTTACTACGAATCATGTTTCTCATTTCGTCGCTGTAACCGGCCAAGATCACCGCGATACGATCGCGGTCGTCTTCCATTCGTTTGAGCAACGTTTGAATCGCTTCGCGGCCGTAGGCATCATCACCGGATTCGTCGATCAAACTGTATGCTTCGTCAATGAAAAGCACACCACCGAGCGCTGAATCACAGAGCTTGTTAGTTTTAGGCCCTGTTTGTCCAGCGTATTCCGCCACCAAGCCGCTGCGATCCGTTTCGACAACATGGCCTGTTTGCAAAGTCCCCATCGCACCCAAAATCTGACCGACGATGCGGGCAACCGTTGTCTTGCCGGTACCAGGATTGCCTACAAAGATCATGTGCAGACTAATCGGCATCGTGGAAAGACCTTTCTCACGCCGCGTTTGCTGAAGCTTGAGAAAGTTTGTGTAGCTGCGTACTTGATCTTTGACCGCCTGTAGCCCCACTAATCCATCAAGTTCCGCCAATGCTTTCCTAAGCCGTTCGTCTCGCTGTGCTTGATCGATGACCTGGGTGGTTTCGGATTCCGAATCCGTTGCCCGCTGTTTCTGCTGAGCCTGTGCGTGTGGTCCAGACGGCGCGGACTCCGAAAGCGGGGCCAGAACTTCTGCTGGGTTGGCCGGATGAAGCGCCATGTCGATCTCGCGCTGCAAAGAATGCAATGTCGCGGTTTCTTCAGGCAACGTTTGTCCATCGCATTTCGCGACAAGATTGGCAAGTCGCATCACGATTGTTTCAACCTGGGCCTTGCTGTCCGCAAGTGCTTCATAGCGAACAAACGGCGCAACGAGCGATTCCCATGTCAGAGCGTCCGCGTGCATGAAAAGCCCAGTAGCTGCTTCGCGCAATTCGGACCCGCGCAGCTTTTCGCCCCACAAGTATTCGATCATCGCAGCAGCGACCAGCTTTTCCGGCCCAGTCCAACGATCGTCCGCCCGAACCGTGATGACATAGACTTTGATCAGCAGACCACGATGCAAGTCTTCCATCAATTCAATGAATTGATCAGGACTGCTTTCGATAGCAGTAGGATGACGCCGCACCATCCACGTCCCGCATTTGCGGTAGAGGTTACCACAATCACGAAGGACACGATTTAGCATCCCAATCAGTCGTGCGTCATCAATCGGTGTCATGAATATCGGAAAGATCGGCTCTGGGCGAAAGGCTCCAGTTTAATGGCCGGACGGCGCCTCTGGCGAGGCGCCAAATTGCATTTCCGCAGTGAGAGGCTGTGGGTTTTAAGCCGGAGAGTCTGTGAGTTTTTAGGCCGGAGGCCGACACAATTGTTGTTTGTTAAACGACAGGAAAGTCATGGTGGTGCGATCAATTAGCGCTGCATATTTTTATGAGCCGATGGGCGATAGCCCCGGTTATTGACGGGCTGGTTGTGCTCGAAACCGGGGCTATCGGCTATCGCCCTGCGGCTCAAAGGTTTCTGAATCATGAGTGCACCTCCTGATCGCCGAAAGCCGCTGACGACTTCCGCTACGTGACATTCAGCCGTCTTCAGTCGCGAAGACGGCTTGTCACAATCGACGCAATCAACTCACGGCTATTCTGTTGCAGTCTTTTCCTGGTCTGTTGCAGTCTTATCCTGGTGCATCCACTTCTTAAGAATTGGAGAGATGACCAATAAGACGACGCCAGAAACAACTGCCATGATCGCGACCAGTTTGTAAACATCACCATAAATGTGAACCGTTTCAGCTGGAATTGGAACTACTTTTCCATCGCCTGTATCGACGGCCGCAAACTGTGCGATGATCGCCGCTAGAAACTGCGAGAACGCTGTGGCCAGGAACCATGATCCCATCACTGTACTCACCAGTCGAGCCGGCGAGAGTTTTGTGACCATGGAAAGTCCAACCGGTGACAAACACAACTCGCCAGTGGTCAGCAGCAAGTACATCAGCAACAGCCAATACATTGCAACCATACCATCGCTGTCGGATGCTTGGGCACCAAAGTACAAACAAGCAAACCCGAGTCCAAGTTGCATCAATCCCAAAGCGAATTTGACAGGAGTGCTTGGCTCCAATCCGCGAGTCCCAAGGAATGTCCAGAGAGTGGTAAAGATGAGGCCAAAGATCATGATGTAGATCGCATTGACCGACTGGAAAACGGACGCCGGAATCTCTGACCCACCGAGCCCAAGTTTACCAACGTTCTCTTCCGTAAAACTCCATTGTATTTGTTTGTCAGCTGGCTGGGCTTCATCGCTCTTGGCAAATTCACGCAGGAAGGTCATGGCCGTCATGGTCATTCGGTCTTGCTCCAGAACCTCCTTGACGGTCGCCTCAAGTTCGTCCGGCTCCATCTGCTTCTCTTTTTCGCGAGAAGCATCAACGCCTCGGACCGCTTTTTCAAGCAAACCGTTCATCTTCGTGGATCCATTTTCGTGACCGAGAAATTCTTGACTGAAGAACTCTAGTTCTTTGTTGTCTTCGTTCTCAGCTACCAGTCGAAAGGTTTGTGATCTACCGACATCTTCCTCTGTAACCAAACGAGCTTCGGAGACACGGTCTATATTTCGGTCGGTGAAATTGTTAACGCTACTTCCGGATTGCTCAAAGAATGCCCAGAAGACTAACGAGAAGAATGTCAAAATGAAGACCACGAACATCCGCTCGCGGGAGATCTTGTCCATCCGGAATGCTTCACGAAGCAAGTAAAAAGATGCCCCCAATCCAGCAAGAATCAAAACCAAGCCGGCAGGACGACTGGCTTCTCTGACGAACTCAGCAAGCCCGTTGATCAGTGGCGATTTGCTTTCTTCCAGCGGTTTAACAACCTCTTCGCTTAACAGTTGAGTTTGGTTGTCGATACCTGGAATCACCGTCAAACCAGAAACCAGAATGACGAAAATAGGAATCACCAAAATGGTCCCGATCATGACCTTGGATAGATTACTAAAGTAATTGTCCGGATCAGGAATTGCCCCTGCTTCTTTGGGTAACCCGCCTTTTCCGAGTGCGACTACTGCCGCGACTCCAGAAATCAACAACGCGATCAAAACAAAGATATTTGAGATGATCGAAAACGAGTCACCAGCATTATAAAACGCCAAGCCGTAAGCACTCGCCAAGGCAGTACCCAGAATCAGAATCTGGGTCAGAATCGTTGGAGCCGCAAAGATCGCCAATCCAACCATCATGCCGATGGTGGCCAATCCGAATCCGTAGTGCCAACCAAAAGTCTCGCCCACGTATCCGCAAATCAGCGGAGCCATCGCAGCGCCAAGATTGATACCGATGTAAAAGATCGTGAAGCCACCATCTCGCTTGGGACTGCCTTCCGGGTAAAGCTCTCCCACCATGGTTGAAATGTTCGGTTTGAAGAAACCATTACCTGCGATCAAGAATCCCAGGGCGCAAAAGAAGAAGAAGTTCTGCTCGATGGTCATCAACAGGTGTCCGGCCGCCATCAGCAAGGCACCAATGATAACGGTCGTCCGCGCCCCCAGTAATTTGTCGGCGATCATCCCGCCAAAGAACGGCGTCATGTAAACCAAAGCTGTATAAGCACCGTAGACCGCATTGGCATCTTTGTCGCCGTAGCCAAGGAATCCCTTGATCATGTAAAGCAACAAAAGGGCGCGCATACCGTAGTAGGAAAATCGTTCCCACATTTCAGCAAAGAACAGTGTGTAGAGACCAGTGGGATGGCCAAACAACTCTTTTTGTTGGCTGTGGTCCACACCCATAGGTTTAGAAATGTCGTTGGACATCAAAGCTCCGGTTAATTCTGCGACCGCATTTCGGTCTTCGTCAGTTTTTGGATTACGCAACTGTAAATCAGACGCCTACTTATAGCAAGTTACTAAGCCCAATCGGGC
>CAYNNP010000316.1:1300-6318 GCA_964398215.1 uncultured Pirellulaceae bacterium | reverse complement strand
CGGGCCGAGTGAACGGAAATCAATTTCAAGTAACAACCAAATTGAGAAGGAACTAAGGGTTCGTCATTACACAGAATCCGCGTAACTGAAGTTGAAGTATTTGCCGTCCCTGATGCGTTCTACGCGTTTCACCACAGAGACGCTTAACTGCGACAGCCAAAGATCATTGGGATCAGCAGTATGTATTTCACTAAGTTGCAGCAATGCCTTGATCGATTCGCTTGTCAATGGCGTCGTCCAAATGGGCCAAGACAAATAGGTCTTGCGTTTCATTCGATCAAATCCTGTTGTCGCTAGGCGACGATTCACGATCGCTGTTGGGAAGAACGATACTGCTTCAATCGCTAAGTAGTTCGCTCCCAGCATTGTCATCACTGCGTCACTACTCGGATTCTTCCAACGTTTTGCATACGAGCGGTCTTCTGCTGGGTCCCATCGCAAGATGCGTCCACGTCCTTCATCCACGTAGTCCCAAACGCCGTACAGAGATCGTTCTATGTGATCCCAGGTTGTCTGGGCGCGTATTACTCGCATCAGATCTAGCATTCGCTGGTGGCCCGATCCTTTGGTCATGTACAGCTCGGTGTGTTCAACTGCCGGTTCTTTTGCTGAAAGCTTCTGCGTGCACTCGTTTCCTAAAGCAGCCGCGATGTCGCAGTTCAGGCGAGAATCTCCAGAATCCAAATAGGCGTTCAGGAATTTGCGGGTAACGCAACGGAATCGCTGAGGGCATGAAATCAGCTTGCCAGCTTTGGAATCGGTGACGTCCAGCTCATCGAACTCCAGCAGTGCTTGTGCCGTGTCTTGACCGAGATGGTCACTCAGGATGTTCTCGATCTGTTTTTCATCGATCGCTGCCATGGATGTCAGTACAGGGCGCCAGGCACCATCACTTACGCGCCAATGCAATTTCACTGGTTCGTCAATCGCATGATTGATTACTCGCAATGCGCCTAATGAGGCAAGCATCCCCAGCGGGCTGTCACCATCAATGCCAGTTAGAACTGTTTTGTTTGGGGCGGCGACGTTGGTTCCCGAGGAGTAACTAACACCTAGGTTCGAGGATTCGGGCGGAGCATGCGCTCCGCTTGCCTCCTCGCGGCTAATCTGTTGGTCAGCAAGCCGCAGAATGGATTCCAAATACGCTAACCCCCACGCACCGTACTCACCTTGCAAACGCCAAAAACGTTCGGCGATCGCCAATCGAATCTCCGTGTCGAATGCATCGCTACGATCTTCCGCCTCGCAAACGTAGGCGATCCCAATCGGACCTAATTCGACTTTTGTTGGATCACGATCTGTGGATGGCGGCATCCAAGGCCGTGCGTGACCGTGATGAGAAGCAACTAAATGATTTACTAAATCAGATTCGGAGAGATTGGCTTTGGATACCAGTTGCGCACTAAGCAATTCATGCCGAAAGCGATCCGGCAAGGTCGACCTTTCACGATCTCGGATTCGTTCTGATTTGGAGCGAGACACCTGCTTGGATTTCGCGAGCAGCTTGCGGCGTAACCAAGCTTCATTGGGTGAACCGCCGACAAGCATGGACTGGAATCGGCCGTCAGCCTTTCCAATGTCATGCAATTCGCCCGCCAACGAAATGTCATCTGTGAGCGAATCAACGGCCACGGATTTCGCGATCGCACCAGCACGCTCACGTACGCGGCAAAGGTGATCTGCCAGCTCAATCATCACGTTGGAACTAGTTGAAGTTTGGTCGCTAAACCCGCTTTCAAAATCCGAGGTAGAAGTTCGTGAGTCCGTATCGACTGTGAGCAGCCCTGCGATTTCGTCGCGCGTAAGTGTTTTTTTGCCATGCAAGATGAGACCTGCATGACTTCGGCGCCGCGGTTTCGCAGGAGTTTCTTCATCTATCCAGTGCGTCACAACCGCGCTGAGTGTTCCTTCAAAGCTGGACTGTAGTTTGCTATACGCGTCGATGATTTCTGATTCACTTGGTTCATTCTCGGTTGCAGATTTTTGTAACTCAGTGGAATCAATTCCAAGCGTTTTGAGCAGCGGATGCAGACGAAGACGCGGTTTCCAAGACGCACGCAAATAGGCTTCGTCCGCGACATCAATCTTTGCGAGGTTGATGACTTGATCCTTCGGGAATTCGTCGTTACCGACAACGCATGGATCGACAGCCTCTCCGGGAATGTGGCCAAGAATCGACCAACCTCCAGCCGAGACGGGCAAAACGAGCGTATCGCCAGGGCGAATCTGACGCGAATCGTTGCAAACAATGGAATCGTCTGGGCCGCGCCAAATCACAGGTCGTCTATTACTTGGAATGTCCGTCTTGCGCGGTTTTCGATCGTCGTCCAGCGTCGATGGAACGTCAGCACTCTCGTCGTCTGCCTCTAAATCAACCAAGAACTCCGTGATCGTCTTGATTGAAACGGACATGCATTCCGGTGAAGTTGGCGGAGCCTCAGTGACAGTCACCAGACGCTTATCTTCACCAGTAGACCAAATCGCCCACTTATCGTTTTTAAGTTCGGCTCCGCAAACGTCGGCTCGCCAGCACACTTGGACATTCGTGTCACGGCGTTGCTGTCCATGCAGAAAAACGCCTACATCTGGATCTGGATGGACCGCGATACGGTCCCAGCCATTTTTGGCGTCATCCTTCGGGACAAAGAACTCGTACGTCTGGCTCAGCAAGTCAACGTGTGCTGGCAGTAGCGTCGTTTTTTGCGGCTGGTCGATCAATAATTCGTTACTGGTGTACTTGCTGGCGTCATCCGTTTTAGTACGCAAGCGACGCCAGTGTTCATCCATTTTTGCAGACCCAAAATCAACGGCTCCATCAGTTGAAATCGACTCTAGCCACTGATAGGTCTTGGTTAGCGCTGTCCCATAAACAGGGTCCGCATCATGATCCCTTTTGAGTTTCTTTACCTGAGCATCGGTTAGCATTTGATCCGCGCGAATAACGATTTCGCCCTCACATTGAATCGGACGTCCGCCACGATTCAGTCGTCCAAATCGTTGCCGCAATGCGTCGATGCTCGCGGCCTCGCTAATCATGCGATCAAAATCTAAATCCGCGCCAACTTCCAGGCACTGTGTCGTTACAACAACAACCGGCTTTTGGTCTTCCGAAGACTCCGAAGATGTACCCAGAACTTGACGCAACCTGCCGCCAGTGACATCGCGATCTATCGGCCGCATTTGACCGATCATGAGGTGAAGTTCGATATCGATCTTCTTTTTCGCGAGCAGGTCGGATAGCGTGCTGTGGATCAAGCGAGCTGTCTTGATTCGGTTGACGACAACTGCAATCGATCCAATGTCATCGTTTAAGTGGCGTTTTGTCCGATCAACAAGGTCTTTCGCCAACTTTGGGATCGCGGTTTTACCTTTGGCTGATTTGGCAACATCTAACTTGATTGTCTTTTTTGTTTCGTATCGCTTTGCTAACGGCGATTCGCTGTCGGCCAAGTCGGTTTTGTTCAACTTGAACACGTTGTCGCCAGATTCCTCGACACTTTCGGGCAGGGTTGCTGTCATCTGCACGGCGATCATTGGGCGTACGATAGGTGAACCCTTTTGCGCGTGAGTCTGATGCTTACGCACTGTCTGAATTGTGTCTCCCATCGCTGTTGCGGTGTGAGCTTCGTCCAAAATCAACAGACTGTCGGTCGCAACCAATGCGGCCTGCAGCGGGCGGGCGGTTGGCGAAATCCCATAGCCTCGAAATAACATTCGCGATCCGACTTGATCTACTGTGCTGGTCACGATTGTTGGCTGAACCAACGAAGAAGCCCAATCATTGGTGCGGTAAAATCCACCTCGCAATGTGTGCACGGCGAGCGGATCGATTGGCATTTGCGACGTTTCGATTCGACCATCCGACTTGGCAATGGCAAGCAGGTTTTCGGCCACAGATTTCGTAGCCGGACAATCACTTGACTGGAGACTCGACCGCAGATGACTGGCTAATTGACGAGCGCAACGGTCGGCTTCGTCCACCACAATTCGGCGATCGATCACGAAAAAGATCCGTGTGCCGGTGGTTCGCTCCACAGCGGGACGGTCCGCTTGTGCAGCCAACGCAAAGACAGCAATATCCAGGACAGATGTCTTACCGCTTCCCGTGGGCAGTTGAATGAAATCCGACCATCCGGTTTTCAAGACCTGCTGGCACATCCGCGTCTGCCAATCGTAGGGATCGTAGCCGTGCATTTCGCGGAAGAAGTCGTTGAAAGTTCCTATATTCATGACTGGTCCTCTTTGGCAGACGTAAACACTGGTTTGCAGAATCCGTATCCTCGAAACCGCCCGGCGCCTAGGATCACAGGCCCTTGAACGAGCTGGTCAAATTCCAACCTGACGTGCGTTTGGATTCGACGTGTCTTTCCGTCGGAGTGTGCCATTAGCGGAAACCCAGTTCGACCGGGGCGAGAAGACGGAACACCTTTCAAGAACGAGTGCTTTTCGATTCGAATTGTGGACGGCGCTGGCAGCCCAATGTGCTGACAAGAACGGCAAACGATCGCGCTGACCTCGCTTCGCCAGCCAGCTAAGTCCTTTTGGCGATTCGTTTTTGGGTGACGGTCCAGCACGACTGGGGTGACCGTGGCCCACACACGACTTGGTTGGGTCCACGTTTCCGGCGTCAATGCCGCTGGCGGTTTTGTTCGGTCTTCGCGCTGGAGCTCCCAGACACCGTTGTTCCCAAGCGTCAATTTGTGACGACGCGGCTCCAGCAATTCATCCACCAGAAAGTCTGCCAATTCATCTGATTTGTCTTCGTCTGACAAATCTCTTGGCAAGAACATCCCAAGGCCAAGCACGTGCCCGTCCGCATACTCTGAATCGATAAAGGGAAGTGGTACAAACGCAATATGCGGCTTTGAAGTGGAGCTTCCGTCTGGCTCGTGTCCAGTCAACCAGGAAGGAGCCGCTGAGCCACAATGAGTTAACACGGCGTTTCGCATCATGTCGCACATCAGAAGCGTCGACTCAAGCCCCATCGTGCGTCCGTCAATTTTCGTCATCACGATCGG
>CAYNNP010000316.1:0-1200 GCA_964398215.1 uncultured Pirellulaceae bacterium | reverse complement strand
AGAAAGTGCGTTACGTAGACCATCCGGAACGTCATCTTCCCAACAAAAACGAGCAGGCGAATCACCTACGAACGCCGATGGGAATTGACGCGGTTGCCGAACGCGGCGTGCTGGGTCAGACAACTTGTCATTGACAGGAACGAAAACCGTTTGCGTCTCACGAATCGCTGCAATGGGAGCGTGAATCGTTGGTGGGGGCAGCGCCTCCAGCCACTCAAGTATTTTGCGTTCGTCATCAGTCGGGCACGACTCGTAATGCGCTGCTGCCATCGCCATAAACAGACGAGCGGGATGAATCGGCCACTCCACTTCGTCAGCTTTGGATGTCGTCGCCGCCACGACACGCTGCGTCAAAAACTTTACTGCTATTGAAAACACGATATGATCCAAATATGAGTTGCTGTAGGGCCGGTCTATACATTCCTACCGGCCAGCGAATTCACTTCTGGCCCAAAAAGCCATCCGTCTATTTTGGCCGGTGGGAACCGGCCCTACTTCGATTCGCTCAACTTAAGTGTCAGCGGTTGCCTTCGATTCAGCCGTTTTCTCCTGGCTCGCCTTGACAAGTTTCACCAATTGCTTGGATGGGGTGAGCACAACCGGCTCGGATCGCCATGGCAGCCCTGCGTCTTTGACTCCTTTGATCGCGGCGTTGTAGATCTCGATCGCCTGACTTGAATCAAGCGAGAATCTCTTGGGTTCCGCACCGGGTTGATCGAGTAGTTCGAAATCAATCTGCGATTCTGGCCAGAGCAGGCAGCGGCTACGCAAATCGAATCCTTGTTCCGTTGCCAATGCAACGGACAGCAATCCGAGGGCAGCGATTAGCGTTCGGCCTGCATTGTCCCGTTCCAGGGAGTACTCGCCGTCGATAGGAAATCGCAAACGCCGAATCGCAGGCAGTGACAAAACAACACTGTGTTCGGCATACGCCATTGTCACGCCGCCGTCTTCAATCGTCGGCGGGATATTGCCGTGGTTTATTTCAGATGGCTTCTTTGCGTTTTTGTCCTTTTCCTTCGCAAGATCCCACGTTCCGTCCTTCTTTTCCACAACTTGAGCGGCAGACACGATTTGCAGCGGATCAATTCGGCTCGCAGTCTTCACGCCATCGCTGACATCGTAGCCGGTGATTTCACCGACCAAAGAGCGTTGAAACTTGACACCCAAACCACCTTTGGGTCCAGTCGAATCCCAAAT
>CAYNNP010000315.1:0-6320 GCA_964398215.1 uncultured Pirellulaceae bacterium | reverse complement strand
AACGATGCTCCGGTCAATTCGGTACCAGGTGCGCAGGATGTTCCCGAAGACGGAACTTTGACTTTCAATCAACTTGCCGGCAATGCGATCACGGTGTCCGACGTTGATGCCGGCAACGGTCCTTTGCAAGTCACGCTTACGTCAACCAACGGACTGCTGACGCTGGGCGACACAAGCGGACTTTCGTTTTTATTCGGTGATGGAACCGACGATGCTACCATGACTTTTAGTGGCTCAATTGCTGATATTAATGCAGCACTTGAAAATACCACGTTCAGTCCTCTGCAAGATTTCAACGGTCCTGCGTCGGTAGTTATCTTGACCAATGATTTGAGTGCGGGAGGAAGTTTGTCGTCCCAGGACACGATTGATATTGATGTTACTCCGGTCAACGATAGTCCGACGACAACACCCGTTGCCTTGGCAGCGGCCACCGAAGACGTGGTGCGCACGATCAACCAAATGGAGTTGCTTAGCAATGCTTCGGACATCGATTTGGATACTTTGATGGTCAACGGACTGATGATCGTGTCGGGTGGTGGCACCCTGATGGACAATGGAGATGGAACTTGGGATTACGCACCGGCATTGAATGACAATTCCAGCGTCACTTTCAGCTACTTTGTCAGTGACGGCGTTGATAGTGTTAGCGCGACAGCCACCTTGGACATAACTGCCGTCAACGATACACCAACCGCAAATGCTCCTGGTGCATTGAACGCGACAGAGCAAATCGGTCTGGAACTGACCAGTACCGGATTCACGCTCGCTGATGTCGACAGCACTACCAATGACATTTTCGTGATGTTTACTGTTAGCGAAGGCGTCATCAACTTCTCGGCAGGTGACTCAGGGGTCAGCGTATCTAATAGTGGTACTTCCGTAGTCGGGCTGACTGGAACGGTTTCTGCTGTGTCCGCTTTCCTGGATGGTTCGACAACTGGATCCCTTGAGTACATCAATGATTTGGACGCGCCATCAGCAACTGTCTCGCTGATAATGAATGTTAATGATCTGGGCAACAGCGGGGCTGACCCTGGAACCTCCGGGGGACCAAGCGATGAAGAAGTCGAGACTACTACGACGATCAATGTGACATCCGTCAATGATGCTCCTGCTGGGGTAGTTGACAACTACTCGATTACTGAAGACAGCACGCTCACGTCTGTTTTAGGCACGAACGACCTGCTGGGCAACGACATCGATGTTGATGGCGATGCACTGACTGTCAACACGGCGCCGATTGTTGATGTATCCAACGGTTCGCTTACTTTGAACAGCGATGGAACGTTTATCTACATACCGAATCAGGATTTCAATGGCACCGACACATTCACCTACGAATTAACCGATGGCAATCTTAGCTCGCAAGCTGTCGTGACGATTGATGTTGCTGCTGTGAACGATTCGCCAACCGTGACCATTGGGGCTTTGTCGGTCGATGAGGGAGCAGGGATCACGCTGAACAATGCTGTGCTGCAAGCGCTTGATGTGGATGACGGTCCATTGGGATTGACGTTTGATGTCACGGACGCTCCCGACCATGGGATTCTGGAATTGAGCACTGCGCCAGGAATTGCGGTCACGAGTTTTACCCAATCTGATGTGAACAACGGGATCGTGCGGTACGTGCACGATGATAGTGAAACTTTGACTGATTCGTTCTCAGTCCTGCTCTCTGATGGCGGAGAAGATAGCTCGCAGTCGGTGCTCGCAACCGTCAACGTTATCATCAATCCGCAGAATGATTTCGCGATCACGCCCGTGACCGATATCGACGGCAGCGTTAACCAAGTGCTTGAGAATTCGTTGCCAGGGACTTCTGTAGGAATCACTGCGTTGGCAACCGATGGTGACGCAGCCGATAGTGTTTCCTACTCCCTGGACGACAACGATGGCGGACGATTCCAGATTGACACCACCACAGGTGAAGTAACTGTTGCAGGGTCGATTGACCGCGAAGCTGACGGGGCAACACGCAATATCATTGTTCGCGCGACGAGCGATGACGGAAGCACGGTTGTCCAAAACATGTCAATCGATATCGTCGATGTTGATGAGTTTGACGTATCGACCATTTCCGATAACGATTCCAGGTTGAAC
The DNA here is from genome assembly GCA_964398215.1 of uncultured Pirellulaceae bacterium. Classification (GTDB taxonomy): domain Bacteria; phylum Planctomycetota; class Planctomycetia; order Pirellulales; family Pirellulaceae; genus CAYNNP01. Next base: position 4,217 of record CAYNNP010000315.1, on the reverse strand, counting down.
CAAGTTGATGAAAATGCATCCAACGGTACCGAAGTTGGATACACGGCGTTTGCAACCGATGCAGATGCGACCAACAATCTCGTTACCTACAATCTGCAAGATAACGCAAGTGGTCGGTTTGCGATTGATGGAAACACGGGGATTGTGACAGTTGCGGATGGCAGCCTGCTTGACCGAGAAGTCGCGGCTTCCTACGACATCATCGTGCGAGCCACCAGTAGTGATGGGTCGATGGTCGATCAGACAGTGACGATTGGAATCAATGATATTGACGAGTTTGATATCACACCGATTGTTGATGCAGACGGGCAGCTTGATTCAGTAGCTGAAAATTCAGCGATTGGGACTTCGGTGGGCATCGTGTCGTTTGCATTTGACGCCGACGCTACGAACAGCTTGGTGACGTATGCCGCTACTGATACTGCTGGTGGTCTGTTTGCGATCAACGGAGCCACTGGCGAAGTAACGGTTGCTGGAAACATTGATTTTGAAACAGCAAGTAGTCATACCATATCAATCACTGCGACTTCACAGGACGGTTCTGCAAGTGCGATTGATTTTGCAATCACAGTTTTAAACGTCAACGAATCACCGGTTGGTCAAGAAGATCTGCTAGTCATATCGCCAGGACAAGTCGTTGCTTTTTCGCCCGCTTCCATTCTGGCCAATGACATTGACCCTGAAGGTAATGCGTTGACGATCCAGATTGTCAGTCAACCGGCCGATGGTTCGCTGATCACAGATAGTCTTGGAAACCTGATCTATGTGCCTCGAAATAATTCGGCGAGCACCGATTCGTTTACCTATGTAGCATCGGATGGAGCTCTGTTGAGCGACCCTGTGACAGTTACGATCGAAAAGTCGATTGTTCCAGGGCTGTCACCAAGTGACGGGGAGGGCGAAGAAGGAGCCGACGCCGAATCGCCAACGGACGATCAGGATACGATCATTCAAAAAATGAAAAAGCCAGACGCGATCGAGACGACTTCAACCGCAGCGGACGCTGGCACCGTTTCGCCGTTTAGTTCTGGACGTTCAGTGCAAGGGGATGCGGCCGAGGGAATCGAAGCGAGTCTTGCCGAGCTTGATAGTTTCCAGCGACGGCAGCGTTCGGTCGACAGTACGTTTGTCTTTCTGACCGATCAGAGCGAGTTGTTGGAGTTCGACGCCAGTGAGCATGAGATAGGCGTGGACATGTTGCGATCGTTGGAGCTACAAGCACTTGAGCGTTTGTTGCAACAGGAAATCTATGAATCAGTTTCGTGGACTGCTTGGGACGAAGACAGTTACTACGGTGATTCGCCAGTGGCTGTGTACGTTGGTACGGTGGGTGCTGCTGCTGGGCTGTTCTCGGTCGGCTATGTAATGTGGGCGATCCGGGGCGGTGCATTCATTGCTGCTCTGTCGACCAGTTTGCCAAGTTGGCGTTTGATCGATCCGTCGTCGCTGCTGGGTGCGTATCAGTCATCGCGGGCGATTGCGAACGATCGTGTCGAAAAACTAATGAATTGAGTCCCCAGGCTTAGCGGCTTGGAATGCCCGTAGCTTGCTGGGTTTCGTGATAGTCGCTGTGCCAAGTTTGCTGCCTGTCCGAATGGCTGGGTTGTGCTACAATTTGCCTTCAAATGCAGGGCCAGCACACTCTCTTTCACTTTCGGATTCGCGCATGTCTGGAGATTCCGCGAAAGCTCGGTTTCATATCCAATACAAGCACGGCGTTGGCGGGCAGCCAACCGTTGGTGCAATCACGAATGACAATGACGATGATTCGTTTTCATGCAACTGGGAATTGCCAGACGGCACCGTTGCTGAATCCAAAATCTCTGAGTTAGATTTCATGAACCTTTGGAATCAACTTTCGGTACTAAAAATATTCAAAGACAGTTTGGTCAAGAAGAAGGCAAAGCCAGAGATTGATCATGCCTCACAACATGTGGTCAGCGTGACCTACAAGGATCGCGATCTTACTGTTGAGCAGACTTATCTTGTGCCGGCATCAAATTCGGACCCAGAGTTTGACCAGTGGCTGAAGGACGCAAAGCACCCGTAGCCAATGAAACTGCTAGTTTCGCTCTTGCCCGGTATGCCGATGGTGACGTCGTCCAGCGAAGTCGCTGTTGTCATCGACGTACTGCGCGCAACGACCGTGATGACAACCGCGTTGGCAACTGGCGCCTTGAGTGTAATCACTACACCGTCGGTCGATGATGCGAGGCGGATCGCGAAAGCACATCCAAATGCCTTGTTGTGTGGAGAACGTGAGTGCGTGCGGATCGATGGTTTTGACTTGGGGAATTCACCTGCTGACTATTTGCCGAGTACGGTCAAACAGCGAACGGTAATCTTGACGACGACGAATGGAACCGCAGCGATTGCGGAATGCAAAAATGCTCAGACGGTTGTGGCCGCAAGTTTTCTCAATTACCAGGCCGTCTTGAACATGCTGAAAAACAAATCTCAAGTTCACTTGGTTTGCTCCGGCACGAATGGTGCAATCACACTTGAAGATACTTTGTTGGCCGGTCTATTCGTCAGCGCGATTCAACAGTTCAATCCCAACGTCGAATTGGTCGGCGATGAACCTCGGATTGCCTGCCAAGTCTGGCGATCTTGGTTTGGCGATGCGACGAATTGGTCCAAGTCAGATTTGGTGGATTGCTTTGCACAGTCTCAAGGCGGGCGCAACCTGATTGCCAAAGGGTTTGACCATGATTTGGCACATTGTGCGGTTGAAACGCAGCTTGACGTATTGCCCAAGCAGACCGAAGCGGAGCCTGCAACGTTTTGCAGTGCTGGCCTGATTGAGTGATCAGCCGCAGGGTGCCGCAGAAGTTGTTAAGCTTCTTTTTGTTTGGTCGATAGCGTTCTTTACCAAGATTCATTGCCAAAAAAGAACGGCACGAACAAACCGACAAGCCCGGCGAAGTTTTTTGCTTCAACGGACCACCTTGTCTTGGCTATGCTAGGTACCGATCGATACGCTCCTTGTTTGAGACACTGATGATTCAACGAACCACCGCACTGTTGCTCTGCACCATTTTTGTTTCGTTTGCGACATCCGCATTTGCTGATGTGCGACTTCCTGGCTTCTTTGGCGACCACATGGTGTTGCAGCAAGAAAAGCCGATTCGGATATGGGGTTGGGCGGACGCTGGGGAACAAGTAACCGTGTCGTTTGGCGATGCGACGGTTCAAGCGACCACGGGCGCCGACGGAAAGTGGACGACAGAATTGCCGGCAATCAAAGCCAGTAAAGAGCCGCGTGAGCTGATCGTCAAAGGCAATAACGATCTGCGTTTAAAAGATGTCTTGGTAGGCGAAGTTTGGCTTTGCGGCGGTCAGTCAAATATGGAATGGAATGTTCAGCGAAGTTTGAATGCGAAAGACGAGATTGCAGCCGCAAACTATCCGCTAATACGGCACATGAAAGTTGCACGACGTCAGTCGACTGTGCCACTGGACGATATCGATAGCGAATGGCAGATTTGTTCGCCGCAAACCGTAGCGAACTTCACCGCTTGCGGTTACTTTATGGCTCGTCATCTGCTGACCGAATTGGACGTGCCGATTGGTTTGGTCAATTCCTCTTGGGGTGGAACGCGAGTGGAGCCTTGGACGCCGCCCGTCGGATTCGAGAGCGTTCCGTCGCAGCGCGCGACCTACGATTCGGTGATGCTGCGAACGCCTGGCACAGAAAAATACAATTCGGTGCTGGGGAAATATGTGCGCGATACCGAAGCTTGGCTCAAGGCCAGTCGGTCGGCGCTCGCGCAAGGCGATCAGATTGAAGTTGCACCAACTTTTCCAACATCAATTGCCCCCTACAAAAATCGTCAAGATCCAACGCAGCTTTACAACGGCATGATTCATGGGCTGGTTGGTTATACGATTCGAGGTGCTATTTGGTATCAGGGCGAAGCAAACCGTGCAGACGGGATGGCGTATCTTGATAAAAAGAAGGCGTTGATTGGTGGCTGGCGAAAACTGTGGGGACAAGGCGATTTTCCGTTCTATTATGTACAGATCGCGCCGTTTAAATACGGCAACGATTCCCCATCCATGTTGCCTCGATTGTGGGAAGCCCAGGCAGCCGTCGAAACGGTCCCCAACACAGCGATGGTGGTGACCAACGATATTGCAACGTTGGATAACATTCATCCACCAAACAAACAGGATGTTGGCAAACGTTTGGCGCTGTTGGCGCTCAAGAATCTTTA
>CAYNNP010000314.1:0-6378 GCA_964398215.1 uncultured Pirellulaceae bacterium | reverse complement strand
ATCAACGACGTTTCTACTTGCGTCCGAAGTTCCGGCAATTGCAGCGTTTGCTCGGGCCGGCCTACCGTCGGGTTACTGCTCAGGAGCGATTCGAACTGAACATGCGAAAGAACCACTCGGGCGATCCGTTTCGCAGTTGATCGACAATCACGGCGATGATGATGATCGCACCGATGATGATATGAGTGTACGTGTTCGGTATTGATAGCTGCGAGCATCCGCTTCGGATCACCGTGATGATCAGCGCGCCAACTAATGTACCCAAGATTGATCCACGGCCACCGCTGAGACTTCCACCGCCCAACACCACGGCCGCAATGATCTCCAGCTCTTTCCCAGTTCCGTCGCTCGGATTGCCATTCTTCACGTCAGCGAAATACAGCAACCCGCCGACGGCAACAAAAAACCCAGCAAGCGTGTACACGCCCATGACCATCATCGGCACGTTAATGCCGCAAAGCCGCGCGGTGGACTCGCTTGAGCCAATCGCAAATACGTTTCGCCCAAAAACGGTGTACTTCAGAATCAAACTCACGGCAATCGCCAACACGACAGCGATGATGACACTCGTTGGAACAAGCGGAATCAGATACTTATCTGCCTCTGACCCTGTGTAACATAGATTCATCCAGTCGGGGATATTCTCCTTGGGCGCATACACTGTCGATTCACTCGAGAGCACTTGACCGACACCCAAAAAAATCGTCATCGTGCCCAACGTCACAATGAACGGCACAACTTTCGTCGCGCTGATCAGCCCTCCGTTGATGAAGCCGCACATGCAACCAGTAAACACAGTGATTCCAAGCGCCCATAGCATCACGGCAAAAAAACCTGGGTCACTCGCAGCGACTTCCGAGTTTTTGAGTTGCAGTGCTAACACGGTCCCGCAAAGCGTCAGTGCAGTTCCAGCCGACAAATCGATCCCGGCAGCAATGATGATGATCGTCATTCCGAACGCTGGAACGGCAATCAAAGATGCCGAACTCATGATCACGCGCATGTTGCGAAAAGATGCAAAGTAGCCTTCGCTCCAAATCTGATCAGCGATGCAGAACAGGCCAACAATGAAAAACAAAGCCAATACAGGGCCTAGCTGAGACGTAAAAACGTGCTTGAGCAATCCACGCAAACTGAAGTCGCCGCTGACCGGCTTGTTCAATTCGGGAACTGAATAGGGATCTGTGTTTTGTTCTTTTGACATGACTAATCTGTCGATTCACTGTTCGTTGTCTACGATGTCGATTGCAGTAGCCATCACATCTTCTTCTGTCCAATCTACCGCATCTCGCACTTCGCGAAGCTCCCCTCGAGTCATCACGCCGATCCGATCGCAAACTGACAACAGCTCGGGAAGATACGAACTGACAAAGACGACTGTTTTACCTTCTGCCGCGAGCGTTCCCATCATGCGATAGATCTCGGCTTTGGTGCCAACATCAATTCCTTTGGTGGGTTCGTCCATCAAAAGGATATCCGCCTGCTGATGAAGGATCCTGGCAACGGCCACTTTTTGCTGGTTGCCGCCGGACAAATCCGACACAGGTTGCTTGCCCGAATGGGCTTTCACTTCGACCCGTTTTATCAATTCGCTTGCCGCACGGTTGCGTTTACCCAAATCGATAAAGCCGAACTTGGTGTATTGATGGTTCGATCCAAGTGTTGTGTTTTCGACGATCGAAAGCTCTTGTGCCAGACCTTCGGTTTTGCGGTTCTCTGACAGCAGTCCAAATCCAGCTTTCATTCGCGAGCGCACGTTGTTCCCGATCGTTTTTCCAGCCACGGTGACGACACCAGCCGATACATGATCCAGGCTGAACACGCCACGCAGTAGCTCTGTCCTTCCGGCACCAACCAGTCCGGCGACGCCAAAGATCTCGCCTTTACGCAGCGCAACATCGACGTTTTTGGGATACGGATTGCCGCTCAGTCCCTGAATGTGAACCCATGGTTCGCCAGGCGTATGCGGCACGCTTGGAAATAGATCATCGACATTGCGGCCGACCATCAGAGAAATGATTTCATCGTCCGTCACGTCGGAAATTTTTCCAGAGCCAACACTATGACCATCGCGCAGCACCGAATAGTTGTCGGCGATCGCGCGGACTTCTTCCAAAAAATGGCTGATATAGATGATCGCGATTCCACTGTCTTTCAGACGCCGAACAATCTCGAATAGGCGTAGAACATCTTTTTGCGGAAGCGAACTTGAAGGTTCATCGAAAAGAATGATCCTGGCGTTACTGGCCAGCGCCCTGGCAATCTCGATCAGTTGCTGCGTTGCAATCGATTGCCGACCAACAATAGCACTGGGACTCAATTCCGAAAGGCCTACTGCCGCCAATGCGTTCCGGATCACATCCCTTTGGGCCGAGCGAAACAACAACCCGCCTCCCGTGCCAGCTTGCCCCAACAACAAATTGTCTTCGATGCTTAGGTCTGGGGCAAGATTCAGCTCTTGGTAGATCATTGCAACGCCGTTTCGCCGCGCGTCGCTGGGGCCTTTTGGGTGATACGGCTGGCCATCGATATGCATCGTGCCGGAATCGGATCGGTGGGCACCACTAAGTGTTTTTAGAAGGGTGCTTTTGCCCGCCCCGTTTTCGCCGATCAACGCGAGAACTTCGCCAGCTTTGACCGACAACGAAACATCGGTCAACGCGTGAGTCGGCCCAAACCGTTTGCAAATCCCATGCATTTCAAGCATGGAACCAGAGTGATGATTGGGCTGTGACATAGTTTACAGTGGACTGTCGCACGGATTACATGGTGCCAAACAATGACGTCAGTTCCATGCTGGCATGCTCTCGCCGAGCTTGACGCTCGTGAGAACACATAGTTTTTCACATCGAAAAACTACTCAACAATCGACGGTTTGAGAAGAGCTTTGTATTTCTCTTCGTTCATATTTTCTGGCGTTGCAACATACTCGCCCGTTGATGTGAATTCTGGTGCTTGTTCTCCGCCCAACGATGCCACAAGCGTCTTGACGGATTGATATCCCATCTGGACAGGATCCTGCAGCACAATTCCCTGGCACGATCCATCGCCAAGTGCTTCGATCAGAGCATCGCTGGTGTCAAACGCTATGAATTTGACTTTCTTGTTCAGTCCAGCATTCCGAAGTGATTCCAGGGTGCCATTTGCATTGGGCTCGCAGACTGCAAAGATGCCCGCAAGTGTATCACCGTGAGTCTGCAACAACTGGTCAACTTTCTCTTTCGCCGAAGTCGCATTATCGCCACCGCGTTGATCGGAGGATACGACCTTGATTTCAGGAAACTTCTTCAGTCCATCCAAGAATCCTTCTTCGCGTTGTTCGGTGCTTTCGCTACCAGCGATGTATCGCAAAAGAATCACGTTGCCTTTTTCACCGATTGCACTGGCCAAAGCCTCAGCCGCCAGTTGCCCGCCTTTGAAATTATCCGTTGCAACATAGCTGACGATCTCTGGGCCTTTGTCTAAACCACTATCGAAAATCACAACTGGGATATTTTCGCCGACGGCTTCTTCGACCGCGTCTACCAGGCCACCTTTCTGATTGGGTGCCAGCACAATTCCGTCGACTTGTTTGGTGATCATGTTTTTGACAACTTCGATTTGGCTGCCGGTATCGCTTTCGACGACAGGTCCGCGCCAGATGATTTCGACATTGCCCAACTCCTTGGCAGCTTTCTCAGATCCAAAGTGAACTGACTTCCAAAACTCGTGACTCGTGCCTTTAGGAACGACAGCGATCCGCAGCGTTTTTTTTCCGTTGTCTTTTCCGTTGCCAGCGGTTTTGTCACCTGACGAGCATCCCGCGAAAGTGAGCGAGACGGCGGCCAACAACATCAGTGCAAAATTCAACATTCTATTCACGGTCGACTCCATGATTCATCGCTCATTCAAGCGAATGGAAGGAGGAAATAAGGGGTTTGTGGAAATGTTAGTCTAGCAAAATCGTGTTACTAACACACGATTTTGCAAATTCCATTGGTGCATCTATTCGGCAGGTGAGTTGGCGCCAGCCCGCCAGCGCAGGAATGCGTCCAAGAAACCTTGGAGTTCGCCACCGTTCAGGACACTATTAAAATTACCGACATAGTGTCCTGTTCGTGTGTCTTTGACGCGTTGATCGGGATGCAGAAAGTAATTGCGAATCTGGCTGCCAAAACCTGTCCGTGCTTGCGTTCCATATTTGACCGCAAGTTCGGCTTCGCGTTTCTCCTCTTCCAATCTGGCCATCTTGGCCCGCAACATCTTCCAAGCATTCGCCTTATTCTGGTGCTGACTGCGTTCACTTTGGCACTGGACAACCGTATTGGTCGGCAAGTGAGTCAAACGAATGGCACTGTCGGTCTTGTTGACGTGCTGTCCGCCAGCACCGCTTGCGCGATACGTATCGATGCGGACGTCTTTGTCTTCGATTTCGATTTCGATCGAATCATCGATTTCCGGCGAGACACTGACGGCGGCAAAACTAGTTTGTCGCTTGCCTTCACTGTTGAACGGGCTGATCCGAACGAGCCGGTGCATGCCCTCCTCGCCTTTCAAGTACCCGTAAGCCATTGGACCCCGAATCGCAATTGTCGCGCTATTGATCCCGGCTTCTTCATTTTCGTTGCGATCCAAAAGTGCCACTTTATATTCGTTGCTGGTCGCCCAAGCGCCATACATTCGCAACATCATATCGGCCCAGTCGTTGGCATCCGTACCACCGTCGCGCGCGTTGATCGACAAAATTGCTCCCGCCTGATCGTTGGGACCACTCAACAGAGCCTTGAGCTCCAGATCTTCCAAGATCCTTTCCAGTCGCGAAATCTCAGAAACGACTTCCTCGGTGAACCCTTCGTCCTCATCCGCCATCTCTAGCAGTGCATCCAAATCACCAACGGCGCTGGACAATTCGTCCAACGGGCCAACAATGATCTTCAAGCCTTTCAGTTCAGCGATTATTTTTTGAGCGGCATCGTTGTCGTCCCAAAATCCCGCCTCCGCCATTTTAGCTTCGATCGCTTTGATTTCTGCTGTTTTACCAGCGTGGTCAAAGAGAGTCTCCGAGCTGTTTTAGGCGGTGACGAATTTTTTCGCTTCGTTGGACCAGTTCAGCATCCATACAGGCTGTGACTCCAAGGAAATGGTTGAAAGAATGATGTGGTGGAAAACAGGACATTGCGGTGATTAGCAAACGCCAACGACGATACCTTCATGACGTACAAGGAAAATATACATGGCACGCGTAGTTCTCGCGATGAGTGGTGGAGTAGATTCGAGCGTAGCCGCTCATCTACTGTTGGAGGCTGGACACGAAGTCGTGGGTGTCTTCATGCGGCACGGCGAAGAATCAACCGAAGTATGCCGCGTGGAAGGCTCTGTGCCGGAGCAGGCGGGACTGCCAGTTCTAGGTGCTTCGGAACGTGCTGGCCACAAACAAGGATGCTGCACGGCTTCTGACGCCGCGGATGCCCGCCGCGTGTCTAGCAAACTTGGCATCCCGTTCTACGCTTTGGATCTGCAGCAAGATTTTGAGCGCATTGTCGATTATTTCGTAGATGACTACCTGAATGGACGAACGCCGAACCCATGCGTCAGATGCAACCATTGGATCAAGTTCGGTCGATTGTTCGATTACGCGGACGGTGTCAACGCCGATTTTTTGGCGACGGGGCACTACGCGCAGGTGGTTGATGGTCAATTGCAGCGTGGCCTGGACTCGAGCAAGGATCAGTCTTACGCCTTGTTTGGAATTCGACGCGATCGACTTAACCGAATGATGTTGCCAGTTGGGAAATATGAAAAGTCTCGTATTCGTGAACTGGCTGAATCAATTGGGCTTAGCGTGGCGACCAAGAAAGATAGCCAAGAAATCTGTTTCGTCACGCATGGTCATCACAGCGATTTTGTCAAAGGCAAGCGACCAGAGATGGTTGGAGTAACGGCTGGTGATATCGTCACGGTGGATGGAACCATCGTCGGACAGCACAACGGCTATGAAGCATTCACGATTGGACAACGCAAGAAACTGGGTGTTGCAATGGGCACACCGCACTTTGTAACACGCATCGATCCAGAATCATGCCAAGTCGTCATCGGTCCGCAAGCAGCACTCGCCAGCGAAGGCCTGTCGGCAGACGATGCGAATTGGTTGATCGAACCAGCCGATCTACCGCAGCATGTTTCGATTCAGATTCGTTACAACGGTTCGCCAAAACCCGGGGTTGTAAAAGTGAATCCTGAAGACGAATCCAAATTCACGGCAGTATTCGATCAACCCGAATCAGCGGTCGCGCCAGGGCAAGCCGCTGTGATCTATGACGGCGATCAAGTCTTGGGCGGCGGCTGGATCTGTTGATGGCCCGGCCTTTTGATTCTGATGATTTTGGTAACCCGACGCGT
>CAYNNP010000313.1:0-6429 GCA_964398215.1 uncultured Pirellulaceae bacterium | reverse complement strand
GTTGAAGTCCTTCGGACTTTGTTTTACGCCGCAAAAATCGAAAACGTTGCGGTCATGGTTGTGGGCAAAGACAAGGGCCGACACCATGGGCATGGGTTGTGCCGGCCCCAGGCCTAAAGACGCTGATGACGGGCAGAGTACCCATCGTACAACCAACAATCGCTGACCGGCTCGCGCCGCTGGAGCTATCGTTTTCGTTTGTAATGTTTGATTCCCATTGCGTTTCGTCGGTAGGTAACGGCTGACGCCGCGATTCCTAGTCGTTCCGCCAATTCGCTGTCTGCCATTGTGCCTAGCATTGCAAGTTGCTTTTTTGTCCATTGGTACCTTGGACGCACTTCGCTGACGTTGATCTTGTGCCGTATTCGATACGCTGTGACTGATCCAAGTTTTACGCCCAGCTGATCTGCGATTTCTTGATCCGGAACCTTCCCAAGCTTCGCGAGGATTTTGGGGGACCATCGTTTCTGGGTTGAGGTTGTTACAAAATTTGGGATTCCCAACTGCCGACGTTTTATTGCGATCCTGCGACGGTGAATTCCAAGCTTTTCTCCCAGTTCGGTGTCAGGCATCGTTCCTAGCATTTTCAGTTCGCGCTTACTCCATTCTCTGGGTTTTCGGCCAACGGCGTGCACCGGCGCGATGCCCAGCGTCCTGCGTTTCCAAGCAACCGTGGTGGCGTCGATTTCCAGTTGCTCTGCGATCCAGGTGTCGGGTTTTTTGCCAAGCCACGCGAGCTGCTTTTTGGTCCACTTCGTGGTTTGTTCGCTGCGCGCGTAGCCAAACGATTCGATGCCCAACTGCTTTCGCTTTTTGAACACAGCTGTTTTGGTCAGGCCGAGTTTTGCGGCGACATCGACATCTGAAGCTGTACCCAGTAGATCGATTTGTTTCTGATTCCACTCCAGCCAATCGCTGCAAGTGGTTAGGCGTCGTTTCAAAGGGGGAACGGTTTTACTGCGCTTTGACTTTTTTTTGGCCAACGTTACTAACCCATACGGAATTTAAGAATCATGGTGAATCGATCGTGTTGCGAACGATAGGAGCAAGACGGATTATATATGGCCAAGTTGTTACTAGAAAAGGGCCAGCAAGGTTACTTCAAGTTGTCAGCCGGGATCGGCCAAGCAATACCGAGGTTGCCCGCTGCTCTATTGGGGGATCGTCACGACCAAAGGCGAGGTATTTTTAAAAACATCAGTCGCCATGAAACGCGCTTTGCCGCTACGATGAACTTTTGCCAATGGAACTTGCGAGCATGAAATGCGATATTGGATTTGTACGGGATGCGGCGGCTTGAAAACGATACTTGCAGCCTTTGGGTTGTGCATTGCTGCTGGTTTGTTTTGTGTTGGCGGAGCTGTCCACGCGGATTGGCCGCAGTGGATGGGGCCAAACTTGGATGGCATCATCGCCAAAGCGGATTTCAATACCGAGTGGGCTACCAAGCCGCCGGAGCAACTTTGGACGCAAGAGATTGGGATCGGGTTCAGCTCCGTTTCGATCGTTGACAACCGGCTCTATACGATGGGCAACACAAGTGGAACCGAAGCCGTCTACTGCTTTGATGCTTTGTCGGGCAAGGAGATTTGGCGACACAGCTATCCCTGTCAGTTGGTCGCGGTGTTGTACGAAGGTGGGCCAGGTTGCACGCCGACGGTCGACGGGGATCGAGTCTACGTGACCGGGAAAGAAGGCCAGTTGAAGTGCTTGGATTGCTCGACAGGCAACATCATTTGGGAAGTGAATTTGCAGTCCGAGTTGGGCGTTGTGTTACCTGAGTGGGGATTCAATGCTTCGCCGATGATTAGTGGCGACAAATTGTACGTCGAAGTAGGTCGATTGGCGTGCTTTGAAAAATCAACGGGCAAACTGATATGGCAAACGGAAAAACACAACTCCGGTTACGGCAGCGTTCGACAGATGAAATTCGAGGATCAAGAATTGCTGGTGACTTTGGATTGCGACGGGCTAAGGTTCAATCAATTGGCCGACGGAAAACAACTTGCGTTTGAAAAATGGAAAAGTCCGTTTCGCACCAATTCGACGACTCCCATTATTCACAAAGACACGGTGTTTGTTTCGACCGGATACAACGTTGGTTGTGGGCTTTTTCGTTTAAGCAAATCGGATGATGGATCGATCGCTCTGAACGAGGTGTATGCCAATCGTGAAATGCGAAATCACTTCAACAACAGCATTTTGCTGAACGGCAATATCTACGGCTTCGATGGCAATTCCAATTTGGGACGCGTGGTTCAGCTGAAGTGCATTGATCACTTGACCGGCGAACTCAAGTGGACGCAGCGAGGTTTTGGTTGCGGGTCGCTGATGGTCGCAGGCGACAATCTGCTGATTTTGAGCGACGATGGCCGGCTTGCTTTGGCGAAAGCGTCGCCCGAGAAGTTCGAGCTACTTGGAGAAGTCTCGATTTTGAATGGCAGGTGCTGGACCGTACCTGTGATTCAGGAGAGCCGAGTGTACGCGAGAAACGCGCGCGGCAAACTGGTCTGTTTCGAGCTGGGAAAGTAGAAATCCCGGCCGCTGGTTATTCCGTGGTCGCGTATTGGAGTCGAGGGTCATCTAGCCCCAGTCGCTTCATCTTTTTGTAGAGAGTCGTGCGGTTGATCTCCAAGGCGTCGGCGGTCGCGGCGCGATTCCAACTATTGAGCTTTAGAGTGTGCAAAATAATTTGCCGCTCCGGTGTCTCCAGTTGTTCTCGTAGGCTTTTGCCTTGTGCGACCGGTGAATTTACGGTGAAGACTGGTGCGTCTGGTGTCGTTGCTGGTCCAGGGGTAGAAGCTGGGTCTAAATTCAAGACTTCTGGTGGAAGATCGACTGTCGATAGGACCGTTGATCGTGAAAGAAGCACGGCTCGTTCGACAACGTTTTGCAGTTGGCGAATATTCCCGGGCCATTGATAGGCCTGAAGAGCATTCATCGAATCGGTGTCGAAACCATCGATTTCGCGGCCACAAGTTTCGCATGCGTCAGCAAGAAAGTGTTCAACAAGAAGCGGTATGTCACCGCCACGTTCACGCAGCGCTGGCAAAGCGATGTTGACCACATTGATTCGATAGTACAAGTCTTGGCGAAAGCTGCCTTCCGCAACCGACTTGGCGAGGTCTTCGTTTGTCGCCAGAATCACACGGGTGTCGACAGAATGGGTTTCGGTGCCGCCCAGTTGCTCGAACTGAAACTCTTGCAGTACTCTCAGGAGTTTGACCTGCATGGCCTGGGTGGCCGTTCCAATCTCGTCCAAGAACAATGTGCCGCCATCGGCCATCTTGAACTTACCGATTTTGTCGTTGTTTGCACCGGTGAATGCACCGGCAACGTGCCCAAACAATTCGCTTTCTAACAGCGAATCGGGCAGTGCACCGCAAGCGACTTCTACGAAAGGGTTCCCGCGACGTTGGCTGCGATTGTGAATCGCACGGGCAATCATGCTCTTGCCAGTACCATTTTCGCCGGTGATCAAGATTGATGCTTTGGCGTCAGCGATGCTATCGACGACATCGAATATCTTTAACATCCGGTAGTCGTGACTGAGAATGTTCTCAAGACCACTGCGTTTTTCCAGCTGGCTTCGCAGTTCTTCGTTCTGCTTTTCGATTTCCGAGTGCGACAAAGCACGGTCGATCGCCAGCTGCAACTCATCGTCGATCACTGGTTTTGTAAGCAGGTCAAACGCACCTGCTCGAACGGCGTCGACAGCTACGTTGGGTGTTGCGTAGCCACTGATCACGAGAACGGCAGTGTCTGAATGTCGTTGTTTTGTATAGCCAATCAGGGAAAAGCCGTCATCGGGGCCAAGTCTTAGGTCCGTGATAACCAAGTCGTAGCGAGTCTGGCGAATCTTTGCTTTTGCGGATTCCAAGTCGCCAGCGATATCGACTTGATGATAAAGCTCACGTAGCCATCCACCCAATGCATCAGCAAGGTGAAGGTCATCGTCTACGAGTAGGATGCGGTGCGAATTCATGGAGCCCAGTTTTGATGGAGCCTCGGTGCCGAAAGTGGCCATGAATTCTTAGGTTGCACAAATGTCGTGGTCAACGAAGAGTGTTGACAAAGAGCAACGCGTGTTTGGATAAGTCCATGGTTGTCGATTTGTAACGACTGTGCCGAATATCCCGCTGGGGCCTGCCCGTGGTGTCAGGGCAGGAGACGAATTTTGGTGGTAACCAATCTCTAGGCAAACAAAAAAAAATCCGCTCGCTCTCAACCGGGAGGGATTGAAGAGAACGAGCGGATTGACAGCGGCGTTTGCTACTGAGGCAGTAACATTCGCACCACGTACCAGCGAAATACGTGACAATTACCGGTGAGACGTGTTTGATGCCGCGTCCTCGCGGGGTATTCCCGCGATTTGCAACACGTCTTTACCAAGTGACTTGAAAGCGGATCGCACTTTGCCAACAAGTTCACTTACTGCCGCTGTTGCTATGGCGAGCGACTCTGTTTCTCGGGTTATCTGGTCAGCGTCCGACTGATCATTCTCGATAGCATGTGCTCGAGCCAAAAGCTTGGCTCCCGTAACCGACGCGGACGGTTCGATTGGCCACGCACTGACCAATCGATCTGCCAAACGTGTGACCATCTGTTTTCTCGTCACCACCAACGAGCTAACTTGACGACCAACGTTTTCGGGTTGAAGCCATTTACGAATGGTACGCCTCTTGGCGAGCGTATCATTCGCGGTTTGCACCCATTTGTCTAACAGACGATTTGCTTTGATCTCTTCGATCTCTGATTGAACAACAGGTTCTCCAACCAAAGAAATCACTTCCTGTTCCAATGGGAATTCAAACTCAGGAAGCTCATTGCGAGCTCGAATGCAAAACGGTCTCCGCTTCAGCGGTGACCACCAATCTGACTCTAAATCTCGTACCGCAATATCGTAAGGCATGTATGCCTCATCGATCGAAAAGACAACTGCAGAACTTCCTACAAACGTTCGGCTCGTGGCAACAAAATCCTGGCTTGGCTCGACATCGTCATTGTCCACAGCAGCAGGTTTTTCGCCTTCATTGAAATCCGAATCCATCAAAATACTTTGACCGAATGAGCCGACATTGGGGTCGGTTTCTTCAGCGACTTTGGTGGGTTCGTTTGTAGATAGGTTTTTAGCTAAATCCTCTGTCGCCTGTTCATTCGCATTCAGATGTTCATAGGCGCAATGATCGTCTTCGGCGATAGGATCTGTGTCAAAAACCTTGTCGTTCGGAATTAAATCAGACGTCGTGGCACTATCAAGATTATTGGCCCACTGCGGTCTTTCTTTAATGATGTCGTCGAAATCGACAACGGGTACGAAACTGACAATTTCGGGTGCGATTTCACCATTGCTGGTGATTTCGTCGACGACTGTGTCAGTCTCAGTCGTCTCGGTCGGTTCGGCTGCGTTTTCCTGGGCCTGTTGACTGGCCTCTTGCAGCATCTGATTGATCTCATCAAGTGAGTCAAGTGTATTGTTGATGTTTGGGCTGATCATCGAAAGCGGTTCGGTGAACTGCTCCAGCGAGACACCCAAGGACGCGGTGGCGACTGATGCAGCTGTCGCGATGCTTTCTGCAAAAGAAGTCGTGGTCCGAGTGTTCCTTGCGATCGGTGTTTGAATCGGGCAAGAATCGTGCGTCGCCCAACCACATAGGTCGTCGGAGTCGTCAAAGTGTTCGGCAAGACAGTTGGTGTTACCAACGGCAGTGAATGATGCGGCACAAATTGAAAGTGCAAGAACGATGCGTCGCAATATCGCTGATTTACTACGTAGCATGAGAAACCTCCTGGTCACCGCTCGAATTTCTTGCCAACGAATCGCTGACAACGCTGGGGTTCGGCGGTCAGTATGGTGAGTGTTGGTGGGAATTCCTGTGAGCGTTTACGTCGCCTGCCTTCCGTAGCAAGCGATCCTTGGGTCGCAAGCTGTTTGGCTTGCGGGACAGAATACGCTATCGGCGACTTTGCAAGCTGGGCTTTGTAGGTTAGCCAGGAAATCTCTCTTGATTACCCGCGAGGCTAACGATTGTTCGGGTCAGGCAAGAACCAGTTCGGGGACGGAGAAATGCCCGGTGTGAACGTTGCGGAAGTGGTCAAGACAACTGCTCACTGGTTAAAGCAACCGCGGATGAACGCGGATAGACACGGATAAGAAAGCCGCAACAACCTTTGCTCAGGTGAAGCAGATTGAGTGCTGCAGACGGCAGTTGGCTTTGAACGAAAGGTTGTAGCGAAAGCCGTCAACGGTTTGTTGATTTATTGGCGTGGCAATTTTTTGTGAGCCGCTGGCGCTAGCCACGGGCCTCGAGGATTTGCGTTAGCACCACAAGGCCCGCGGCTAGCGCCGTCGGCTCAGTAAATCAATAAGCCCGGGGTACGACTAGTCAAGAACCTTTGAGCCGATGGGCGATAGCCCCGGTTTCGAGC
>CAYNNP010000312.1:0-6508 GCA_964398215.1 uncultured Pirellulaceae bacterium | reverse complement strand
CTGTCAGCGGCGAAGAAGCCGCCGTACCGCAAACGATCATGACCGATCAAGGCGGCATGGTCACGCTAAATCCAGACGGCACGTTTGAGTACACGCCACCAGCCGACTTCATCGGCGAAGACAGCTTCGACTACGCGATCATCGATCCAAGCGGAGCTACCGACGAAGCGACTGTGACGCTGAGCGTAGTTGCGGATCCAGATCCGAACGCGAATGACGCTCCAGTCGCTGGCGACGACGCTCTGGTTGGAACGAAGAACGATCCTGTCGAAGGCAACTTGCTAGACAACGACACTGATCCGAACGGCGATTCGCCGCTGACGATCACCGACGTTGCTGGCCAAGACCCAACGGCTGGACCGATCACGATTCTGGATGAAAACGGCGACCCTGCCGGGACACTCGAAGTCGATCCGATCACTGGCGAAACAGTCTTTACACCTGAAGACGACTTTGTCGGTACCGTACAAGTTCCTTACACGATCACTGACCCAAGTGGCGAAGAAGACACCGCGACACTGACCGTCACCGTGTTCGATAATCCGCCGGTTGCTCAAGACGATGTGACGATCACTGAGCCTGGTCAGCCTGTCGATGGAAACTTGTTGACAAATGATCAGGATCCAAACCCAAGTGACGATCTTGACATTGCCGAAATCAATGGCACACCGATCACTGATCCGACTCAGCCTGTGACAACAACCGTTACCGATCCGGTAACGGGCGATCCGATCGGCGAATTGACGATCGATCCTGAAACTGGCGACTACACATTCGAGCCAACGGACTCTGAGTTCGCGGGAACGGTTGAGATTCCTTACGCGGTCACTGACGAAGAAGGCAACAGCGACGAAGCGACTTTGACAATCGAAGTCATCGATACCGATCCGCCGGTTGATCCGACCGATCCGTCGACTTTCGACAACGTGCAGCCAGTCGCGACCGACGACGACTTCACAACCTTCAACGACATGCCACTTTCTAGCAGCGTTCTCAGCAACGATGTAGATCCTGACGGCGATGTTCTTGAAGTAACCGAGGTCAATGGTCAACCTGTGGACCCAACCACGCCGGTTGAAATCTTTGATCCAGCCGACCCGACTTCGCAAGTCGGTGAGCTGACAATCAACCCTGATGGCACATTCACATTCACGCCGACCGACCCAACGTTCCAAGGCGAACCGACGTTTGAATACACCATCACCGATCCGAGCGGAGCTACTGACACGGCAACGGTCACACTTGCGATCAACGCCGACTCGAACCCAGACGAAAACGATGCTCCTGAAGCTGGCGAAGACGTCTTGGCGGCCCCTGTCGGCAGCGGACCACTCGACGGCAACTTGCTTAGCAACGATTCGGACCCCAATGGCGACACAGTCTCTGTCAGTGAAATCAACGGACAAGATCCGTCTGCTGGCCCGATCACGTTGACCGACCCTGTCACGGGTGACCCAATCGGAACTTTAGTTGTCGACCCAGCCACCGGCGAGGTTACCTTCACACCAG
Organism: uncultured Pirellulaceae bacterium; assembly: GCA_964398215.1. Classification (GTDB taxonomy): domain Bacteria; phylum Planctomycetota; class Planctomycetia; order Pirellulales; family Pirellulaceae; genus CAYNNP01. The sequence continues at coordinate 4,999 of CAYNNP010000312.1, read as the reverse complement.
AAGATGACTTTGTTGGAACGGTTGAAGTTCCTTACACGATCACCGACGGCGACCTAACCAACGACGCTACTTTGACTCTGACGGTTCTTGATACACCGCCAGTTGCTGAAGACGACACGTTGGTAACCGACGGCAATCAGCCCGCCAACGGGAACTTGTTACTGAATGATAGCGACCAGAACCCGAACGACGAACTGACCGTTGTCGACCCAACCACCGGCGAAGCGGCCACCCAGCCAGTGGTGCTAACCACTGACGCGGGCGGAACGGTTGTTATCAATCCTGATGGCACCTACGAATACACACCGCCAACCGACTTCGTGGGCGAAGACTCCTTTGACTACGCTGTGGTTGACCCATCCGGCAAGGATGATACTGCGACGGCGACGATCGAAGTTCGCGAACCCAACGAAGCCGCTGACCCAACCGATCCAACGACGTTCATGAACGACGAACCGATCGCAACCGACGACAGCTTCGACGTTGTCACCGACCAGCCGCTTACGTCCAGCGTCATCAGTAACGATGGCGACCCAGATGGAGACGTGATTGCGATCGCTGATCCTTCTGGCGACGAAGCAACCACTCCGCAAACGATCATCACCGATCAAGGCGGCATGGTAACGCTGAACCCAGATGGCACGTTTGAGTACACACCACCAGCGGACTTCATTGGCGAAGACAGCTTCGACTACAGCGTGGTTGACCCAAGCGGCGCGACTGATGACGCCACCGTGACATTGACCGTCACACCGCCGTCGGATCCAAGTGAGAACCAAGATCCATCGGCTGGTGACGATACGTTGATCGGTACAAAGAACGATCCGATCGAAGCGAACTTGTTAGACAACGACACTGATCCAGAAGGCGACACGCCAGTGATCACGGACGTGGCCGGACAAGATCCAACGGTTGGGCCAATCGAGATAACCGATCCGATCACGGGCGATGTCGTCGGTGAGTTGACAGTCGATCCAACAACTGGCGAAACCGTCTTCACACCTGAAGATGACTTTGTTGGCACCGTTCAAGTTCCTTATACCATCACTGATCCAGTGACCGGCGAAGAGGACACGGCAACCATCACACTTGGTGTCTTTGACCCGACTCCGGAAGCTGTCGATGACATCAACGGCACGTCGATCAATACGCCAACTCAGGGCAACGTGCTGACGAACGACAGCAGCGATCCTGATGACGAATTGGTCATCGGCGATGGCAGCGGCAATCCGCTGGGCGGAACGACATCGTTCCCAACCGACCAAGGCGGAACGCTGACGATCAACCCAGATGGTTCGTACATCTACGATCCACCAGCGGATTTTGTTGGCGAAGACACGATCACCATCCAAATCTTGGACGAAAACGGAAACCCTGCGACCAGCGAGCTTGTGATCGACACGATCGATCCGACCGTTGACCCGCTGAATACGCAGCCAATCGCTAGTGATGATAACTTCTCACTCATCAGCGACCCGGACTCACCTAGCACGCTTAGCAGCACATTGGCTGCTAACGATAGCGATCCAGACGAAGAACCGATCGTTGTCGCTGACGCTGGCGGGGTTCCTCCAGGAACGACGTTCGTGACAGCAAACGGTGGCATGGTTCTGGTCAACCCAGACGGCACGTTTGACTACACACCGGCTGCTGGATTCATCGGCGAAGACACGTTCGACTACACCATCATCGATTCCACAGGAGAAACCGATACGGCGACTGTTGAAATCACAGTTACCCCAGATGACAACGGTGATGAAAACAATCCGCCTGCTTCGTCCGACGACTTCGTTGTCACACCAAAGAACGTCCCAATCGGCGGCGAGCAACTGTTGAATGACATCGATCCGGAAGGCGACGATCTGATGGTCATCTCGATGGCTGGCATCCCTGTCGTTCCGGGAACCGTCGTGCCAACGGTACAAGGCGGAACGATCGTGTTCGGATCGTTCTTCTACACACCACCGAATGACTACGTCGGAACGGACAGTGTTGAGTACACCGTCACTGACGGTAACGGCGGCACGTCGACTTCAACGATTTACATCGTGATCGTTGATGAACCGCCAGTAGTTGGCACCGATGTCAACAGCACGTCGGCCAATACACCAGTCGAGGGCAACATACTGACTAACGATGTCAGCAACCCTGATGACGATTTGGTGGTCGCGGACGAGAACGGTAATCCGCTGACCGGCCCAACGACCATCGAAGCGCCTAACGGCGAATTGGTGATCAACCCTGATGGGTCTTACGTTTACACGCCGAATCCTGACTTTGCTGGTGACGATGTCATCGAAGTTCAAGTCTGTGACGAAAACGGAAACTGTGAACCTGCAACAATCACTATCCGCGTTGCCGATTTCGGTGTCGCCAAAGACGTTGTGGGCGACCCAGTGCTGTTATCCAACGGCAACCATGAAGTGACTTATCAGCTAGTCGTCGCGAACCTTGGATCGTACGACGTGGCCGACCTGAGCCTTGTCGAAGAACTTGCGGATCAGTTTGGTGACTCGTTTGTTTCAGCCGGCGATCTACGGATCGTCAGCCCAGCAGGCGATCTTGGTAGCAATATTGCAATCGACACCGATTGGGACGGCGACAGTGTCACCGAACTCATCGCTGCCGGCAGCACCCTTGCCGCTGGCGACAGCTTCACACTGGTATTCAGGACAGAAATCGATGCGTCCGAATTCGACTCGACCGCCGACACGGCCAACTCCGTTGTTGGTAGTGGAAACGCGATCGACGAAAACGGAAACACAGTGACCAACGCCAATGGTGACCCGGTTGTGGTCAGCGAACAAAGTGATGGCGGAACCGATCCGCAAGGCACGAACGCTGGCGAACCTGGCGACACATTCGGTAGCGACGATCCAACGTTGCTGCTGCTGCCAAGCATCGGTGTTGCCAAGCAAGCTGGTGATGCTGTTGAAAACGGTTTGAACTGGGACGTTACTTTTACCCTGTTCGTTGAAAACAACGGAACCACGGTCTTGAACAACCTAAGCATCATTGATGATGTGCAAGGATTGCTCGGCGACGCTTTGGTAGGCATTTCTGATCCTACGATCCAGAACTTTAGCGGAACCGGCACACCGCCAGTCGTCAATAACGCTTGGGCCAATGACACGACCCAGTCATTGATCAGCGGTGGCCTGGTCGAAGTCGGCGATACTTTCCAAGTCACGTTTACGGTCACCCTTGACCCTGACGCGACCGGCGAATCTACATCGCTAAGCAACTCTGCGATCGGCAGCGGCCAACCGTTGGACCAAAATGGTGACCCATTAACCGACAGCAACGGCGACCCAATCACGGTCAGCGACGTAACGGACAATGGTACCGATCCGAACAGCGAGAACGGTGAAGAATTGACGACCGACGGCGTCTACGCCAACGACTCGTCAGCGATCAAGATTGCGGATCTGTCGATTGCCAAAGCGGTTGTCGGCGAACCAGAAATCTTGTGGAACGGCAACGCGATCGTCAGATTCCAACTGATCGTTGAAAACACAGGAACGTTGCATCTAGCGAACTTGAGCTTGCTGGAAGACATTGGGACGCAGTTCGGCGACGTGCTAATCGACGCTGGTAACCTTGAACTGGTCGCTAGCCCAACGAATTCGCTAAGCTCAATCAGCTTGAACTCAGCGGCTTGGAACGGCATCAACGTGCTGGAAATGATCGACACATCAGCCGACAACTTCTTGGCGATTGGCGATAGCTTTACCGTCGAGTTTACTACTCAGATCGATGCACTTAGCCTTGATGGCCCACTGGAGAACCAAGTCACCGGCCAAGGCGACGCGGTTGATGACCAAGGCACCGCAGTGCTGGGTCAAAGCGGTGACCAACTGGTTGCGAATGATGTCAGTGACAACGGTACCGATCCGAACAGCGAGAACGGCGAAGACAATGGCGATGGAGTGTTTGGTAACGACCCGACGCTGGTCAACATAGAGATCGACCCAACGGGTTACTTCTACGATGTTGATACCGGTGAAATCCTGACAGGCGGCTTCATCACCGTCCAAGGACCAGGGCCAAACACGGTGAACCTAGTCGACAACGGACTCGATGGTGATTTCCAGTTCTTTGGAACTCAAGACGGATTGTACGTGGTCACGATCAACGCGCCGGAAGGCTATCGACTGGTCACCGATTCGCTATCGGACATCGCATTCGATCCAACTGGACAAGGCAACCCGGTCGTTCTGGGAGCCACCGACGCCAACGGAGACGGAATCCTGGACGATCGAACCCTGACGACTTACTACCTCACGTTTGACCTGGAAGCCGGTGACCCGCTCGTGTTGCAAAACAACTTGCCATTCCAGCGATTCACACCCGGCGTCAGCGGGAACCCACCGAACTTCCCAGGATTCGCACCGATCTTCAGGAGTGTGATTGGCAACCAAATCAGCAACTTCCTTGGTAGCCCAGGCACGATCTACTCGGGCACGCCGATCAACAGCAACGCCAACCCACTGTCACTGGATAGTGGCCGACCGGTGACCGGCGGTTACTCGACCGCAGGCACTGGAGCAGCGGGCGGCGATGGTTGCGACGCGGTTGACACGAATCCATGTGGTCAGATCATGATCGTTGATCCTGCACCTGAAATGATCATCCAAGAAGGTTGTGGTTGTGGCGTCCCTCAGAGTCACTTGCTGAACGATCTGCCAATGGGATCGATCATGGAACCGGTACAGAACCTTGACCCATTGCAAGTCGAAGGCTCAGAAGAACTTGCCGAAGACGCTCCGACGGAGGAAGATCTGACCGAGGAAGCTCTTCAGATCCAATCAGCTCACAGCGGCCGTCAAGCCAAGCCGAACTTCATGGAACGGTTCACCAATTGGTTGTCGCGCAAGAGCGAAGTCTAACAGCCCGCTTCATTGTTAATCATCCGCAACGCGTGACAAATTCGTCACGCGTTGTTTTTTGCGGCGTGAAACTAAGTCCGAAGGACTTCAACAACAAAGCCCCGGGTCGC
>CAYNNP010000311.1:0-6510 GCA_964398215.1 uncultured Pirellulaceae bacterium | reverse complement strand
AGACCGTCAATAACCGGGGCTATCGCCCATCGGCTCATTTGCGTTGTCGGCGCCGAGATGGATGCGTTTGTGGTGCGCGTTGGAAAGGTGGCACCTAGCTAGGTTTGCTCTCGGAATCGGTAGCCGACTCCGCGGACGGTTTGGATGAAGTCGTTTTCATCTCCCATCTTCTTGCGCAGCGAACGGATGTGAACATCGATTGTTCGCTCCAACACCAAAGCGTCTCCACCAAGCGCTGCTTCGATGAGCTCACTGCGTTCGAAAGCCCGCCCGGGCTGCAGGATCAATGTGTTCAATAACCGGAACTCACTGCGGGTCAGTTCGATCGCTGTGCCATGCACCATCACCTTATGCCTGACTCGGTCGATTGTGATTCCGCCAAGCGTGGTGACTTCTTCGGTCATTTTTTTGTCGCGTCGACGCAGCAGCGACTTGATTCGCTCCATCAGAATTTTCACGCTAAACGGTTTGACAACGTAGTCGTCAGCACCGACTGAAAAACCAACGATCTGATCAGTCTCTTCGCCCTTTGCGGTCAGTATTAGAATTGGCGCGTCGCGGGTTTCCGGCAAAGCTCTCAAACGCTTGCAGACTTCCAAGCCATCAATCACGGGAATCATCAAATCCAGGATGACAAGGTCAGGTAGTTTCAGTCGCGCTTGATTGAGAGCGTCCTGACCGTCGGTGGAAATGATCGTTTCGTAGCCCGCGTTGTTCAGGTTGTATTGCAGCACTTCCGCGATCGCGCGATCGTCCTCGACAATAAGAACTTTGGGCCTAGGCATTTCCTGTTTCCTTGAAACGTTTAATTTCGTTGTGCTGGTGTCGCACGATATCGCCGTCGACAAGGTAAATGACATCCTCGGCAATGTTCTCTGCCAAATCCGCAACGCGTTCAATGTGACGTGAAGCCGAGAAACAATGCAGGGCGGGTTCTACGAGTGTTGGATCCTGCCCCATCAACAATTTAAGCTCGCTGATGATTTCCAAGTTGTAGCGATCGACTTCTGCATCAAGAGAAATCACAACCCGAGCCGCATCTGCGTCGGATTCCACAAACGAATTCAGCGCCATTCGGATCATCTTTTTGGCTTCGACGACCATCGAAGGTAATTCGTCTGGCATCGGAAAAAACGGATGCTGGTGCATGCATTCGGCACGTTCCGCGATATTGCACGACAAGTCCGCCATTCGCTCAAGTTCCACATTGATCTTCATCACTGTTGCGATGCGCCGTAGATCGCCAGCAAAGGGCTGGTGTAGCGCCAGGATTTTGAGGCAATCCTCTTCGATTTCGACTTCCGCGGTGTTAACCAACGTGTCCGTCTCAATGACCTCCTTGGCCAATTCGATACGCTTTTCGCAGAGTGCACACACCGCTTTGTCGATCATCTTTTCGACGATCCCAAAGAGGTTCATTAGTTTTTGATGCAGCGCGTGGATGTCACGCTCAAGATGTTTTGACATAGTAAAAACTTGTTTCTGATTTTGTTAACCGAATTTCCCGGTCACGTAATCTTCAGTCTGTTTGTTTTTCGGGTTCGTGAACAGGTCGCGAGTCGGACCGGCTTCAATGATTTTTCCTTCAAAGAAAAACACGGTGTGGTCACTGCATCTTGCTGCTTGCTGCATGTTGTGTGTCACGATAACGATCGTGTACTGCTTCCGCAATTCAAAAATCAGGTCTTCAATTTTCGCCGTGGATGCAGGATCTAACGCTGAACACGGTTCGTCCATCAACAGGATCTCAGGTCCAATTGCAATCGCGCGAGCAATGCAAAGTCGCTGTTGTTGACCGCCCGAGAGACCGAGCGCAGATTGGTTCAAACGGTCTTTTACTTCTTCCCACAGGGCTGATTTTTTTAGCGACCATTCAACCAAATCATCGAGATCCGATCGACTGAGACCTTTGTAGTGTAGGCGTGGGCCAAACGCGATGTTCTCGTAGATTGATTTGGGAAACGGATTTGGTTTTTGAAACACCATGCCGATTCGCCGACGAAGAGCAACGACATCGGTTGATTTTGAAAGGATGTCGGTCTCGCCAAGCTGCAGTGTTCCTTCTGCGCGAGCGATCGGAACGACGTCATTCATTCGGTTGATCCACTTCAGCAGCGTACTCTTTCCGCAACCGCTAGGACCAATGAACGCGGTCACCCGCTTTTCGGGAATGGACAAATTCAATTCATGCAACGCTTGGAAATCCGCATACCAAGCGTTCAAGTTCTGCAACTCGATCATTACATTTTCAGCAGCGTCATCAGTGTCTGTCGGCGCCAAGAACGTCGTCGGCTTGGATACGCCAGGCGTTTTTGTCTCAATCATGTTCGACCTGATTAGGAGGTTGGTTTTTGAGTAAGCTGACGAATGATTACAGCGACCGAGTTAAAAACGAACAGGATCGCTAGTAACAAGATAATACCGGACGCTGCAAGGCTATGGAATTCTTTGATAGGACGACCTGCCCAGTCAAAAATCTGCAGCGGCATTACCGTGAAATTGTCCATCAAATTTCCTGGACTAGCGGTCAGGAAAATAGCACCAGCCAAAATCAGAATCGGAGCTGCCTCTCCGATCGCTCGGCTCATCGACAGAATGGCTCCGGTCATGATGCCTGGAATGGCTGCTGGCAAAGTCACATTGCGAACGACTTGCCATGGTGTCGCGCCAAGCCCAAGTCCTGCTTCTCTAAGCGAACGTGGTACCGCGCGAATTGCTTCTTGGCTGGAGATGATGACTACTGGCAAAATGACCAACATCAACGTGAATGCTCCCGCCAAAACGCTTCGGCCAAACGGTAGACGGAAATGATACCAGCTGGATTTTTCGATCCGCCCGGATGTCCGCCCCGCGATCAATGCGTACTTTCGGCCTTCGGCATCCTTGGGCATGCGTCGTCGCGACTTCACAACGTTGACATCCACCCATTCGCCATCCGTATTCATGGCCTTCATGCCTTCAGTGACCACTGTTGGCGGATCGCTGGGGTCGTCGACTGGAATCAGTAACGCTTTTTCGCCAGCAGTAAAGAACTGATCAAAGTGCTCGACGCCAACCGAAACGGCAGGTTCGTTGGATGTCCCAAACAGGCCAGCCATCGAGACGAAAAGTGTCAGTCCAAGAATTCCATAAACAACACTTGGAACCCCAGCAAGATTGGTGATGTTTAGTTGGACGAACGAATGTAGCTTTCGCACGATACTACTTCGCGGCTTGAATTCCTCCAAAAAGATCGCGGTGGCAACGCCAATTGGTAGCGCTAAGAAACCGCAGACAATGCATACCCAAACCGTGCCCCAAATCGCTGGCCCAATGCCAGCGTTTTCCGGAAGCGGTTCTGGATAGTGCGTCAGGAAATTCCAGTTCAACGTTTTGGCACCGAGCAATAGAACGGAGCCGAGCAGAATGATCAGGAATAGAATCGAGGTCGAAGCCACAAAAAGGCAAAGCCACCGAAACGCACTGTCCCAAAACTTTCGATTTCTGGGCTGGAGATCGTCCAAACGATCGAGCGGATGAACTTTGTCGTTCATTGATACTCCTCTCGAAAACGATTTCTGACAATATTGCCAACCAATGTTAATGCCAAAGTGATCAGAAACAGCACTGCAGCGACCGCATACATCGACAGATATTCAACGTCATAGTTGGACACATCACCCAGTGCCATTTGAACCATCCAGCCGGTCATCGTTTGCATATCGTTGCGTGGGTCAAACGACAGTTGCGGCCGACTGCCTACCGCCAAAGCAACGATCATCGTTTCGCCGATTGCTCTGGAAACGGCTAGCAGGAATGCAGAAATGATGCCCGACAGCGCTGCTGGGACAACGACCTTTGTCGAGACCTCGAACTTGGTGGCGCCCAATCCATAAGCACCTTCGCGTAATGCTCTGGGCACCGCCTGCAAAGCGTCTTCTACCAGTGAACTGACAATTGGCAGGCAAAGAATTCCTACCGCGATACCACCTGCCATCGCATTGAAAGTTCCAAATCCGCCATGCAAAAACTGCAGCGCTGGCGTGATGACCGTGAGGGCAAAGAATCCGTAAACCACTGTCGGAATCCCAGCGAGCACTTCCAGCGCTGGCTTGATCGTGGCACGAACTCGTGGACTAGCGTATTCACTCAAGTAGATCGCGGTGATCAGTCCCAGCGGTAGTGCTAGGCACATCGCAATGCCGCTGACGATTAGCGTTGCGGAAATCAGAGCCCAGACTCCAAACTCCTTTTCGCTCTCACGCCCCAACAAAGGATTCCATTTGGTGCCAGAGATGAATTTGGCGACCGTGATTTCCGCTGGCATCATGTGTTGATGACCACACACCGGACACGCTTGTTCCGTGCCTGCGGTGTCCTCGGTCGATGTGCCCACAAAAGCACCGCAGATTCGGTCACCGTCTTCTGCGATGACCGCATCGCAGTAAACGTCATCGTGCCGAAAGAATCGCGATGCTTCGGTGAACAAGACCCCAACGATTGCTAGGGTCGTGAAGATCGAAAGCGTGGAACACACCAACAGCAGCGACTTTACTCCACGTTCTTTGATGTAAGTAGAACGTAGGGAGCGAAATCGATAATTCGATTTGCGTTCAGCCGCTTCGGGCACTTCTGTACCAGAATCTGCTTTCGTAACTGTTGTCACAAAACTACTTTGTTAGATTTTTCAGAGTGTAAATCTCGGTCACAGGACCAGATCTCTTTTCCATCTTTGCGTCGAGGTAGTGTGTTCCGACGTTTTCATCGAGGTAGTTGCCGTACGCTTGAGCATACACGTCTTTGGGCAGAGCGACGTATTTGACCGCACGTGAGAATTCATCGGCATTGGCAAGGTAAAAGTCGACAAATTTTTCAACCTGAGCTTTGTTGATCGACTTGGAGTTGATGTAGATGAACAATGGGCGACTAAATGGTGCGTAGGACCCGTTTTCGATCGTCTCATCCGAAGGCGCGACAGCTTTGTTGGTCGCCGGATTCACGATCCTTACCGCTTTGAGTTTATCGGTGTTTTGGAAGTAGTAGGCTGCGCCAAAGAACCCGATGGCGTATTTGTCGCCCGCGACTCCGTTGACCAGCACGTCGTCATTTTCACTGGTCGACATATCAGATCGAATGGCGCCTTCTTTGCCAGCAATGACTTCCTTGAAGTAGTCGAATGTTCCAGAGTCAGTCCCTGGAGCATGAATCTTGATTGGCTTGTCTGGCCACTGTGGGTTGATAGCCTTCCAGGTTTTAGCTGCTTTGTCCGAAAGGAAAATTGATTTCAGCTGGTCGATTGTCAATTCGTTAACAAAGTCGTTGTCTTTCCGAACCACGACCGTCAGGCCATCGTAAGCGATCGGAATCTCGATGAAGGAAACCGAGTTCGTTTTGCAACCTTTCAGTTCCTTTGATTTGATGGGTCGCGAGGCATCGGAGATATCAGTTTCACCGACCGTAAATCGTTTGAACCCGCCGCCCGTGCCCGACTTGCCAACGGTCACATTGACGTTCGGATAGATTTTCTTAAACGCTGCGGCTGCGGCCTCAGTGATCGGGTAGACCGTGCTTGAACCGTCGATATCGATCTTGCCAGCCAACTCAGTATTGCGTTTAACGCTCCGCCACTGAGTCTTGGCTTCGGACAACAGCTGCTGATTCGATTCCTGTGCTGGTAGATCGCAAGCGAAAGAAACCAAGAAGGAAACACTAAGTAGAGAAACACCAAGAACTTTCATTTTTTCCCAAACTCCATATGGGGACTTCGATAAGCCAGCGAATTGCTATCGCTCATGATGCGAACAGTAGCGTTTGAATGTTAAGGAAATGTTAAGCCATTGTTAACTTCCCCGAAAACTCATTTTGGCACTGATTTGATCTAAAAACAGCGTGATTTACGGCATTTTATCGGCCACTCGATTGGCAGATGGGACGGCTGGAAACGAACGGTTTAGCAATTTGCGCTTCGTTTTGATGGAATCAAAGCGAGAGGATTGGTACTACGCTATTGGGAATATCGCGACCGAGCACCTCAAGCACTCGAATTTCCACCACACAGATCAACCTAAACCCAAAAGCTGGCTGGACTTATGAAAATCGTTCTTCGCCTGGTCGTTTGCTTGAGTATCGCCGTAGCCAGTCCCTTTTTGCAGCAACTGTCGGCACAGCCCGGCATCCAGCATGAAAAATCGCTTGAGGTGATTTGTGTGGCCACACCGCAAATCGTGGTCGGCTATCCGAGCCAGTTGAAGACGCTGGAGAAAGGCGACTATCGGCGCTTGGTAGAAGTCACGGTTAATGCCCGCGATTGGTTGAAGGGCCAACGAGAACCAAACGAAACGCAGGTCAAGTTTGTTACGGAAGTTAGCCGTTGGGACACCGAAAAACTGAATACTTGGATCGAAGATCAACAGGAGTTTCTGTTCTTTATTGGCGACCTAAAAGACGGGTCGCATTTTCAATTTTTCCAAATGTTCAAGCCTCTGAACGATGGCGCGACGACCGCAACTTTCTCGCAAATGTTCGATCAAC
>CAYNNP010000310.1:0-6544 GCA_964398215.1 uncultured Pirellulaceae bacterium | reverse complement strand
AAGATTTTTCAGCACTGATAGCGCGAGTTCGCGCGGGCGACCAATCAGCCGCAGCCGAACTAGTAACACTGTATGAGCCAGAGATCCGCCGCGCCGCAAGACTGCGACTTACCGATCCAGAACTCAGGCGGCTCGTTGACTCTGTCGACATTTCTCAATCTGTCTTTGGCAAATTCTTTAATCGCATCGATGACAACATCGAATTGCAAAGCCCAGCCCAGTTGTTGGCTTTGCTGACAAAGATGACCAGCAATCGCGTTATCGATGAACATCGAAAACGCCAAACGTCCAAACGCGGCGGCGGAGCCGAAGTGGGCAACATCGACATTGGTGAATTCCAGGGACTGAGCCCAGGTCCACGCACGTCAGCGATTTCCAAAGACCTACTAGAAAACGCGAAATCGCAGATGTCGTCAAAAGAACTCGATTTGCTAAACCGGCGCTGTGATGGCGAGAGTTGGGACGAAATTGCGGAAGCCGTGGGCGGATCGGCTGAAGCCCTTCGCAAACAACTGGGCCGTGCCCTCGAACGCGTTCGCGAAACAATTCCGGATGAAAGCTCTGACTCCTAACCTAAATCCTGAAATTTTCTGTCCGACTCGTTCTCTCCAATTCGTTGTATTTCACACAAACTCGATTCTTTCTCTGCTAAGTGTTGTCATGTCATGGCCACGCCAATGTCCCAAGACATCATTGATTCGTTACGCCTGAGTTGGGCGAACGGCACTCCGTTGAAGCTCCAAAAAATCTTCAATCGAAATCCAAACCTAGCTCTCGATCCGGCCTTGGCCGTTGACATTATCTATACCGAAGTGTTGCTGCGGGAAGGCAATGGCGAACACCCCAGTGAAGATGAATACATCGAACAGTTTCCAAGTCTGCGCGAACCAATCTCGCGGCAGTTTCAGCTCCACCGTGCACTGAAAGACATTGGCAATAACGAGCATAACTCCGAAACCCTAAACAGTAGCCTAAATCCCACGCCGCCAATTGATGCAACTAGCGTCACGAGTGTGCCAAGCATTCCTGGATTCGAAATTCGAAGCATTGCAGGACGTGGTGGCATGGGAACCGCTTTTCGCGCTTTCGATATCCGTCTCAAACGTGATGTTGCGATCAAGGTACTTCAGCTCAGCAGTGAACAATCCCATGAACAACTTCTGCGTGAAGCCGAGGCCGCCGCAAGCCTTCAACATCCTGGCATCGTTCAGGTCTATCAAATTGGCGAACATCACGGGTCGCCTTTCCTGGTCATGGAATTCATCGAAGGCGAGTCGCTTTCGCAAAGACTAAAAAAAGAGCCACTTCCCACCGACCTAGCGATCCGGCTGACCGAACAGATTACACATGCTGTTGCATTTGCACACGACGAGGGCATCGTGCACCGCGACCTCAAGCCCGGGAACATTCTGCTCAATAGCGACGGCAAACCCCATGTTTGCGACTTTGGCCTCGCGCGGCATTTTGATGCGGAACAAACTCTGCAAACTGGCGGCGATATCGTCGGCACACCAGCGTACATGCCGCCGGAACAAGCCCGTGGGGAAACCGTCACCTTCACAGCCGACATCTACTCCCTTGGTGCAACGCTCTATCACTCCGTCACAGGGCGTCCTCCCTTTCAAGCTGCAAATCGATGGGAGATTCTAAATCAAGTCCTGACCGAAGATCCCGTTCCGGCACGCACTCTGAATCCTGCAATCTCCAAAGATCTTGATACGGTCATTTCTCGTGCTATTCACAAGAACCCCAATAGACGTTTTTCTTCCGCTGCGGAATTCGGCAACGAACTAGCGCGGCTGCGTGATGGAAAACCGATTGTTTCTCGCCCGGCTGGAGCAGCAGAACGATTCTGGAAACTTTGCAGACGTAATCCACTCAATGCCTCGATCTCAGCCATCGCTGCAGCAGCTTTGGTAATCGTTGCCATCGTTTCGTACTTTTCCAAGCAGGTTGTCGGCCAAGCGCTTCAACAAACACAAATCGCACTGGACGAAGCAAAGACACAACGAGATGTCGCATTGGACGCGATGCACAAGCTGGTCTTCCAAGTCAACAATGATTTGTCTCGCAAGAGCGCCACCATCGAAGCTCGCGAAAGCGTATTGAGCGTTGCGAATGATGGGCTGGAAAAAATCGTCAAGACGAATGGACTAACCGACGACACAATCGCGTTGTACTCTACCGCGTTGGTGGAATACGGATACATCCTTGTCCAAGTAGGCAAAGACGAAAAGGCCACGCAGCAGTATGAAAAGGCGATTCAGATCTCGTCACGCTCGGACTCCAGAGTTGCCCAGCAAAACCATGCCTCTTCCTACAACTTCCTTTCACGGCACTACATACGACTGGCCGAATCCGAAAAAGCACTCGCTGCAAGCGAAAAGGCCGTCGATTTATCAGCAAAGATATGCAAAGAGCATCCTGAATTGGTCAGCAACCAACTGATTCAATGCGCAGCATTAAACAACCACGCTAGTTCACTCGCCGCCCTCGGACGGGGAGACGAAGCTGTACCTCATGCGTTAAAAGCACAAGCGTTGCTTCGGGCAATCCTGGCCAAAGAGCCGGAAAACCGGCATGCATCCCGAGTGCTGATCGATGTCAACCTTGAGCTTGCAATACTCATGTTTTCACGCCAGCGGAATGCTGACGCAGAAGCTGCCTTGAACGAAGTGCTCGTACTGATCGAAGTAGACGAGTTGAGCATTGAAGATGACTTTCAGCTTTTCAAAAAATTCGTATCAGCTCTAGAGCTATCTTCCATCACAAGCTTGCGAAAAATGGACTACGCATCGGCCCTCGAAAAATCCAGCAAGGCAACCAAACTTCGGTTACAAATCTCCGCCGACCAACCACTGCTACCAGGAGACCAAATCAAGGTCAGCACGGCGGCCGACAAACTTTCCATGATTCAGTTTGCAATGGGCGACCTGGATGAATCAAGCAAAAATTGTGGTATCGCACTCGACCATATAATCCGAGCAATGGAACTGGGCGGAGATAATTATCGCGTTCAACGAGTCCATGCAGGAAATCTGCTCGCACGATTTTCGAATATCCAACTCCGGCAGGGCCATTACGAACAGTCAATTGAATCGCTGATGCAGCTGATCAAGATGCTAGAGCCCATCGCCGAAGAATTCCAAATGCAAGCGCTCATTGACAAGGTCGCCTATCAAGCCGAACTCGTAAAAGCTGCGACTGGGCAAGATTCGTCAGCCAGCAAAGTCGACGTAGAGATGGTCACTCGATCATACACCGCATGGAAACAGCTAATCGCTGGTGACGACTCACTGTTCAACGAATCCAAGCCCCAAATGATTCGTGACATCGCTAATGCATCGCGACCCGAATTCAAGGTGGCACTCGCCGTCGGCCTTAGCACTTGCGATGCGCTGTTATACCGGATGGCTATCCAAGATGGTGATCCCAAAAAAATCAGTCTCGCATATGCAGATACAATCCAATCGATTGAACTGGCGCGGCAAATCAATGGATGCGATCCAACCTTCTTTTTGTACCTTCCCGAGTTCGTCAAACTGCGCGAATCGGACGCATTCAAAGCGGCTTTCCCAGTGAAATAAATAACAACCCAACAGGGATTCGCCGACTCATCAGCCGCAGAGCGCTAGCTCCCGGTTCATGCGGCAATAACCGGGTGCTAACGCACGGCGGCTGATAAAAGTGCGCTGGCCTAGACAGCGCGGCGGGCGTCGCACCAGCACTACAAACAATTCGTGAATGATTGACTCGTCATGGACTAACAAGGCTTGTTGCCTTCGCAAGTTTCGGATCCAGCAATTTCATCGCTTTTGGTAGAGCCTCAATGATTGACGGATCGAAGTGCTTATCATCCATGGTTTTATTGACAGAGAACCAATGAAAGACAGTGTCCGTGATCTTTTCGGAACTCTCAGGCTCTTTCTCTTTCTCTGGACGAGAACTCTTGTATCTACTTTGCTCGACATTCGAGGGAACATAAACGCTCTCATGCTCTTCCCATTGGCACGCCTCACGTAGCATCACTTGTCTTTTCCGCTGGCCGTTCAGCACTCTTTCGCCCGCCATCGTGGTTAGCTCAGGCAGCAAAGTATCTGGACTGAACACCCTTGTTTCTACATGCAGCAAATTACGATCCGCAGAGAATGGAATGCTCCGTTGCAACTGGATCTTTCCATCCGCAACCGGCGTCGCTTTTTGCCCAATCGCCAATAGTTTTACGTCCTCTGTAAAACTCTTGGTCATTGCAAATGATTGAGGGAAAGGACTCAGCCCGACCATCCGCATGTTGGGCACTTGACCGTAACGGCCAAGTGCGACATGCATCGTACCTTGAAAGTTTTTAATGACTCCGTCGAACTTTGAATAAGCTAACTCGCCATCTTGAAAAAGAATCCCGTACGCCATCGACTTGCGAACTGCCTTGCCGTTCTCGATGCCCCCATATTTGCGTCGCGCCAAAAAAAGTGCACGCTTACCGTCATCGTCGAATCGATACCGATAAAAACTTTCGATAGACACATGCGGCCCCAGCAATGTGACTTCCTCTGTTCGATAGAGGACGTCAAACGAAACGAGGCTTTTGCCATTGAGTGAAACAGCATCCAGGTACGATTGAGCTTCAGCGTCAATTGGAAATTGTGCTTTGACAGTAGAACTAAACGTGAAAATCACGCAAATGCTAATCCAAAGCGAATCTTTTTTACACATAAGACACCTTATTCGATGCAGGCTAGCGTCAGTGAAAACCTGAAGAGCAAAAGAAATCACCCTTCGAGTGTCGAAGGGTGAATGGTTCAGTGGTCGTCGATATCGGCTCTAGAGCCCGAATGGAACTGGGACAACGGGTAATCCAGCCCCATTGCAGCCTCCGCCGGCTGCTTCCAACAGAATCCATGTTGCACCTGTCTCCTCCCAGTCCCCGTCAGGCTTGCAGAAAGATTTAAACGATGCCGCGACTCCGATTACCTCACCTGTAATTAGGTCCTCGACCTCCTCAAACACCATGACAGGTGGAGTGCAATCGTCACAATTTTGCTCCTCACTACAATGCGTGGTGCCTGAATGAACAGCACTCCAACTCCCCGCCTCACCAGGAAAAGCGGGCCGAAATCCTGTTCGTGTATTCCCAGTAGCACGCGTTGCCGTCGTGTTGTTGGGGCAGTAAGAGTCAAAATTTCCAATCCAACACTCTGTGTCGCCACAAGCTTTTGTCGTGACAGGAGGGCAAGGTAATTCTTCTATCACCTGACACACCTGCTGACCTTGAGCCACCGAACTAAACAGCAACAATGTCGTCACAAAACCTAAAGTAAAACGCATCCGAGATCCCCGAAATAGAGTCATTTAACAGAACGTGATTTTTGATTGATGCCGCTCACCGATGTACAGATCTTCTTTCTGATGACACGATCCCCGACTCGGCAAACCACCGTTGCAAACTCTGGAAAATCATCATCTATTTTCTTTTTTAAGCTTAGCTGAATCCTGGTGATTCCATTGAGAAGCTTTGACTTCTTGCATGTCAGATTTGCTGGAGCATCGCAAGAGACACTGATCCTTGGAATCATCGCTTTCGCCGTGTTGTTTGGCTTTAGCAGTGACGAGTCTACGCTAACAATTGCACTAGCTACAAACTGCTCGTATACGTCTTGATTATTCGTTGTCTTATCATCTTTGCTCGGACGAAAACGCAAAGTACTAGGCGCGACTTTTAGACCAGTTTTTGGTTCCAGCACGACAGCGACCGTCGTACTTGCACCACTTTCTTCGTGCTTTAGGGTCGCACTTCCGATCGTGGAGCCAGGCTGTGATTCCTTATTCTCATACAGAATCTCCAACCATTGCGAATCTACATTTTGATTTAGCCGGTGTTCGCAACCGTCGAACTCCTTCGATAGCACGACTGCAACATCCTCCAATCTTACTGGAGCCGTAATCAATACTGGCACTCGAACAGTTTGCGGTTTTTTAACATCACTTATCTCAGCAACAAACGCTCTCGCTCTTCGAAAACTCACTAGCCCCGACAGTCGGTATTGAATGGCAACCGTGATAGCGTTTTCAGCTGAGTAATAGATCTCGAAGGTCTGCGAAACCGTTTCTTCGCTAAGGTCCTGTACTGCCTTTATCTCTAAATGAAACTCTAGCGATCCGTTTCCAGGTAACTCATCGCCATCCGTCTTCACTTTCAAACAACTGCAATGAGTCGTCATCTTGTTAATTGGCAACGCATCAGGCGTCGAGTTGTGAAGTGAGATAACAAACTTTTTCATTGCTCCCGGCTCAATGTCGCCCAGTTTAAGGTGCGCGATCAGCCCACCACCCTCGGATACGATATTGCCATTGCGATACTCAGCAGTTGGTTTCGTGTTGTTTTTATCTTCACCATTCGCCTGCCGTTGAAAGAGAGCCAGCGAAAACAAAACCAGTGACCACAATGCTAAGAATCTAGCATTCATAAGATTGCCCTTTTTAAAATCACAATACAAATTCTAAATTTGCATTTATTTTCTACTAATGAGGTGCCCGTGATTGTTGT
>CAYNNP010000309.1:0-6551 GCA_964398215.1 uncultured Pirellulaceae bacterium | reverse complement strand
GGCAAGGCATTAGCCGTCGGCTAATTTGCGCAGAAATCGAACGCCACAAAAACGGCGGCTATCGCCTTGCCGCTCACGAAACAAAAAACTCACAGCCTCTCCGGCGACTTGCGAGCGGTTCTAGCCTTGTTTCACATCGCAATTTGTCCTATTTGGGAGGGCAGGACGTCGAATTAGCAAAGCGCTGAGCATGGCAAGTCATCACAAACGGCGTTTGATGAAATTCACTACACCAGATCTTTGTATTCGCCGATTCATGTACTGAATGGACCTATCGCTTTTCGGCCTACTCTTTTCGCTATGCTGAGCAATCCATCATGCTAGTTCGATCGATCGCTACAACTATCCTAGCCTTCACTATCGCAACTCCGTTTGCGGCAGCACAGTCGGGATCCCGAGGCTCTGTTCCATCGCCCAGTCGTGTGACTCAGCCAATTGCTCCGCAAGTTCGTAGCAATGTTGCGCCCAGCATCATTCAATCTTCGCCGTTTGATCAAGGTTCGCCGCTTGGTCTGACTTCGCCACTTGGTGAGGCTTCACCGCTTGATCAACCCGTTCTCACTGATCCATCCATGCCGACGATGGCAGCGGAGACGCCGGCCAACGGCTCTACGGGTAGCAGCAGTCTGGGCATCCCGGCTGCCTCAGTAAATGATCCTATTTGGACGATCAACGATCCAGCGTCGACTCACTTTGTAGATCACAACTACCTGGATTGTTTTCTAAGACGATATGTAATCACTGATTCGCACGGACTCAATCGCGTCGACTACAAACGCGTTTCTGCGATCGATTGCAGAGGACTGCGAAACTACCTGTCTTATCTGCAGGCGATTGACGTCAGAACACTCAATCGCGACGAGCAATTGGCGTTTTGGTTCAACCTTTACAATGCCCGCGTGATTGCGTTGATCCTGGATAACTATCCGCTGAATTCAATTCGCAAAATCAAATCCAACCTCTTGGATTTGATCGGACCATTTGATGACGAAACGCTGTGCGTCTTGGGCAAGAAGCTGACATTGAACGATGTGGAAAGCGGCATCATTCGTCCAATTTGGAACGACCCAAGGATTCACTACGCCGTGAACTGTGGGTCATACGGCTGTCCCAATTTGGCACGCTGTGCCTGGAGAGCTGCGAACATCGATGCGAGATTGAACAGTGCCGCCTACCAATTCATCAATTCAAATCGGGCAATCAGGGTCGGATTGTTTGGGCATGTGCGACTTTCAAAAATCTGGAAATGGTACGCCGATGATTTTGGTGGAACAGACCAGGCCGTATTGAATCACATTCGTAGCTTTGCGAACGCTGAGACATGCCGAAAACTTGCGAAGGCAAAATCGATCAAGGGATACTTCTACGATTGGTCCCTGAACGACGCCAAAACGCTACGTGGCCCGTTGCTGGAACGACTGATTCGCTAACGCGCGACGGTTTGTCGTTCAGCTAAACAATCTGCAGCGATCTGCGCTGCGCGGTACGCCTGCAAACGTTCCAGCTCTGCTTGGGGGCAAGCACCCAAATTACGGGCCAAATGGGGCAGCAAGAGATAAAACCTAGTGTTCTTCTTGCCCAAAATTGTTGCTATAAAGAATATTTTGAGAAGTGCGAGGCGATACCCGAGGTGTTGACGAACACGGCGGTGATTTCGATGTAAACTCTCGTCGGCACTGCAACTCATCTTATGTTCTAGGTCATCATGTTTTCAAAAACGCAACCTCGTCGGCTACGTCTTCAGTCACTCGAAAAACGCATGCTGCTGGCAGCAGATCTTCTGAGTGAAAATTCGACTCCGGTGGATTCGACCGGCGATCAGTTGTGGAGCCCAACAGGCAAACTACAGGTTGCCCTGGAGTACGGCCAGAGGGTCAACGACCTCACGCCGCTACGTCCAGAAGAGTACAAGCTGTTCCTCTTTGACAATGACACATTCACACAGATTTCCGATAAGAATGGTGATCTCTCGTTCGAAGTGACGGTGCCAACTCCCACGGGTGAGCTTCAGTCGTTCACGGTCAACACGACTCAGATCTTGGCACCGGAATTAGCTGCCAAGTACCCGGAGATCCGGACCTACTCGGGAACGGCGAGTGATGGATCGTCGGACACCGTCTGGCTCGATCGCACGCCCCATGGATTTCACGCTCAAGTTTTCTCCAATGACGGAGACTATTTCGTAGACCCATTTTTCATTGGCGAAAACACTCTGCACGCTAGTTATGCACGGGACGGTGAATTCGAGGTTCCTGACTGGGTTCCATCGCACGCCCATGACCATGATGAAGATGGACACGGTCACGATGAAGATGATCATGACCACGACGAAGATGATCATGACCACGATGAAGATGATAATGACCACGACGAAGATGATCACGATCATGATGAAGATGACCATGATCACGATCACGATCACGATCACGACCATGATCACGACCACGATCACGACCATGACCATGACCATGAATACGAAACGTCCAGCGAGTCTTCCGGGGGAGCTATCGCCAATCGTGGCGGAGAAGGAAGCGGCGACAACGAAGACAATGAGGACGACGGACCTGCTGAAACCCAATCTGGAACCCAGCTACGCACCTATCGCTTGGCAGTAGCCGCCACAGGAGAATACACCGCGTTTCATGGTGGAACGGTAGCAGACGGGCTTGCTGCGGTTGTAACTGCCGTCAACCGTGTCTCAGGGATTTACACTACCGAGCTTTCGATCGATTTTGAACTTGTCGCTAACAACGACACGCTTATCTATACCAACGCGGCAACGGATCCCTATACCAACCTCGATGACATTGCGATGTTGACGGAGAATCAAAACAACTTGGATAACCCAAGTGTGCTTGGTAACCCCAACTACGACATTGGCCACGTATTTTCTACCAGCGGTGGAGGCGTTGCTTCACTGGGCTCCGTCGGAATCAATGCTCGAAAAGCTCAAGGTACAACGGGGCTTCCGAATCCGATTGGTGATCAGTTCTATGTTGACTTTGTTGCACACGAAATTGGACACCAGTTTGGCGGCTCACACACCTTCAACGGTGACTCAGCAAACTGTTCAGGAGGCAACCGTTCGGGAGCGTCCGCTTTTGAACCCGGAAGTGGCACAACGATTCAAGCTTACGCGGGCATTTGCGGCAATGACAACATTCAAAGCAACAGCGATCCCTACTTTCACTTTAGAAGCTTGGAACAGATCGTCGCTCACGTCGATAACGTCATTCCGTCAGTCGGAACCAGAACCGCAACAGGGAATGCGATTCCATCTGTTGACGGAGGGATTGATTACACGATTCCAGCGCAAACACCATTTGAGTTGACTGCTGTTGGTACTGATGCCAACGCAGGTGACACGCTTACGTATGGCTGGGAACAGCGCGACCTGGGACCACAGCAAGACGTCAATGGCGGCGACAACGGCACCAGTCCGATCTTTCGTTCGTTTACACCGACCGAAGATCCTACTCGGGTTTTCCCCCGACTATCCGACTTGCTTGACAACACGATCTCGATTGGTGAAACACTTCCAACAACGAATCGCGATTTGAACTTTCGTGTTACCGTTCGCGACAACCAAGCAACTGGCGGCGCAATTAGCGACGATGATGTTAGGATTACAGTTGTGAATACCGGTACGGCTTTCGCTGTGACCAGCCCCAACACCGCGGTTTCATGGCCAGCATTTTCGAATCAAACAATCACTTGGGCCGTCGCAGGAACAACCGGCAATGGTATCGATACGCCGAACGTCGACATCTTGCTGTCGACTGACGGAGGACTGACCTACACTGAAACGCTGGCATCCGCAGTTCCCAATGACGGCAGTCATGGCGTTACGATTCCAGGTACTCAAACGACAACTGCACGCATCAAAGTCATCGGTTCGGGCAATGTCTTTTTCGACATTTCCAATACCAACTTTTCAATTACCGAATCCGTCGATCCATTCGATTTTGGTGACGCACCCGAAAGCTACGCAACGCTATCTGCTGACGATGGAGCGCGACACGCCGCCACAAGCCTAAGCCTGGGCGCACTGATCGATACCGAACCCAACGGGCTCGCGTCTGCCGACGCCGATGGCGAGGGAGCAGATGATGATGGCGTGCGTCTGACGAATCCACTGATTGCTGGCACAACAGCAGAGTTTCAGGTAACCGCATCGGCAGCGGGCGTCGTGAACTACTTTGCAGATTTCAATGGCGATGGTGTATTCCAAACCGATGGCACCGAGAACTTTACCGCCAATGTCGTAGCCGGCGCCCAATCGGTCTCGCTGGCAATACCAGCCGACTCTACCGATGACCTGTATACTCGATTCCGGCTCAGTACTGCTGGTGGACTGGGCCCTGGTGGACTGGCTGCGGATGGTGAAGTCGAAGACTACCTGTTCAAAGTTTACGATGAGTTGCCGCTGATGGATTTTGGCGACGCACCTGATGCGGCTTACGGAACCGACTTGGCCAGCGACGGACCACGCCACACTCTGAGTGATGTATTCTTGGGCGCGGGTGTGACTGTCGAATCAGATTCAACAAACAATGCAACTGGGACTGCTGATTCAGATGATGGAATCCATTTCTTGTCAGCTTTGTCGCCGGGGAATTCTTCCGACGTAGAAGTGACTTCGACCGGTGGTGTGCTGGAGTACTTTTTCGACTTCGACGCCGACGGAGCATTTTCAGCTGAAGAATCATTTAGCACGATCGTGGGCACTGGCACAGACGTGATCAGCGTTCCAGTTCCAATCACGGCCGTCCAAGGAACCACATTCGGGCGTTTTCGCTTGACCACGACTGGCGGTTATGGACCAAATGGCTTTGCGGACGGCGGCGAAGTCGAAGACTACCAAGTTTCGATCCGCGACGTTTCGGGCGACGTCTTAGTCGATGACTTTGATGATGCGAATGTTTTCGATCCCGTCTGGGCGCTGACGACGACAGGAGCCAATGCCTGGACGGTTGTGACGTCGGGTAGCGACAGTGCGCCAAACCACGCGTTCATCCAGAACGTTTCTTCAGTCAGCGACGCAACGCTAACATCGGAGTCTTTCACAATTGCTGATGGACAGCAACTGAAGTTTCGCAACCTGTACAACACGGAAAACACATTCGACGGTGGAGTCCTTGAGATCTCCATTGCGGGCGCGGCCTTTCAAGACATCCTGGCTGCCGGTGGTTCATTTGTAACCGGTGGCTATTCCGGCACGATTGATACGCGATTCGGAAATCCACTTTCTGGTCGTCAAGCTTGGACTGGGGATTCGTCTACTTACATAGATACCATCGTTAACCTGCCTTCAGCTGCTACCGGGCAAAGCGTTCAGTTTCGTTGGCGAATGGGTACCGACTCCAGCATTAGTGACGATGGATGGCATATCGATTCAATCACGCTTGAGAGTGATGGCGTCGCGGCGGACTTTGGCGACGCACCGGCAGGCTACCCAGTCACGCTTGCAAACAACGGCGCGGCTCATGCAACAAGCAGCGTGTTTCTGGGAACCAACTTTGACACCGAGAGCGATGGCCAAGCAAGCTCGAGTGCAGACGGTGATGACAATGGTGGAACCGACGATGATGATGGAGTGACGTTCCCGGCCAGCGTAAGCGGTGGTCCTACAACGATCTCTGTGTTTGCATCGGAAACAGGAATCCTGAACGCATGGATTGACACCAATGATGATGGTGACTGGACAGACGATGGCGAACAAATTGTTCGTGACATTGCACTTGCTGCTGGGGCGAACGATATCGAAATCGACGTTCCAGAGCTTGCGACTGCCGCCCTCAGGAATTTGCGATTTCGCTTCAGTACTCAGTCCGCACTCGCAACAACGGGTCTAGCGCCAGACGGCGAGGTGGAAGATTATCAGCTGAACATCCTTCCTCCGGTTCCTGATGTTCTTGACGTAACCGTTAACGCTCAGACGCCGCAGCGATCGTTGTTGACCGAAATTCAAATCCCGTTTGACACCCAGATTTCCGCTCCCGACAGCGCATTCCAGGTTCGACACCGAGAGTCCAACACATTGGTCAGCAACCTGATCGTTACCCAATCGGTGGTGGATAATCGAACGATCGCAACGTTATCGTTTGGTGCTGGTACGAACGTTGAAACGCGAGAAAATGGATTGCACTCGCTGGCTGATGGCAACTACCAGTTGGAATTGGTGGCAACAGAAATCAGCGCGTCGATCGGTGGCACACCAATGACGACCGATTTTATCTTTGGCGATGTTGCAGAAGACAACTTCTTCCGGTTGCTGGGTGATGCCGATGGCAACCGTGCCAATGACATTCAAGACCTGTCAGAATTCTCAACAACATTTCGCCGTGCGTCTGCGGACTCTGAATTCAACGACATCTTTGATCAAGATGGCGACGGCGATGTTGATATCCAAGACCTGTCTGAGTTTGGAAATCGCTTTCGAACGGTATTGAATTTCTAGTGCCAAAGTTGGCACCACAATGCGCGCCGCTAGCGTCGAAAGTCTTGATGACTTTCGCTACGGCCTTCAATCAAGGTCAACGTCTGCAGCA
>CAYNNP010000308.1:0-6587 GCA_964398215.1 uncultured Pirellulaceae bacterium | reverse complement strand
TTAAGACGCGCTGGTGCTTTGCTTGCGGGTCACGAATCCGGCGACGATGACGATTGCGTATGCAATCAGGAATCCGCTGACCAAGTAAGCCGCGATGGTGGACTTGCCCATCTGGCCTTTGATGGCAGCGTAGGCGGCAACCAAAGAACCAATGACTGCGACAATCATCAGCACATTCCAAATCATCATCGATGTGCCAACCGGTTTCTCGTTACCCAGAATCCGTTTGCTGTTCATCATCAAAAAGAATGTGATGTAGGCAACTGGCAACAGCATCGCCCCAAAACTCGACGCGACGATCGCGAGCCAGAATCCGGCACCATCCCAAACGACAACCCAACTGGCTCCCGAGATACCTGCCACCAAACAACCGATCACAAACGGTGTCGAGGCGTTGGGTTGGCCTAGCATTTCACGGAACACGTAGCCATTGATCAGCATCAAAATAATGATGGTCGAAAAACCCATGCCAAAGACACCCAGGCCAAATATCAATTTCGCTCCGGTGGGCCCCAACAGCGGCGTCAAAGTCTCGGATAGCTGAAAGGCGTTGCGTTTGACAAGCGCTGCTGCCATGACCTTTTCTTCTTTAGGCAGCGAAGCGATTAAGGCCAGTTTTTCGTCGTCGGATAAATTCGCGTTGGCTTCGTCTGCTTCAACCTTGGCAATCAGATTTTTGCTGACCGAATCGAACATCGGACTCTGTTGCATCGTTGCCAGATCACTGCTTAACAGGTTGTCATCCAATTTTGTGTGGAACGAAGCGGCAGCGGCAATCACGACGCAACTGGTAACAAGTACATAGGGAATCGCCATGCCAGTCGACAAATCAAACTTTGCCAATCCACGAAACGGTTTATCCCAACCTCGGCTTAGCATCGAATACGGTAACAAGAATGTCATGTTGATCCCGACCGCTGTCGCAGCCGCAGCGATCATGACCGATTGTTGGCTGCCAACGATTTTGCCACTCCAATAACCCTGGCTTTCTTGTGGCAAGCTACTGGCGATCTCCGATAGTTTACCGGCCGGTTCATTCCACTGTGAAAAGTTCGGGATGAAGCCAGAGAAGATCTCGCCGAAGTTCAAATCGCCATTGAACGCCATCAAAGCAACGACGCCAAAAAAGCAAATGACGACCATGCCGATCAGTGCTTTCAAAAATATGTCAAACAGTTTGGCAATTTTGCCCTGCTTGGTGTTCATCAAAACAATCGATCCAGCCGCGACCAGCAACACGATGCTGACGATGAACTTGGTGCTAGTTCCTTCTCCAAGTCCTTCGCTACCGCCAATTGCAAACAGGTTTTTGTTCAAGGCGTCATAACACAGACTGAACTGCGGCATGCACCAGATCATGTTGGCCAGCATCGTTGCAATCAGCCAGCCCCACCCTAAAGCCGGATTGATTTCCGTGTTGATCGCCTCGAATGGACGCCGGCCGGTCGAAAGCGTTACGTAGCTAATCGCGGAAAGCATCACGACGCCCAAAATGATTGCAACCAGCTGCAACCACAGCATGCTCGTTCCACCCAAAACCCCCAAGAACAATGCGCCCGCGAGCGAACCGCCGCCCAGGGTAATTGCACTTTGCAGCCAACCTGGTCCGGAAAGTTTGATGTAGGCGCCAAGGACCTTGCCGTCATCCTGCGCTTTCAGCAATAGGTCTCGGTCGGATTGTACTTTCGCACTCACGGGTGCTGATGTGTCTTCAGACATGACGGGGCTCGATCAGGTCGCTGGGGTGGGAATCAGATCGAATAGAGTACCTGATCTGATGCAAGTTTTCAGTAGCCCGTCGAAAACTTTGCAACTCGCGGCTCAGCCCAGCGGCGGACCAGGGCGATTTGGTCCGTTCGGGCAAGTATTTCCAGCGGATCGAATGTTCGTGCGCAACGGGCTATTCGACTTTCGGCACCTTTGATTCTTGCCCGCGCTGTTTGTGAATTGCGTGTGTTATTTTTCCGTCCTTGTCGCGATAGAAAACAATCGAAGCGTTGACATCTTTCCAGCGAAACGAGTCCTTTCCGGTAGCAACCAACACCAGCTTGGGTTGTCCACGTAGTTGCGCCAACAACTTTCCGTCCTCAAGCGTCACCTGCATTTTTCCAGCCAACAATCCATAGTTGTAGGCGCCGACATACTGCTTCAAGGTTCCGGCAGGGGCTTCAACTTCCGCCTGAAGATCGATTTTGGCAACGTTCAAGGTTTTGCCGCCTTGTGTATGTTTTCCACCAGAGACCTTGCCGTTTTCGTCGACAATGAATTCGATTTTTGCGTCAACGACCGCCCATTTGAATGTGTGCTTGGCGGTTGGCAAAATGCGCAGTTTCGGCTGACCGGTTAGCTGTGCGAGCAAAGCATTTTTGGTCAAGGTGACTTCCATTATCGCACCACCGTAGTCGTAGAACCCCGCGTACTTTTCCAGTTCTTGTATCGACAACGAAACGAACTGGTTGTCGTCAGTTTTAAGATTCCGAGATTCAGTCCCGCCCTGCCGATGAACAGCGGCGACAACCTTGCCGTCTTTGTCTCGTTCAAAAGTGACTTCAGCATCCACAACTTTCCAAAAGAACGTGGATTCATCTAACGGATAAATAGGGTATTTCGGTTGGCCGGCAAGCTGTGCGTACACCTGGCCGTTGTCGAGCGTGATTTGCATGATGACGGGAGACCCATAATCGTAGGAACCAACGTAATCCTTGAACTTGTCTGGATCCACGGACTTGTTAACCACGTGTACTTTTCTCGTTTCCATCTCTGGATGCAAAACGTACTCCGCCAGTTTGAGCGAGATTTGGACGTGCGATGGCATGTCACCGCTGTGCGATGCATTGCGCAGTGCCACGATAGTTGTTTTTTGTTCAGGATATCGAATCAAGTAACTTGCAAAACCATCCAGCCCGCCGGAGTGATTGATGTTTTTCAATCCGCGATGCGTTCCGGCAAAGAAGCCGTATCCGTAGTTTGACGTCGAACCATTCCCAAGACTCACTGGCGCAAAAGCTGACTTGAGTGACGCCTCGGTCAGTACTTTTCCTCCAAACAGCGATTCATTCCACGTCATTAGGTCTCGCAAGTTCGAATACATCGCGCCCGCGCCACCTGCTCGCGACATGTGCCACGTTTTTGTCACCGTTGATCGTCCATCAACAACGCGATGCCCCATTGCTTGACCTGGTTTGTCCCAGCGATCGTTTTGGACGCCTGTATTTTTCATGCCCAGAGGATCAAAGATCTCTTTCTTTAAATATTCGCCCAACGACAAACCCGATACTTTGCCGACGATATGGCCGAGCAAAAAGTAACCCGAATTGCAGTACTCGAATTTTTCTCCGGGTTCAAATTCAAGTTTGCTGTACTTGAATGATTGGATTAAATCCTCTTCCGTGGTTTCAATTTCTTGCGTCAAACGAAACGCAGCGCCGTTGGTGTAGTTCGTGATACCGGAGGTATGAGTCAACAGGTGGTGGAGCGAGATCTCGTCACCGCGATGAAAGTCTTTGATGTATTTTGAAAGTTTGTCATCGACTGAAAGCTTGCCGGATTCTTGTAGTTTCAGGATCGCAACGGCTGTGAATTGTTTGCTTACTGAACCGATCAAAAATTGCATCTCCGGTTTGATCGCGGTCTTCTTTTCAACGTTCGCCATTCCGAAACATTCTTCGGCGATCACCTTGCCATCTTTGCTGACCAAAAACGCGTAGCCGGGCGTGGTATCACTAACGCTATCGGCCAGCAAAAGGCCAATTGCATCTCGAATCGGCGGGGCCTTGATGGTTGTGTCGGCGCCTTCTTCCTTCAGCAATTTTGCGATCGGTAGAAAACCGGAATGCACTGCTCGCATGTACGGCGTCAGCAAATCCTGTTTGGCGTTTATGTCAGCGCCTTGGTCAATCAATTTTTCGACAGTCGTGATGTCTCCCGACGAAATCGCAGAGAACAACTGACCGACTTTGGATGAATCGGCTGGCTGTTTGGTTTTGTCCTGAGCGACAAGGCTACTTGTGGCTAAAACAAGGCCGAGTGAAAAAACAAAATGACGCACGAAAACACTCCAAGCAGGATTTGGAAACTCTTTCAACAGCAGCACACATGGTAAATCACTTTTTCAAAGTACGTTGGGGCATTCCTGCCCGACTGGATTGGAAAACGCTTTGAATCGGATAAGACAGCCCGATCTGCGAACAACTCAGATTGAAAAAGTGATTTACCCTGCATAGGCACAGGGCGATCTGTTCTTTGGCGCTCCAATTTTGCACAATACACATCGACCCAGGGCCTGGAATTCGGCTTTGGCATGGTGCATGCCCCTTTGGATTTGCCGTGGGATAGAACGCGAGCGCGGCTTCCGCTATCTTTTTACAGTTCGTCAAACCGATTTCTTCACACAGGCCAGCACCTATCGAAATGAGTCAGCAAGCGTTTGAAACGTCCCGTTTGCTTCGCGAGAACATTTCGGCCGTCGTGCTGGGGAAGCCGGATGTCGTTCAGATGCTGGTGATTTCGTTGCTGGCCGGTGAACATATCTTGCTGGAAGACGTGCCAGGAGTTGGCAAGACGTTGCTGGCAAGAGCGTTGGCCAAGAGCGTCGAAGGTAGCTTTTCGCGGCTTCAGTTCACACCCGATTTGTTGCCCAGCGATATTACAGGCAGCATGCTGTATCGCACGGACACGCAAGAATTCAGGTTCAGTAAAGGGCCGATCTTTTGCAACGTCGTTTTGGCGGACGAAATCAACCGTGCTCCGCCGCGTACTCAATCGGCATTGCTGGAGGCGATGAGCGAAAGCCAAGTTTCTGCTGATGGAACCACGCATGATCTGCCGGATCCATTCCTGGTGATCGCGACGCAGAACCCGTTCGATTTTGAAGGCACGTATGCGTTGCCAGAAAGTCAGCTGGATCGTTTTCTGTTTCGTGTATCGATTGGATATCCAGATCGACAATTCGAACGCGAAGTCTTGTTGACGCACCGATCGGGCGAACCCGTTGATGATTTGAAGCCGGTCGTCGATCTGCAACGGATCCGACAAGCACAAGCTGCGGTTCGTGAAGTCAAATTTGATGTCAGCTTGGTACAGTACCTACTGGATATTGTGGATGCCACGCGGTCGCACTCGCAGTTTCGCGCGGGGGTCAGTACCCGAGCGGCGCTGAGCTACTATCGCGGCTGCCAGTCGTTGGCTCTGACCGAACAGCGTGATTTCGTTACACCGGATGATCTGAAACGTTTGGCAGCTCCCGCACTTTCGCACCGCGTGTTGAGCGATCGAGTATTCCAAGGTGGCGATCGGGAAGCTGTGGAAAAAGAGATCACGGAACTGCTGAAACAGATTCCAGTACCGGTTTAACGGCAGGCTTTGGTGTTTGCAAAGGCGACTGCATGATGAGATTCGGTGTTATTGGAACCGGCAGAATTACAAGACGCTTGGTGGTCGACTTGCA
This sequence comes from uncultured Pirellulaceae bacterium, assembly GCA_964398215.1. Classification (GTDB taxonomy): domain Bacteria; phylum Planctomycetota; class Planctomycetia; order Pirellulales; family Pirellulaceae; genus CAYNNP01. The sequence goes on along the minus strand of CAYNNP010000308.1, from coordinate 1,141 downwards.
ATCGACTAACGGTGTGGAAGTAACCGCGATGGCGAGTCGCGATCGTCAACGTGCACGCTGGTACGCAGATCAGTTCGGAGTCAAAGGCGCCGTGGGCTATGACGAACTGTTTCAACGTGATGATGTCGACGCGGTCTACATTGCGGTTCCGCCGTCACTGCATCGCGATCTGTGCTGTCAAGCCGCTGAGAACGGGAAACACATTTTGTGCGAAAAACCGTTGGCAATGGATTTTGGCCAAGCCATGGAAATCGCAAACGCCTGTCAGCAAGCTGGCGTGCGTTGGCTGGACGCAACCGGTTGGTTGCATCATGAACGCACCGCTGCGTTTGCAGATTGGATTGCCAAAGACCGCTTGGGCAGCATCGGGCACATCAGCGCTGCGGTCTCGTTTTACCGGCCCTTTCAATCAAACGAGCACCGCTTGGATCCAAAGCTCGGCGGCGGGTGCTTGCTGGACCTAGCGTGGTACACATGCGGGTTGGTGAGGTATGCAACAGCGCGGATGCCAACGAAAGTCTTTGCCAGCAGTGTTTCGGAGTCGGGCGTGCCGATGCGAGTCAACGGAATGTTGTGGTTCGATCAAGATGTGACGGCGTCGGTATCTTGTGGTTACGACACTGCAACGCGAAAGTGGTTTGAAATCGCGGGCAGCAAGGCGTCATTGATTTGCGACGACTTTACGCGCCCATGGGCAGACCGACCAGCAAGATGTTGGATCCATGAAGCAAGCGGCGCCGTGCAGCAAGAACACTTTGAAGGATGCCAAGAGCGAGCGATGATCGGAACCTTTGCCGATCTTGAAACGGACCTCACAAGCCTACAGCAGCAAGCCATCGACACCCACCAAATCTTAGACGCAATTTCGCGTTCAACAGTCGAACAGCGCGTAGTAGAAATCTAAAAACGCCCCAGCGTTAGGATGGCGCGAATCGATTAACTCGTAGTGGCGATAGTCCCGGCTAGTGACGGTCTAGTTGTGCTCAAAACCGGGGCTATCGCCCATCGGCTCATTTGTGACTGAGCGGCGAGATCATGCAAATGCAGGTGCACTCATGATTCAGAAACCTTTTAGCCGCAGGGCGATAGCCTTGTCTTTACCCACAACTTTGACCGCAACGTTTTCGATTTTTGCGGCGTG
>CAYNNP010000307.1:0-6587 GCA_964398215.1 uncultured Pirellulaceae bacterium | reverse complement strand
TTGGGACTACTCGACACTCACGAAAATTGGATTTGAGACGACGACGGGAGGGCGATTTCCAAACTTGTTTCCCATCACTCTACCAAGCTTCAACTTTTCGCCGATTGCTGCTGCGATCACAAAACTATCGCCTTTCAATTCGAACTTCAGTTTCTGATCAAACTTGACAACTCCGTCAGCAAACGCATCGGGATGAGTACTGCGACGACGCGAAAGCTCAGGAACCAATTTCCCATTCACAAAAATCTCGACTCGATTCACATCCATCCAATTCGGACACTGCACTTTGACCACCGCCTGCGCCTTGCCGTCTTCGATCTTGACTCGATCTCCGATCCTTGCAGATTCTTTTAGACTTGCATGTTCGATGGAAAAATTCATGAAAGGCCCCGTCGACATAACAATGCGGCCAGCCTCCAAACTCTTGATCATTTCGGGCACGCCAATTTTGGCCGGATCATCGGTGCTGGAAGCGATCCAGTTTCGCATCCATCCACTTCCATGCCAGTTGTAGTGTGCGTCCGTATTGACAACCCCTGGAATGTAACGACCCGACGCAATCAAATTCATCCAGTGTTGCATTCGATTGTTATCTCGATCCTTCTGCTCTTCGATTTGATCCAATGGCTTAAAAATATCCGAGGGCGGATGGATCTCGATCACATCCATGTAATCCAACATTTCCGAATAGCCACCGTCCTCCGTTCCATCCAAATTTTTGTCGCGCAACATCTGGCGAAGATTTGGATGGTTCGATTGAACAACCTTGTCTGCTTTGTCGTCCCACATCGCGATCCGAGCAATCTGAGTAACCGGATTGCTACTCACTCTGGGGCCGCCGCCATCCTGTTCGTAGGGACTCCACTTCAATGGAAAAGCATTCTGGTGGTTGATCGGCAACAGCGAACCAGTCAACTCCATTCCCGTGCACGTTGCCATGCGAGCTTCCGCACCAAGAATCTTAAGCTGATCATCATACGATTCGATGCGTTGGTGCTCCGTGCAAGGCGCAAATTCCAGATGCTCACAGACAAGATTCTCGACACGACCAAGTTGGTCGGACGTGTTATCACCTGACGGACTGCTGTGACTATGCAGTTCGGCACTCACCCAGCCCTCCGTATCCACAACCCTTTTCAATGTTACTGACAGCTCAAGCGATTCACCCTCCGAAACAACGATGTCTTTGAACTCCGCATCGTATTCAGGTCCGTAACTAATCACGGCCTCGTACGCACCGGGCGGTATCGAACGGATGAATTCGCCGTCCGCGCTGTAAACGGTATTGCCAACACTACCACTTTGGCTATCGAGCCCAAAGTTGGGCGTCGGAGTGCTCTTCCCGTCGACCTCGCGCCCGTAAAAACTGACTTTGCACGGGATCGGTTTGCCCGTTCCATCAACAACTTTAGCGTTCACAGCTGTCGCAGGCCCAAGTTTCAGTTCCACCGTCGATGGATTGTCAGCAACATCGACATCTTTCTCCACAGGCTGATGACCGATGGCTTGGGCACGTACCCGGTACTTGCCCGGCATTAGGTGAACGACTGATTTCCCGTCTGGTGCACATCGCCAAGACGTGCTGTCTTTCGGCAGTGCGGGGTCGGATTTGACGATCGAAAGTTTGATCCGTGGCTGGTCACCGACCGCGCCGGCAACCAAAATCGTTGTTTCAGGAGCGCCCGCGACAATCCCTGCCAAATCCATTGAGCTGCTCGCTGGAAAAATACGCGTTTGCCACTCGATGGTTTCACTGGACTTTGGACGTTCCAAGAAATACGTTACGCGTCGCGCCCGATTACGATCCCATCTTGGGTCGCCGCTGCTACCAAGTGCTTGAAAGCCGTAAGTCTGCCGAAAGTTCTCGTCTTCGCAAAACGCGACCCCCATGTCCTTCAAGACACCGAACTCGAATGTTCGATCAGCGCGAACTGAATCGGAAGGGCGGAAGCCTGCCACGGTTTTACCGGTAACTGAAACCTGGCAAGTGATAAATGGCTGGCCGTTACGCAAGCGATACTCGACCACACACGTAGACTCATCACCGGCGACCGAACGGTTCGATTGCAATCGCAAAATCGCTTCGTCACCTTTCACAGCAACCATCTTTGTCGTGCTATCGTCGGAAAAACCGTATCGCCCGGCGGCAGGATAGAACGCACTTAGTTGATCCGACTGCACATCGCGCCGTGTCAAATCAATGATCCCCGCTCCGACCGCACGAACGGTCATGTTGGCATCACGCGTTTTGGTGGGATGCGCGACAACAGCGATTAGCACATCGCTTTTCAAGACGTAGTCGCCATCGATCCAGTCTGCCTCTTTTCCCTGGATCGGAAAACGAGTTCCTTCGCCAATCCGATACAGCTCAGCGGCTTGTGCGGAAAACGTCAATCCAAAGACGGCAACGATGAACAAGAAAAATCGCTGGTAAGCCATTCGGTGCACCTATTTGGAGCGAAGATTGAATTCACAATGCAATAGGCTATCGGATTCGGGCCGCCGTTGTGAGACTACGTAACAGAAACTTCACATAGACGAATTTTACCGCAGGAAATCCCCCGCAGCGCGCCGCTGGGATCGCCATGTTTTTCACTTGTGAAGACTACTGATTGTATTGCTGCGTGTGATTTCGAATGTGATCTTTAAAGGCTTCCACCAGTCGACTTTGAAACCGATACGGGTTCCAGATCACCGCGATCTTTCGGGTTGGGCTCTTGCCACTGAACGAGCGATAAACGCGGCGGTCGCTTTGATCCAGTTCGCGCGCCATCGCGGGAATCATTGACACGCCATGCGACAGCGATACCAACTCTTGAACCATCGCCAGTTGACTAGTCCTTTCGACAGCGACCGGTTGAAACGAACGGTTCCGGCAAAAAGACACAATGCTGTCCGACAAACAATGAGCTTCGTCCAGCAGTACGAACGGAAACGGCTCGACGTCGGCCAATCCGATCTTTGGCATTTCGGTCAAGGGATGATCCGGTGGCAAAACCAGCAACAACTCCTCCTCGAATAACTCTTCGAACTCCAGGTACTTTGCCGGGACAGGCAATGCCAGAATCGCCAGATCGATTTCGCCTTGTGTACAACTCTTTAGCAACGCGTCAGTTGTCAGCTCTTGTACGATCAACGCCGCGTTCGGAAATTCAGATGAAAACTGACGCAGCAAATCAGGCAGAAAGTACGGAGCAATCGTTGGGATGGCACCGATTCGCACCCGACCGCTTTGGCCATCGTCGGTGATCTCGGCCTTGGTGTCTGCAAGAATCGTTAGGATCTGCTCTGCACGAGACTGCAGCAAGACGCCGGCTTCGGTCAGCGTGACCGCTCGCGTCTTCCGCTCAAAGACCGGCTGCCCCAGCTCTTCTTCCAGTTTCTGGATCGAACGACTTAGCGCCGACTGGGAAATCGTCATGTCTTCAGCTGCCCGCGTGAAGTTGCCCCGTTCGGCGACTTGCAGGAAATAACGCAACTGATCGAGTTCCATGGCCAATGTTCCCAACTGATAGAGCAATCCATTCAATGCATAGAGCATAGTACCGCAATGCATTGGATGCATCGACAGGTTCCTGCGATATTCTTAGGATGCTACCGGTCGACGATCTGTTGCGTTTAGAATTCCAACCTCGGACAAAGCAATGACCTTGAAAAAACACTTCATTTGTGCTGTGACAGGCTTTGCGGTGCTTTGCATCGCCACATCCTCAATCGCGCAAGAACCGCAAAACGCTAATCCACCCCAAGAAAATTCGGAGAAGAAATTGGAAAGTACCGAAAAATGCCCGATGGCTGGCGTCAGCCCTGCACTGGCTGGAGCAAAATCCAACAGGAACTGGTGGCCAAACCAATTGAACTTGGAAATCCTGCACCAAAACTCTCGCAAGGGCAATCCTATGGGCGAGGACTTTGTCTACGCCCAAGAGTTCAAGAAGCTTGACCTCGCTGCCGTGAAGAAAGACCTCACGGAATTGATGACGAATTCTCAGGACTGGTGGCCTGCCGACTACGGTCATTACGGACCGCTGTTCATTCGCATGGCTTGGCACAGCGCTGGTACCTACCGAGTCACCGACGGCCGAGGCGGCGCGAGCTACGGTACTCAACGTTTTGCACCGCTGAATAGCTGGCCGGACAATGCCAATCTGGACAAGGCTCGCCGTTTGCTGTGGCCAATCAAGCAGAAATATGGAAACAAGATTTCGTGGGCTGACCTGATGGTTTTGGCTGGCAATGTTGCTCTTGAGTCCATGGGGTTTGAAACTTTTGGTTTCGCCGGTGGTCGTGCGGACGTTTGGCAACCTCAGGAAGATATTAACTGGGGACCTGAGAGTGAATGGCTAGGAGACGAGCGTTACAGCGGAGAACGAGACCTGGCGAACCCACTGGCAGCTGTTCAAATGGGATTGATTTACGTCAATCCGGAAGGCCCCGGTGGTGAACCCGTTGCTTTGGCTGCCGCCAAGGACATTCGAGAAACGTTTGCTCGCATGGCAATGAACGATGAAGAAACTGTTGCCTTGATTGCTGGCGGACATACGTTCGGAAAAGCTCATGGTGCTGCCAGCCCTGAAGACAATGTTGGTCCGGAACCCGAAGGCGCTGGCCTTGTTGACCAGGGTCTTGGTTGGATAAACAAATTTGGAAAAGGAAATGCTGAGGACACGATCACCAGTGGTTTGGAAGGTGCGTGGAGTAACCAGCCGACGCAGTGGTCCAACGGTTACTTTGATAACTTGTTCGGCTACGACTGGGATTTGGTAAAGAGCCCTGCGGGAGCTTGGCAGTGGGTCCCAACAGATCCTGATGCAAAAAGTACAGTTCCGGATGCTCACGATGATTCGAAGACGCATGCTCCGATCATGTTCACAACCGACCTCGCTCTCAGAATGGATCCGATCTACGGAAAAATCTCGAAACGTTTCCACGAGAACCCAGATCAGTTCGCAGCAGCGTTCGCAAAAGCTTGGTACAAGTTGACCCATCGCGACATGGGCCCCGTCTCACGTCTGCTTGGGCCAGAGGTTCCCGAGCCGCAGCTGTGGCAGGACCCGGTTCCGGCGGTAGATCACGAATTGATCAACGATCAAGACATCACCGACCTCAAGGCGAAGGTTCTTGCATCCGGACTGTCGGTTTCCCAGTTGGTCAAAACTGCGTGGGCATCAGCGGCAACGTTCCGCGGGTCCGACAAGCGTGGTGGTGCCAATGGAGCTCGCGTGCGGCTTGCACCACAGAAGGACTGGGCGGTCAACGAAGGCCCCGAACTGGCGAAGGTCTTGGCGAAATTGGAGCAAGTTCAAAAAGATTTTAACGGCTCGCAAACCGGCGGCAAAAAGGTATCGCTCGCCGACATCATTGTGCTGGGCGGTTGTGCAGCTGTTGAAGAAGCGGCCAAGAAGGCTGGTCAAAACGTTGTCGTTCCGTTCCACCCTGGCCGTACCGACGCGACTCAGGAAAATACCGACGCTGAATCATTCGATGTGCTGGAGCCAAAAGCAGATGGATTCCGCAACTTTTTCGGACATGATCTTGAGCGAACGGGCGAAGAATTGTTGATCGATCGAGCTCAACTGTTGACGCTTACAGCTCCCGAGATGACGGTGCTTGTCGGTGGGATGCGAGTCCTGAATGCTAACTCTGGCGCTGGACCACTTGCCGAGATGGGTGTGTTGACAAAGCAACCAGAGGCGCTGACAAACGACTTCTTTGTGAATTTGTTGGACATGAGCACTCAGTGGAAAACTTCCCCTGCATGCGATCATTTCTTTGAAGGACGAGACAGAAAGACTGGCGATCTAAAATGGACTGCCACTTCGGTCGATCTCGTCTTTGGATCGAATTCACAACTGCGAGCCATTGCAGAAGTTTATGCGTGCGAAGATTCGCAGCAGAAGTTTGTTACCGACTTCGTAGCAGCTTGGAACAAGGTGATGAACCTTGATCGATTCGACCTTCATCAAGGAAAATAGGTCACCAAACCTATAGCGTTTAAAGGCAGAGCCCAGGGTCGCACATCGTGACCCTGGGCTTTGTCGTAGGGTGGCGACTCAAGCAGTTCAATGCTTCCGCGCCCAAGCGACATATTTGCCGATCTCTTCATGGGCGAGCAATCGATCGATTGTGTAGAAGTGCCGACCAAGCTCTTTTTCGCGCGGCACGAAACGGTGGATCGCATTGTGGCAATCGCGGCACACGCTAATAGTCGTTTGCATTTGCTGGCGACTGAAATTCTTTTTAAACCACTTGTTGCTATGGCAAGTGCGCGGAATCAAGTGATGCTCCGTTGTCCCGCGCTTTGGGTATCGTTCGCACAGGCAGCACTGTTTCACTACAGAAGGCATCGGAACGTGGCGTGTGAGGTAAGTGTGACACGTGTTGACCATCGCAGTATATCAAAGGCAACCCAACGGGTGAGTTTTGGTGTTGCGCTTTTACTTCGGGCATTGGTTTTTGGTAACCCGACGCGTGAGCGAGGGACCGGGCCAAGATTGATTGTCCCTCGCTTACGCTTTTTGAAGTTGCGCTCTTGAGGTAGGCCGGACCGAGCAAACGCTGCAATTGCCGGAACTTCGGACGCAAGT
>CAYNNP010000306.1:5085-6592 GCA_964398215.1 uncultured Pirellulaceae bacterium | reverse complement strand
CTACTCGCCATAGGCTTTTTTCAAAGCTTCTAGCGCTCGAATCCACAGCATTCTGGTTGCTGCAGACGATCGGTCGATCTGCCTTGCTATCTCTTCGTGGGACAATCCGTCGATATGCCGGAGCGTCAATACGGTTCGATAGTTCTCGGGTAGCTTCTGCAATGCGGCCGCCAACAACAGGGATTGCTCGGCGCCTTCGGCGATTGACTCTGGTCCTGGTTCTTTGCCAACCGCCAATTGTTCCATCATCACACTGTCGCGATCGATCGCCGCTTGCAGGGTTTTCTCACGGCCTTTGCCTCGTTTGGCAGTTTGCAACAAATCACGATCACAGCGCATAATCGCTCGGGTCAAAATCACTCGCAGCCAAGCCAAACGCTCCGCATGCGTTTTGCCACGAAATTGTTCTTGCCCGCGCCAAGCATCAACGAGTGCTTGCTGTGCGATATCCGATGCATCCACTTTGCCGCGCAACGCTCGTGGGATCTGTCGCTCAGCCAGCATTTTCAACCATGGTCTCAATGGACCAATCGACCAAGTCGCACGCAGCGACTCTTCGGCTTCGCTTTCATCCAGAGTTGTCATACTGCCAATTCCTTACCAGCAGTCTGCCCTACTTGATTAGCTTTTCGACGCGAACGCCACGTAAATATCCAATGCAACAATGCTCCACAACAAAACAGTTGTGCGACAACGCAGATACTTAGCCAGAGTATCAGGAGCACGTCGTTCCAAACGAACTGATAGTGAAAATCTGATCCGCCGTCTCGATTGTAGAACACAGCGAGAAAGATGACGAATGAAACCAAGATCGCAAACAGCAACAGTCGACGTCGGTAGGGCATGCTATCTGATTGCGTGCGTCTAAATGCGAGGTAGAACACGGCAGGAACCATGATCACACCGATTCCGTTAAACACGTAAAACATTGGCCCTGGTTTCTGAATCCACTGCGAGTTCCAGACCAACAAGAACAGTATTGCCACCACTGGCGCGAGCAACATCCAAGACAAACTAAAGCGTTTTTCACGAAATATTCGCCCAACATAAGTGAACGGGATGATCACCAATACAACGAGTGCAAACATCGACCGTACAGACCACGCAATTGTGTCCCAAGCCGAGTTTGACGAAATACGTTTTGTATCAAACAGGCCTCTCAATCTTCGCGGATCTTTGTGGTGATGAATTTCCGTCGACGCTGGCACATCATCCAACGCGCCGACCCAACGGTTTACAACACCCTCTTTGACTGGCCGTGCCAGTCGCAGCGCCGTGCCACCGTTGTGCTTGTGGACTCTTGTCACCAGCGGTCGGTCGTACGGATTCGCGGCTAACGTTTCAACACGATGCAATTCCTTTCCGGATGCAAGATCTAGCAACCGATGTGAGCGTTCATACTCAATCCACGCGAACGAAGTCCCTATTTCATCGACAGAACGAATGCTTCGCGGTCGCTCTCTGACACCAGACTTTGCGGTCCAAATCGGATCACTCGATTTCATGT
>CAYNNP010000306.1:0-4985 GCA_964398215.1 uncultured Pirellulaceae bacterium | reverse complement strand
CAGTAGGCCAATGATCGCCGTATCACTGGTTGAACAGTCCGCAAAATCAAACGCCTCTTGCGCAAAGCTGCGATCCACAAAACGATGCTGGATATCCATAGGCGGTGTAGACAGCAATTTTTCTCCCGTCGCAGCATCACACACAATCAGCGAGTAGAATTCGCCATCAGGGCCGTAGTAAACGACGGTTGGCTTTCCATTTCGATTAACGAGGCGAAAAAACACAAAGTAGTCGCTCCGGGACCCACGAAATTTCAAGGACCTTGCCCACAGCCGATTCCCGCTAGCTCCGTCCCAAACAGCAATCTGCAGTTGCTCGTCTTCCTCTTGATCTGGGCCGACAACATCCAGCACTCCGTCACCGTTCACATCGACAAACTGCAGGTCATTAAAATCGTTGGGTGTGTTCACCCGTGGTGCTCGCCACAAAAAGTGTTTGGCCCACAGAATTTGGCCATTGGTTGGGTCAACCATCGACATCTTAAAATAGTCAGGAGGCTTGGGGAAACCACTTGTCGCAACTCGGCCATCACCGACGATCAACAATCGTTTGTCATCGATCAGCTTTGCAAACTTGACACCACCGTAGACCGAATCAGACATCGTCCACTTCGTCCGCCCGGTCTTTGCATCCAACAAAACCAGCGGCAAATCAGATGTCCGAAGCAAAACACCTAGGCTACCGTTTGAGTTGTCGCCAACCATCGTGAATTCAGCGTCTGGATATTGGTTGTCTTGCCATTGCCACAACATGCGATGCGTCGCCGCGTCCACGACGACCAATTTCCGCGGCTGGCCACCGGACAGAGCAAGGTAGTCCGTGCCTGACTGGGCCCAAGTCCCAACCAGATCACGTTCGCCCAAACGAGTTGCATCGCTGGGGCGATCACCTAAGAAAACAAGACGCTCGGGACCTTCCGCGTAAGGTCCGGGGCGAGCGTAGAAAACTCGTTTTTGGGCACCATTTGGTAAAGCACCCGAAACCGGGGGCGATGCAATCGCTTCAACCCCAGCAGCAATGGCCACCGGATCGGGCGAACTGGGATGAAAACGAGCCACCAATGAATCCAACTCCAAGTCATCCCGACTATCACCGGTAACCAGATCGATTTCGATGGTTCCCGAATCGCCGCCAGGAATGTCGCAGCGGATCGCATCAATTTCTGCGACAGAGATCTGATCTGACAAAATCGGCACCTTGGCTCTAGCCCACGCTAACGATCGACCGTTTTTTCCGCTGATCCAATCGACGTACACATAGGCATCACCAACGTCCTGCCTCTGACTCCTGTGCAACTGGTTACTTGGGTCAGATCCAATGGTGGCGATTGCCCATTCACGCCAACCATCGCCGTCGATGTCAGCCGAAACCGCCATCCGATTCACAGTCTCATCCGCCGAATCCTTGACCGGGTATTCTTCTGTGCTCCAGATGGACTTTCCCGTCAACGCATCCAACATTCGCACACCAGACTCGGCCTTGTTTCGATACCTGGCTGTTGGCAAAAGCACTTCGTCAGCACCGTCGGAATTGACATCCGCTACCAACGGCCAGTCCGTCCGACTGCGATTGCCAACCCGCTGCTGCCAGTCAACGTACGACGCAACGTGACGCCATAGTCTTTCACCATTGCTCGCCCGGTACGCCAAAACAATGGTCCCGTCCTCGGTACGTGGCGAGCGAAAAGACAAATCTGTCTCATGAAAGATCAATGCAAAATCTTGATCAGCTAGTCTTGCGATGCGCGGAGCCAAAACATTTTTGATAGGCAATTGAATCGTGTGCAAAACACTTGCATCTGCCATGTCAATCACGTGACATTGGTCGTCAATATGCTGAATCGCATACAACGGTGACGCCGCATTCGATTCGGACTTGGCTTGCGCGATCTTTATTGGTGACGGAACGGCAAACTTTGGTTGCCCGCTTCCGTTCGACCAAGAAACTTGTGGCAATGACCAAGAGATGCGATCACGAACCACACCGTGCTCGTTAAAACGCAGTGACCCCGAGTCACGCCCAAAATAACGATCGGTTCTTAGCATCCCATCCACTGGCCACCGTGATCGATCCGCGACGCTGATCGATGGCGTTGGCACAGACGAAATCACTTCGCCCGACTTGCCACTAATCAAAACGACACTGGTATCTGTTTGAATTCCCGGCCGAATGTGGATCAACGACGCAACCAAATCATTGACACTGTCACCGTTCTGGTCCCCCGCATCCAGCAACCCCATCACGCCAGGGTAATTCACTTTCGGTAGCCGCTGCTTTCTTCCATTCACGATCGCTGGTGGATTACTTGGGTTGCCTTTTGCAAAATCACCATTCAAGTCATAGCTGCAGGCCCAGAGCACATCGCCCTTTGAGTCAATCGCCAACAACGACGATTTATCGAATGCAGCGACGATCGTATCGGACTTGCCGTCACTATCCAGGTCGATCGGTGTCGTCAACGCGACATGAGGGGCCGCGTACTGCGGGTTCTTTTCAAACAACGCGCGATGTTGTCGTGAATTCACCACCAATGCCGTGTTGGCAAAGTCGACATTGAAAGACTTTGGCTGGGACGTGGGATCAGACAACAAAAGTAAGCTGGTTTCGATGTTGCTGACATCTGACTCCCACTCATCGCGACCACTTGCAGTCACGCGTTTCAGCTTTCCGTCTTTGCGAATCAATGCGCCGCTCTCTTGAAAGCCAGCAACCGCGACCACATCAGCTTGATCGATCTCTATTTCTCGTGGCTTCGGGCCGCTTGCCCCCATCCGAAACTCGGACTGCTCTCCCTTTGCAACAGACAGTCTTACTTTTCGACTCCACTTGCCACGCGGGGCAAGCGTCATGTCGTAGTCACCAGCTGTCAATTCGGCTGGCACCTGCATCGGCACGGTTAGATTTCTCGCGTTGGCCGACAGACTATTTCCTCCGATTGGATGAACGGTCGAAACAAACGGACCTCCGCCGGCACGAAAACGAAAGGAACCAAGCTTACTTTCGCTAAAACTCTGCCATGCGACAAGCGAAAACAGGATCGTCGCGGCCGTTACCAACATCGCCAGGCCGGCAACACGAAAACGTGCCCCGTGTTTTCGCGTTGCTCGCGCCGCCCTTTCGAATATCGAAATCGGTCGTGCGCTGATCGCGCGATCATCACCAATCGCTCGTAGATCGGCAGCCAATTCGGCCGCGCTTGCGTATCGACGTTTCGTATCCTTTTCCATGCACTTTGCCAACACAACGTCCAAGTCGCGAGGCAAATCAGGTCGCGAGTGACGGATACTCTTGGCATCTTCATAGCGAATGCGGCTGATCACTTTCAGCGGATCGTCGCCAGTAAACGGCGGCTCCCCCGTCGCCAGTTCAAACAACGTCGCACCCAGCGAATAGATATCCGTTCGGCAGTCGACATTGTCGCCTTTCAAACTTGCCTGCTCAGGACTCATGTATCGCGGCGTGCCCATCATCGCGCCGGTCATCGTGGCGCCGACATCTGCCAAGCGACGCGCCAATCCAAAATCGGTCAGCCAAACACGATCTTCGCCATCAACGATTAGGTTCGCTGGTTTAACGTCACGGTGAATCACATCACGCTGATGCGCGTGATCGAGCGCTTCGGCAGCCTGCACACCAAAAGAAATGATTTCCGCCAACTGGATTGGAGTATCCGATTGCTTTGCATCATCAATCCGTTTGGCTAGGCTATCGCCTTCGATCCGCTGCATCGCATACCAACTGGTGTCACCTTCGCGGCCAGTCGCGTACACGGGAACAATATTGGTGTGATGAAGATCGCCCGCCGTTTCGGCTTCGCGCTGAAATCGATCGAGTGCTTTGGGATCCACCACACCGAACCGCATTACCTTTAGCGCGACGATTCGATCAAGTGATTTTTCACGAGCTTCATAAACAACACCCATTCCGCCACGGCCAAGTTCGCCAATGATCTCGTAATCGCCGATCGTTTTGGGCGCAGGCCCAATTTCGCTTTTACCGTGAACGTCGCCAATCAAAAAACCACCAGCCCCCATCAATTCGACGCCATCCAAACAGGCTGCCAAGCGATCCGCGTGCCTTGGGTGCTTGGCCAACCATTCATCGCGAGGCTCTGCGGTACCAGCCTCTTGATCCTGCAGATACTGCTCCAAAATCCGCGCCATCTCTCCGTCAATGGTCGAATCCGGCGAGTTGTCCTGCGGTAAATCCAACGAATCAGACATAAATCTCTAGCAACCAAACCATCAATGAAATCGGCGATTCGACAACGAATCGACTCCCCATTATCCAAGGAGACGATCTAGGATGTGGCGCAACGGTGATATTTTCAGTTTTTTCACAGTGGCATTAACGGAAGACTCTTTGTTGGATCCAGATGGCGGCAGCGTTAATACTTGCACGATCACGACGATTCAACATCCGAAGTGGATCAATGGTGAGATCTTTGAGTATCAGCATTCCGCTGGCAGTGACTTGCCCGAGCCGTTCGCAAAGCGATTTGAAATGTGGGAGCAAACCGACTTCGCCGTCTTGAAAGAGGCCGGAAAGGAAATGCCTGACGGCTTGCCACAGTTCATCGAAAGTTCAGCGAAACGTGTCGCGCGCGGTCAAACCGAAAACCAAACCTACGTGTGATACTTGGACGGTACTTTACAACCAACGCTCCGCATTCCTCCAAAATTCGATGCACCTCGATGGATGCCAACCAGCCAATATTCAGGGCTGTCTTCGGTTCCATCATTCACATAGTAGCCACACCCAGAATACCCGTTGTCTGTGTAGTTACCGTCCAACCTGATCACATCTTTCCAAAAGTAGGTAACCTTTTTAAATCCGAATTGATCGACCGCCGTGATGCTTTCAACCTTACCTCTCTGATCTGCGCTGTCCTTGCAAAACAGGTGGACAACATCTCCTACTTTTGGATCTCGCACACCCAAAACGGCTAACAGACCTTTCTCATTTGAAAACACAGATTGCGTCC
>CAYNNP010000305.1:0-6614 GCA_964398215.1 uncultured Pirellulaceae bacterium | reverse complement strand
GACAGTGAAACGTGGTTAGAAATTGTCATTTGTCATCTATCAATAAAAAAGCAGACATAATGCCAGCGACTACGATTTTTGTTTTGCTGCCTACGCTTTTTTGTCTACGCAGTGCTCTCCACTCGTGCGTCGGCCGGCTTGTATCGGCGTATCCATCGCAAGAGGCGAACAGCGAATTGTCATCACGCTCGGCAATCGCGCTGTTCACTCGCACCGGGCGATCCCGGATAACGATGCCAAGCAGGCGGTTCGCGAACTGTTTCACTTCTGCTACTGGTTCGCTCGACTATATTCGCCTCGCAATCGTCCCGTTGCCAATTTGCAGTTCGATGCCAGAGCGTTGCCGAGGACGGCGATTCCGCCACAGACGCTGGATCAACTTCAGCAGCTGGAAAAGGCGCTCAAGGAAAAGCGTTTTCGGGGAGCGACAAGGCGTTAGCCGACTTCCGGCCTAAAAACTCACTACCTCGGAGGCGGATACAACGCTGGCTGGTGGCGTGAGCTATACTGCTGGTAGCCCACCAAACCCACCCGCCAAATATGAAACGCAATATACTGCTCGTCTTGGTGACCATTGCTTTGATGATGGTTGCCCGATCATCGCTGCATGCACAGACGGACATCAATTTCAATCGCGACATCCGCTCGATCTTGTCGGACAACTGCTATCAGTGTCACGGACCAGATGATGCGGCGCGCGAAGCCGATTTGCGACTCGATACACCCGATGGTGCACATGCAGCTGCGATTGTTCCAGGTGACGCATCGGCCAGTGATTTAATCGACCGCGTCACGTCAAATGATCCCGACCTAGTCATGCCGCCGCCAGAATCGGAACGCTCGCTTTCGGCAAAACAAATCAAGCTTTTGCGGCAATGGATTGATCAAGACGCCAAGTATCAAGGCCACTGGGCATTCGAGCCAACGGTTCGACCAGGCATACCAAGCAACAAATCCGTAAATCCAATCGACGCGTTTCTGCGGCGAAAACAAAAACAACACCACCTTTCGCCCGCCGCACTGGCTGACAAGTCGACTTTGATTCGCCGCGTCACCCTGGACCTGACCGGCGTGCCGCCAACAGGTGCAGAGGCAGAGGCTTTTCTCGCAGACGAGTCGCCAGACGCCTATGAAAAACTAGTCGATCGACTGCTGATGTCGCCCCACTATGGAGAACGAATGGCGATCGCTTGGCTGGACTTTGCTCGATATGCCGACAGCAACGGATTCCAAAGTGACGGTAGTCGCGAACTGTGGGCTTGGCGCGACTGGCTGATCAACTCGCTGAACAAAAACAAACCGTTCGACCAATTCACTGTCGAGCAGCTTGCTGGCGACATGTTGCCCGACGCAACAAAAGACCAAATCATCGCGACGGGATTCAATCGCAACCATCGGCTCAATGGCGAAGGCGGCCGAATTGTTGACGAGTGGTTCGTTGAAACGGTCATTGATCGCGTCGAAACCACCGGACTGACTTGGTTGGGGCTGACCTTCAACTGCTGCCGATGCCACGATCACAAGTACGATCCGATCAGCCAAAAAGAGTTCTATCAGATGTTTGCGTTCTTCAATTCAGTTGAAGAATCTGGCGTCCTTTCACCCCAAGGAAAGAACGGCCAAAACACGCCACCACTGCTGACGCTGAAATCGGCGGAGCAAGAATCTAAGCTTGTCGATTTAAAAGCAGAGGAAACGAAAGCCTCAAAACTAATCGCGGCCATCCGCAAATCTTCCCCAAAAAGACTGGCGAAGTGGGAGTCGGATCGCGAAGCCAGCCCGCAGCCCGCTAGCTGGAATGTACTGGTGGACTTGGAAACCAAATCCGCTGGCGGCGCATCATTCAAAACGCTCGAAGACCAATCGACTTTGGTGCACGGCAAGAACCCAGGCTTTGATGATTACACAATCACGACGACCGTTTCTGGTGACCAGCTGACAGGCATGATGCTGGAAGTCCTGCCGCACGAATCACTGGCCCAAAAAGGGTTTGGGCGAAACGGCAACGGCAATATCGTTCTGTCTCAGTTGAACGTTTTCCTTGAGACAGAAGGTGCGAAAACAAAGCCGTTGACGTTTGATCGTGTGGAAGCCGATTTTTCGCAACCGGGCTGGGACGTCGCCAATGTGCGCGCGGCGCAGCACAAAAAGCTCGTCGCCAAAAAGGGCTGGGCGCTCAACGGCAACGAAGTCGCCAAGCGAGTACCGCGCAAGATGATTTTGGTGCTGAACAAACCGCTAGATCTGCCCAGCAATTCACGACTGCGGATCGAGATGAAGCATCGTTCGCCGTACACCGGACATGCAATCGGTCGATTTCGGTTTTCTGTCTCCGCTGATTCGCCATCGGATTTGTCGGTGGCGACAACAGGGCTGCCTGGCGACATCCAGAAAATCTTGGCGGTCAAGCGACAGGACCGCAATGCAAAACAAAATAAGCGGCTTCGTGATTGGTTTGAAAAAGAGAAGGACACCGATTTGCTGGCCGCGATTGGTGACAGAGACAAAGCAAAGAAGGCGGCGGTTGCTTACGAAAATTCGTTTCCAACTACGATGGTGATGAAGGAGCGTGAGCCAAAGGACGCGTTCATTTTGGTGCGTGGCGAATACGACAAACCGGGCGAGAAAGTGACGCGGGGCTTGCCCGCTGCTTTACCACCGATGCCGGCTGACCAAAGCATGGATCGGCTGGGGCTGGCAAAGTGGATCGCAAGCGAATCGAATCCACTGACAGCTCGCGTTTGGGTGAACCGTGCTTGGGAACACTTCTTTGGAATAGGAATCGTCAAGACAACTGAGAACTTCGGATCCCAGGCCGAGTATCCCAGCCATCCCGAACTGCTGGACTTTCTGGCTGCCGAGTTCATGAACCCGACCGTGCTGCCGCAAGTCAACGGTGCGCCGGCGCAAAATTGGGACATGAAAGCGATTCACAAACTGATCGTCACGAGTCACGCATATCGGCAGTCGTCGCAGGTCACAACCAAATCGCTGGAACAAGATCCCGACAATCGATTGGTCGCTCGTGGACCACGTTTTCGATTGACTGGCGAACTGATTCGTGATTCAGCGTTGTCGGTCAGCGGTTTGTTGGTCAACAAGATCGGCGGGCCAAGCGTGCGGCCTTACATGCCCGCAAAAGTTTGGGATGAAACCAGCGTGTACGGCAATTTGCGAAACTACAAACACGACAAAGACCAAGGTTTGCACCGAAAAACGATGTACACGATTTGGAAACGAACGGCCGCTCCGCCAACGATGTTGCTGTTCGATGCACCTAACCGAGAAGTCTGCACGATCAAACGTTCGCGTACCAACACCCCGCTCCAAGCGCTGTCGCTGCTGAACGAAGTCACCTTTATCGAAGCCGCTCGTGGGCTAGCCGCAAAAATGATCAACGAAGGAGGATCGACTCCCGAGTCGCGAATCGAATTTGCCTACATGAATCTGTTTTCGCGCAAGCCAACGGCAGATGAAATGCTGGTCTTGAAAACTGGCATTCAATCTGACCACAAATACTTCGCCGGATCACCGCAAGACGCAAAGAAATTGATTGCGGTTGGTGACTGGAAACCCGAGACGGAAATCGACCCGGTCCAGTGGGCGACTTACACGATGACCGCGAATGTGTTGCTGAACACCGACGAATTTGTCATGCGAAATTAGAACTAATCGGGATTCCAATGGATATTAACCCAGCAATCACGATCCAAGACGAAATCAATCGGCGTCTATTCTTGCGCCGTGGCGGGGCGTCGCTTGGCGCTGCGGCGCTCGCTTCACTGGCAGGCGATTCGTTCGCCGATTCGTCTAACAACGGCGGCACACATCATCCGCCCAAAGCAAAGCGGATCATTTATCTGTTTCAGTCGGGTGCCCCATCGCAAATGGACTTGTTTGATCCCAAGCCAACGATGGCCGATCACTTTGACGAAGACCTGCCGAGCACGATTCGAAAAGGTCAACGATTGACGACGATGACATCGAAGCAAAAGAAGTTTCCGGTTGCCCCGTCGATGTTCAAATTCAAACAGCATGGCCAATCGGGAATGTGGTTCAGCGAACTCGTGCCTCACATGTCTTCGTTGGCAGACAAGTGGTGCATGATCCGTTCGATGCACACCGAAGCGATCAATCACGATCCGGCGATCACGTTTTGCCAGACAGGTTCGCAACTGGCCGGTCGGCCGAGCATCGGTTCTTGGATCAGTTACGGACTTGGCAGCGAAAACGAGGATCTGCCCGCGTACATCGTGTTGACGTCCTTTGGTAGTGGCCGCCCCAACGATCAACCGCTGTACGATCGACTTTGGGGATCCGGATTCGTCCCATCAAAACACCAGGGCGTCAAGTTTCGAAACACGGGTGATGCCGTATTGTACTTGTCTAATCCTTCAGGTGTATCCACGGCGCTGCGGCGGAGCACTTTGGATCGTTTAAATGCATTGAACAGTCAACGTCTTGAGACGATCGGCGACCCCGACATCCAAGCTCGTATCTCGCAATACGAAATGGCGTTCCGCATGCAACATAGCGTGCCCGATTTGTTGGACATTTCGGATGAACCGAAACATGTTTTGGAGACTTATGGTCCAGATGTTCATCGCCCAGGCAGTTACGCATCGAATTGTTTGCTGGCGCGTCGCCTAGCCGAACGCGATGTGCGGTTTGTGCAACTGTTCCACATGGGCTGGGATCACCATGGTGGTTTGCCCAAAGCCATCAAGGGGCAGTGCAACGATACCGACCAAGCAACCAAGGCGCTGATCAATGACTTGCAGCAACGTGGTTTGCTAGAAGACACATTGATCGTTTGGGGTGGCGAGTTTGGGCGAACGATCTACTCCCAAGGCGCGTTGACGAAAACGAATTATGGCCGCGACCATCATCCACGTTGCTTTACTGTGTTGATGGCTGGCGCGGGCGTGAAAGGTGGCTACACGCACGGCGAAACGGACGAGTATTGCTACAACATCACGGCCGATCCGGTTCACGTACACGATCTTAACGCCACGATCATGCACCTGATGGGAATCAACCATGAACGATTAACCTACAAATACCAAGGACGTGATTTTCGATTGACCGATATCCACGGCGAATTGGTTCAGCAGGTGTTGAGCTAGAAAGTGCCTTGTGGTCGTAGTACCGCCTTCAACCCGACACGATTATTTCTCGGGCGGTCCTTGGTTGGTTTTTACGTTTTCCGCGACCAGCATGCAAACGGCAGCATCACCTGTGACGTTCACGCAGGTTCGACACATGTCCAAAATTCGGTCGACAGCAAAGATCAATGCGAGTCCTTGTTCGGGAACTCCGATAGCACCCAGGACGATCACCAGCATCACCATCCCTGCACCGGGAACTGCTGCTGATCCGATTGATGCGAGAGTCGCTGTCAGGACGATGGTTAACTGTTGTTGGAAATCCAGGTCCATTCCGAACGCTTGCGCGATAAAGACTGCCGCGACGGCTTGGTACAAACTTGTCCCATCCATGTTGACCGTAGCACCGACTGGCAAAACAAAGCTGGACACTTCCTTGTCGACGCCCAAGTGGTCTTCGACTCGTTCCAGGGTGACTGGCAGCGTTGCCGCGCTTGAACTGGTGGAAAATGCCAGCATCTGAGCCGGCCCAATGCCTCTGAAAAAGAACATGTAGCTCTGCTTGGTGTACCAGATCACCAGCGCCGGATAGAAGCAGAAAATCATGATGGCGAGACCAACAATCACGCACCCGGCGTACCACAACAGCCCCAGCAAGAGACCTATCGACTGAATCTCGGCAACCAGGGAAGCCAAAAGAGCGAATACGCCAAACGGTGCTGTCACCATGATCATGTTGACGATCTTCAGCACGATTTCGTTCAGCGCATCGAAGAACGTTTTGATTGGCAGTTGATGTTCTGGGGCAACAAGCAGCAAACCGATCCCAAACAGGACAACCACAAAGATGACCTGCAGCATATTGCGGTTTGAAGTCGACGCAGAAAAAATGTTGCCCGGTACAAGGTCAACCAAAGGCTGAAGCGGTCCCTGTTTCTGCTGTGCTTGCGCGACATCGATCTTGTCTGTTGCCGTTTCTTCAAACGTTTTTAGCAATTCGACACGCGTTTCTTCGTCGATTTTCTCACCTGGCCGAACAACATTCACGATGATCAGGCCAATCATGATCGCGAAAACCGTGGTCACCAGGTACAGCGTTACCGTTCGGAGGCCCATCTTGGAAAGCTGAGTGATATCACCAAGTTCGGCGATCCCCTTGATCAGCGAAGTGATGATCATTGGAACCGCAATCAGTTTCAACAAGTTGATAAAGATGGTTCCAAATGGCTTGATCCAGTCGATAACGAACTGTTCATGGCCAAATTGGGTGGCAAGAGCACCAACCAACAATCCAGCCAGCATTCCGATCAGAATTTGCCAGTGTGTTGCCAACCGAGGCTTGTTCATGGTGAATCTTCAATGACTATTGGGCTGCAAGCTTGATGGAGGAGGAATCCTGCGACAATCATAACCGGAAGTGGTGTGAAATGCCCGACCATGAAGATGTGGTTTTATGGTGTTTGGTTGTAGGCCGGACCAAGGACGCGATACGTGCCGGAACAGCGCAAA
>CAYNNP010000304.1:0-6631 GCA_964398215.1 uncultured Pirellulaceae bacterium | reverse complement strand
TCACACTGAAAAAATCGAAAGGATTGCGGTCAAAGTTGTGGGTAAAGACAAGGCTTACGCGTCGGGTTAGCAAAATCTCCCAGAATCAAAAACATACAGACTCTGCGGCCAAGCTACTTTCCCTTGTGTATGAAAATTGGTCCAGCTATCATGGCGTGTTAGCTTCGTTTGTCGTTCTTTGCAAAACTCTTTTAGTCAAATAGATGCGCACTTGGATCTTGTTGGTTGCATTGTCGTGCACAATGTCGACATGTCACGGTGGCGACATTGCGTTGTTGCCGTCTAAGTTTACGCTTGGCGGATCGGAGGCTCGCCAACGACTGGTTGTTGCCCGGGTGCAAGATGACCTCTTGGGCGCTGTGATCGATGACGCCCAACTCACGTCCAGCGATCCGAGCGTTGTCAAAATTTCTGGGAGCGTCGCGTCGGCGGTTTCTGATGGCACGGCAACGATTACGGCGGTCAAGGATGGGCATGAGTCGTCGGCAACTGTCACGGTAAAAGCGACCGGCGAAAAGCATCGTTGGAATTTTCGCAATGATGTGCAATCCGTGTTGGCCAAAGCCGGTTGCAATATGGGTGCGTGCCATGGTGCGTTGGCCGGAAAGGGCGGGTTTCGATTGTCGCTGCGAGGCTATGACTCGAAGGCGGATTTCTTTTCGATCACTCGGCAGGCTCGCGGGCGTCGAATCGAACTTTCGGATCCTGGCCGCAGTTTGCTAATCGCGAAACCGACAGGTGCGTTGCCCCACAAAGGCGGCTTGAAACTGGATGTCGATTCACGCAACTACCAAGTGCTTTCGCAGTGGATTGCCAATGGCGCGCAAGGTCCCACCGATGACGACAAACAATTGCTTTCGCTGAGCGTCTTGCCCGAAGCGGCTTTGTTGAACCCAAACAACGAGTCGCAGATCTTGGTCAACGCTCACTACGATGACGGCAGCATCGTCGATGTCACACAGTGGGCACAGTTTTCGTCAACTGACGAAGCCGTAGCGAGCGTCAATGATGAAGGCCGGATTAGCGTTCGTGGCAGTGGCGAAGGTGCGGTGCTAGTTTGGTTTGGCAGCAAAGTCGCTTTGTCGCGGTTGACCGTTCCTTATCAGCATTCGGTTCCCGCGAAAGTTTACGATGTCGCCCCGAGACGGAACTTCATTGACGAAATCAATCTCAATCAACTTCGCACATTGAAACTTCGGCCGTCGCCTCGCTGCGATGATGGTGCTTTTGTGCGGCGGGCAACACTAGATACGATCGGTCGTTTGCCAACACTCGAAGAACAGCGAACATTCTTTGCGGATTCATCGCAGCGTCGCGATCACTTGATCGAACGGTTGCTGGCGAGCGAAGATTTTGTTGCCTATTGGACGTACCGCTGGAGCGATGTTCTGGTGATCAACGGGACTCGATTGCGACCCGTCGCTGTGATGTCCTATTACAAATGGCTGAACGAGGCGGTGCGAGCCAACAAGCCCTGGGACGAAATCGTACGTGAAGTTCTGACGGCAACTGGAAAGAGCAATGAGAACGGAGCGACGAATTTTTACGCTCTGAATCAGTCGCCCGAAGACATGACCGAAAACGCTTGCCAAGCTTTCATGGGGCTGTCGATCGGGTGTGCCAAATGCCACAACCATCCGCTGGAAAAATGGACCAACGATCAGTACTACGCGATGGCGAACCTGTTTGCTCGGGTGCGTGCCAAGGGCTGGGGCGGTGATGGCCGCAATGGCAACGGACTCCGCACGCTGTATGTTGCGAAATCTGGCGATTTGATTCAGCCGAAACTTGGCAAGCCGCAACAACCTGCTCCGCTGGACTCCGACCCGCTCGCGTTCGATGATCCGGTCGATCGCCGCGTCGCGTTGGCGAATTGGATGACCAACCCAGACAATCCCTATTTCGCGCGTGCGATTGCGAACCGCGTGTGGGCGAACTTTTTTGGACGCGGACTGATCGAACAGGTCGACGATTTGCGGCTCAGCAATCCGGCTTCGTGCGAACCTTTGTTGAACGCAGCAGCAAAACATGTTGTGGAAGCTAAATTCGACTTGAAAGAATTGATGCGGACGATCCTGCAAAGCGAAACCTATCAACGCAGTAGCGTTTCGCTGACCGACAACGCCATGGAATCCAAGTACTTGAGTCGTTACTATCCGCGACGGCTGATGGCAGAAGTCTTGCTGGATTCGATCGACCAAGTGCTCGGAACATCGACATCGTTCACGGAGGTCGCGTTTCCAGGTGCCGATCGGCAGAAAACGGAATTCTACAAAAAGGGAACTCGAGCAATCGAGCTGTATGACGCTGCGGTCAACTCATACTTTTTGAAAACGTTCGGTCGGAATCCTCGCGAAATCACTTGTGAGTGTGAACGCAGCGATGAACCGAGCATGGTGCAGGTTTTGCACTTGTCCAACGGCGATACGTTGAATCCAAAATTGACTGCAAAGGACAGCGTGATCGTCCGGATGATCAAAAGCGGCGCTGACAACGCTACGATTATCGACCGACTGTTCACAGCTGCGTTGATGCGGAAGCCGACCGCCGCTGAACGCAAGAACCTAATGTCGATCATTGACGAATACAAAGATGATCGTAGAACCGCGCTGCAGGATGTTGCGTGGAGCGTTCTGACCAGTGGCGAGTTTACCTTCAATCACTAAACATCTTGCGATTGGATAATTTGATGTTGAATCATTCTCTGGTAGCCTGCGTTGTCGTTGCCTGCGTGACAACGGTATCGAGTGCCGCCGACAAAGTTGATTTCACCAAGGACATTGCGCCGATCTTGCAGGCACACTGCACGGGTTGTCACAACGCTGATGACGCAGAAGGAAAGTTCGCGTCGGATTCTCACGATGCGTTGATCAAAGGCGGTGAGTCGGGCGTGGCGATCACAGCCGGCCAACCCAACAGCAGTCGATTGTTGATGATGGTCACGGGCAAAATGGAACCTGCAATGCCCCCCGAAGGCGAAACACCGCTGAACGAAAAACAGATCGCGACGATCACGACGTGGATCGAACAAGGTGCGGTCGGCCCCAGCGGCAGTGCTCCGATGATTCGCGAACTGCGTACTCCAAAGATTCCTGCGGGCTCCGGAATCAAGGAACCCATCACGGCGATGGCGATGTCGGCGGACGGTTCACTGCGGGCCGAAGCAAGGTTTTCCAAGGTCATCATTCGGCGCGGGGATGATGTTGTTACTACGATCGCGGAGCTTCCAGGGAAAGTCAATTCTTTGCAGTTCAGCGCCGATGGGCAGCGGCTTTTGGTTGGATCAGGTTTGACGGGAGCGTTTGGACAGGCGAGCCTTTATCGCGTATCCGATGGATCGAATCTGAAGGAACTGGTTGGGCATCGCGACATACTTTACCGAGCCGTGTTTTCTCCCAACGAGAAGCTGATCGCGACCGCGGGCTACGATCGCGTGATCAATCTTTGGGATGCGGCGACAGGCAAAGTCGTACGTGAATTGAAAGGACACAACGGAGCGGTCTTTGATTTGGCTTTCTCGCCCGGTGGCAAAGTACTGGTCAGTGGCTGCGCGGATGAGACTGCGAAGGTCTGGAATGTAAAAACAGGCGAGCGTCTGGATACGTTGGGTCAACCCGAAGGCGAAGTCTTTGCGGTTGCAATTACGCCCAGCGGAAAACATATCGTTGCCGGCAGCGCAGACAACCGGATTCGCGTCTGGGACTTGGTCTCGTTGGATAAACCTAAAATCAATCCGATTGTCGCAACTCGGTTCGTCGATGAATCACCCATCGTGAACTTTCGTTTGACACCCAGCGGCGACGGCATGGTTGTGATTAGCGAAAGCGGCAATGTCAAACTGTTGCGAACCAGCGATTGGAATCAAGCCGCTGACTTGCAAACGCTTTCCGATACCGGCAGCGATCTGTTGATTTCGCCAGACGGTAAAACGGTCACCGTTGCTTTGCTGGATGGCTCGTTCCAGCAGCGAACGCTACCAACGTTGAACACTGCCGATACGACCGACACGATCGAGTCCGATCCGATTTATCTGGACTTAGAAGAGTTGGTGACCACCACGGAGGCCGAGCTGCGAAAACAAATTCCGATCAAGGACGCTGCGGCCAAAGCGACAATCAGCGTTGGCAGGGGCGTGCAAGTCACCGGTTCTATCAACGAGGCCGGCGAATCGGATCGGTATCAGTGGCGTGCAAACAAAGGCGAGGTTTGGGCGATCGATGCTGACCGGATGGCCAAGCAGGCGATCGATCCGCTGGTCGCAATTTTGGACGCGAGCGGAAAGCCGGTTCTGCGAACTCGGTTGCAGGCGGTCCGCGATTCGTACTTTACATTTCGTGGCAAAAACAGTGAGCAGGTTACCGATTTCCGGATCTTTAACTGGCAAGAGATGCACCTTAGCCAGTACCTGTATGCCAATGGCGAAGTCACGAAGTTGTGGATGCATCCGCGCGGTCCAGATTCCGGTTTCAATGTCTTTCCCGGCGAAGGAAAGCGGTGGACGTATTTTGGCACGACGCACACCGCGCATGCGTTGGGCGAACCGGCATACATCGTCGAACCGCTTGATTTGGGGACAGAGCCAATCGCGAACGGCTTGCCAGTTTTTGACATCTACTACGAAAACGATGACGACCCAACGCGCCGTTCCGGTACCGCCAGTCGCCTGGTATTTCACACGCCAGCGGATGGGATTTACACCGTCAGTGTCACGGACACGCGCGGCAACGGCGATGCAAAGAACTTTCAGTACACTCTAAAGATTCGAGCCGCTGAGCCTGACTTCAAAGCGTCCGTGTCGCCGGCGAATGGAACGTTGCGCAAAGGCACGGGCCGAGAATTCATCGTGCGTGCAGATCGCTTTGATGAATTCGATGGTCCGGTCAACTTCCAAATTCCAGACTTGCCTCCGCAGATCAAATCCAACATGCCGTTGACGATTGAATCCGGCCAGCGATTCGCCGTCGGGAACTTGTGGGTCGCCGAAGACACCGAGGCTTGGGAGGGCAAGCTGGAACCCGAACTGGTTGCCTGGGCGATGATCAACGGCAAAAGAGTGGAACGCAAAGTCGGAAAAGTTGGTTCTCTGACTTTGGGCGATATTCCGAACGTGATTCCGTCGATCCAACCCATTGATCGCGAGACTGCGGCCAGCGAAGATTGGACGCTCAAGGTGCGGCGTGGCGAAACTGCCACTGCACGCTTGGTGATTCGTCGTAAGAAAGGTTTTGCGAAAGAAGTGAATTTTGGCAAGGAAGATTCAGGACGCAATGTTTCCCAAGGCGTCTATGTCGATAACATCGGCCTCAGTGGATTGCTGGTACTCAAGGAGGCGACCGAGCGCCAGTTTTACTTGACTGCTGACATATCGGCCGTGCCCGGAAAGCGTTCGTTCTTTTTCCGTGCGAAAGTGGATGGGAATGTGACTTCTTACCCGATTACCGTCGAAGTATTGCCGTAGTTGGCATCTTGTTTCGCAAGGAAGACTAAATGACATTGGATGCGCCCCAGAAGCAACGGCTGATCGCGTTTGCACAACGGTTGATTGATCAAACATCCGCAACCACGATCGTTCCGCCGCAACGTCCTGGCACTGGTCATTGGTTCGGTGGCGGAAACATGGTTCAAGACGCCGCCGGAAAGCTATGGTTGGTCGGTCGTTTCCGAAATCATGGTGATTCTCGCACGGGTTTGGGCATGGGTGAGCGCGGCCTGGAGTTGGCTGTGTTCGGGTCCGACGACCAGGGCAAAAACTGGCGCAAGGAAGTTAGTTTCAGCAAGTCTGATTTGGATGTCGGTGAACACAAAGTGCTGTCGATCGAAGGGACGGCGTTGCGGCTAACGGAAAGCGGCGTTGAACTGTATCTTTCGACGGAGAAATCTGGCATTAGCTATCCCAGCGAAGTCAGGGACTTTCTAAAACCCGGCACTGGCGTTTGGACGATTGACCGAATCGTCGCGGATTCGGTTGCAGGTCTGGCGGGTCTTTCACCACAGACGATCCTAAGCTCTGATGATCCGCGATTTGTTCAAGTCAAAGATCCGTTCTTGTACAAGGCTCGTGACCAAACCCATTTGATGTACTGTACTCATCCGTTTTGCTGGAGCAGTTCCAATACGGGCTACGTGCCATTGTCGGCCGAATCAAAAATAGCGGATTCACCAAACAACGATTTCTTTCCTCGCGGATTCACCTGGGATGTCGCAATGACGCGAGGAACCGCGATCCTGGATGTACCAAACGTGGGCCAGTTCGCAGACACCAACGCATCGTTGTTCTTTTATGATGGAGGCGAATGCGTGCGTGATTTGGATCAGCACAAATCGGCTGTGACTCGGCCGCGCGGGTATTCTTGCGAAGAACTCGGCGGGCTAGCCTGTTTGACTGATCATGATTTTTCCAGCATCGAAAGACTATCGGTCAACGCACCTATGTTCGTCAGCCCTCACGGAACTGGATGTAGCCGATACGTTGACGTGTTGGCAACCGAGGACGGTTTCTACGCAACCTGGCAGCAATCGCAAGACGACCATTCGCAACCACTGGTCATGAATTTCGTTTCAGCCACCGAAGCCGCTGAATTGTTAAGTTAAGGTTTGCGTGGATGCGGTTGTAAAATTCTTTACCGTTGTG
>CAYNNP010000303.1:0-6639 GCA_964398215.1 uncultured Pirellulaceae bacterium | reverse complement strand
CGTCCTTGGTCCGGCCTACAACCAAACACCACATCAAAAAGCGCAACTCCAAAACTAACGCTCTAACGCTTCGGGTTACCAAAAACCTCCTGACGAGTTCCGCTACGGTGACCTGGAATCGCTTTTGGATGGGACCGTTCCTGAATCCAAAATCTTTTCGATCAGCGTTTCGAATCGCGTTTTTAGTTTTTGATATTCGTCCCCGGTGGCAGGGCCAGTGAACCCAGTGTGGATCCCACGAACCGTGCCGAATTGATCCAAAAAGATCGTTGTTGGATACGATCGAACGCGGTCTAAAACTGGAAACGAATCGCTGGCTTTTGATTTGTCGGCAAGTCCCGCGATCAAGACCGGATAAGTCGCCTGATGGCGGTCCAAATATTTCTTGACCTGTTTTGCATCTCGTGAGTGATCACCCGTCAACTCGAATGCTAATCCGAGAATCGATAATCCACGCTTACCGTATTTCGATTCCAATTCTTTAAAGTAGGCCGCCGCATCGTGGCAATTCGGGCACCAGCTTCCAAACACGTAAATGATCCTCGCCTTTCCCGCGAACCGTGGATCGCTCAGTTTGGTCAGTTTCCCTTCCAAGTCTGGATACGCCAAATCGCCAATGGACTGTTCGGACACGAGCTTGGTTTCCGCAAACGCATCCGGGAGTGCCGCTGTGGGGTCTCGAACTGCGGTCCAAGTTTCATGCCACGTATTGGATGACCAAAAATCACCGGTCAGCTGATCGCCTTTGTCCAAACTAGCCTCGAAACGGAAGGC
Organism: uncultured Pirellulaceae bacterium; assembly: GCA_964398215.1. Lineage (GTDB taxonomy): Bacteria > Planctomycetota > Planctomycetia > Pirellulales > Pirellulaceae > CAYNNP01. The sequence goes on along the minus strand of CAYNNP010000303.1, from coordinate 5,865 downwards.
ATGAGCACCATCAAAACAACATAGATTCAGTTTTCCCGCCTCAACTCCACCAACTAAAAAACGGTAGTCGCCCGTTGTCGTTAGGAATGTGCCCACCACTGATTTAGGCGTTGGCCCACGGCGAAAAACACCAACGGCTGGGTCCTCGCTGGAATCAAAACTCACCCGCCAACGACCAAGCCATTTTGATGGATCGGCATACTCCTGTGGACCCTTTTGCGTGGCCACAAATTTCATTTTTACCCATTCGCCCTGCCCACGCCGTTTTGTAAAAGTACCCTTGATGACTGCGTCTGTGTTAGCTGAAGGCGTGGCAAGCATGCTGACGGAATCTTTGTTCAACTCCGTCTGAATCACAGAATCATAATGCGGAAAATTGATCGCCAGCTTTCCATCGACCAACTGAACCTTGGAAACAGAGATTCGTTCCGTCCCATTTACAACGACGCATGACGGCAACCCGCCATCAGTGTCAGGCAAACCAAACTCCAAACAGAAAACAATGCTCTTTTCGGTTTTGGGAATCAGCAGGCGAGCCTGCCACTGGACTTGGGCAATCGCCGTTGAGGCCAGACAAAAGACTGGCAATGCGGACAAAATAATCGATCGCAACATCTTCAAATCACCATAGTTGGGGAATGAAGATTATAACCTGATGTATGAGCGGGTAACCTGATTGAATCTTGAATCGGAATCGATACCCGATGGATTTGATTTCATGCAAATTCTGAGGTCCCGCTAACAACTGGCCACTTACTTAATGACTGGATTCACAATGCGTTGGTGCTTTTTATCGTTCGCGCTCCTAGCTCTGGCTGGATGTTCTCCACGAACCAAGGTCGTGGAAATTGATGCTGCTTCAACATCGGCAGGCTTGTCGGACGTCGAACCAGCATCTTTTGCAAAAACGGACTGGCCAATGTGGCGAGGCCCTAACGGCAACAACATTGTGCCGGACTCTGACGCGCCGTTGGTGTGGAGTGAATCGGAAAACGTGGTTTGGAAATCGCCCGTGCCAGGCCGCGGTCATGGCTCGCCGATTGTTGTGGGCTCGCAAGTCTTTTTAGCCACGTCCGACAAAGGATCGCAAACGCAATCGATTTTGGCATTTGATCGTGCGACTGGAAAACAGCTGTGGTCAAAGCAGGTTGGCAAAGGCGAATTGACCAGCAAAATGCACGCCAAGAGTACTCATGCCAACGGCACACTGGCTTGCGATGGAAAGCTAGTGTTTGGTGCGTTCTTGAATCACGACTCGATCCATGTTGTTGCTGTGTCCGTTGATGGCGAATTGGCATGGACCATGAAAGTCGGTGCATTTGCATCGAATTTTGGTTACGCGCCATCGCCAACGATTTTCGGTCCGCTTGTCATCATTGCTGCGGACAATCAGGGTGGTGGATACCTTGCTGGATTGAATCGCAATACAGGCGATATCGTATGGCGCAAGTCTCGTGGGAATGCCAGCAGCTATTCGTCACCGATTGTCGGTAAGGTCGACGGCAAGCATCAGCTATTGATCAGCGGGAATGACAAATTGGCTGGTTACGACCCAATGACTGGCAAAGAATTTTGGTCACTGCCAGCGATTGCCCAAGCAACATGCGGAACGGCCGTTTTCAACGAAACGATGGTGTTTGGAAGCGGTGGTTATCCCAATAAGCAAACGATTGGCGTTACATGCGAGGGATCGGCAACCCAAACATGGAGCAACGGTAAAAAGATATACGAGCCATCGATGCTCTTGGTGGGCGACCATTTGTACGGGATCACGGACGCTGGAGTTGCGTATTGTTGGCAAGCCGCGACGGGTGAAGAAGCTTGGAAGAAGCGTCTGGGAGGCAACTTCAGTGCATCACCGATATTGGTGCGTGACCAAATTTTGGCGATGTCAGACAACGGAAGCTGCATCGTCTTTCAAGCGACTGCGGACGGCTTTAAAAGCACGGCGCGCAATCAACTAGGCGACGACGCGTATGCTACTCCAACGGTTGCCGGCAACGATATTTTCATCCGCATTGGCACAGGATCCGCTGGAAAGCGACAAGAATTCTTGTACCGAATTGGAAAGAGTGATACAGATTCAAACCAAGTCACGCAGCCGTAACTGAGTTGTTACCGATAAAGCTGTACGTGGTAGGGCTGTGAATTATCTACTGAAATCTCGCGCCCACCATCTTCAAACTTGAGCAAAAACTTGGTGGTTGAATCTTTGACCAAGTCATTACTTGGCTGGAAGTGATCGACATATCGCGAGTTATTCGAAACTCGTACTTCACCAATCCGGCCGTGAAATGGTGTGCGCATAAATTCGTTTGTGATACCGACATTCACCGATGCTACGCCGTAAACTGCGGTCAGTGTAATCTTTGACGGCATGTCGATTCTGGGTCCAAGCTCATTGTCTACCGAGAGCTCGCGGACGGTTGTGTCCGAACGCTTGCCATCGATGAATAGTTTCACAGCGGCACCATTGTAAGTGACAGCAATATGAGACCATTGGTTCAATGGAATCGAGTCTACGGAATTGATTAGTATCATCGACTCGTCCTTGTTCATCAGAGTCACCTTTACAAATGCACGGTCGCCATCGGGCTGCAATATGACCACGATGGGCGGGTAATTCAGCACCGTCCCGTCTCGATTCCCTGCGAATTCAACCCAAGCTTCCAGGGTGAACTGATCACCATCAGTAAAACTAGCGGACTCCACTTGCACATAGTCATCTTTCCCGTCCAGCAAAATAGAATGAGCTGAGCCCGCTAGCTTGGTTGCATTTGGGATATAAGCCTTACCAATCGTTAAACAGCCAAACAAAACTATGGTGCCTAGTAAAATCGCCAGCTTCGTTGGTTTCGTCGGATAACTTTGTCCTCGCTTTTGAAGACGGCTCCAATCACTGAAGTACCAACAGGCCGACTGAAGACCAAACAGCATTCCAATCAAAAGAAAAACCATCAGCTTCGCAGCCGGCATGCGGTTATACCATGATGGTGCATCAATGAAATCCGCGGCGATGCCAAGCATCGCAATGCCGATCGCGCAGATGATGGCTAAAACACCAAAGTAAGTGAATTGCGAGAGCTTGCCTTTTTGGTTGCGGTAGGCAAAAAACATAAGGCAGATGTCGAGTGGAGATGTGACCAACAAGAGAAACAAAATCACATCGATGTTTTCGTGAAACGTTGGATTCACGGCATCACTTGCATTGACCGCAATCAGCCCCAGTGCAGAAAAGGACAATCGGAAAAGCGAAATCAACATGAATGTCACACAAAAATCGCTCATCCGAGACGGGCGAAGACTCCATTGCTTCAACCTTTGCAACACATTCGGAGTGCGTGCATGGATTGGTTCACACGCCAGGTAGCGTGATAAGTCTTCAGCCAAAGCAGCCGCGGTTGGATAGCGAGAATCTGGATTCTGATGCAGACAAGTTTTGCAAATGACTTCCAAGTCAGAAGGTACGTCGACACGATGATCAGAGATCGGATCAGGAGAACCTTCTCGCAATCGAAGCAGCAGCGAACTGTAGTTGCTGGCTTGAAACGGTGTTTTTCCGGTCAGCAGTTCGTAAAGGATCGTGCCAAGGGAAAACACATCCGTTGCGGGACCGACTTCTTCGTATCGACATTCAGCTTGTTCGGGAGCCATGTACTGCGGCGTGCCCAAAACCAAACTCGACTTGGTTTGCAGAAGGTCGACTTCCATCAACTGGGCTAGCCCAAAATCTGTCAGCCTCGCCGTGTATTCAGAGAGTGCCTGTTCGTCATCTTCCAAAGACGCGCTCAGCATGACGTTGCTGGGTTTCAAGTCTCGATGCAGAACACCGTGTTCATGAGCATGCTGGACCGCGAACGCGATTTGCAGTAACAACTTGGCAGCATCGTCAGCCTTTTCAGGGATGCCATATTCCTCGATCCACTGTTGTAAATTTGGCCCCGGACAGAAAGCAGAAGCAATGTATGGCGGATCCGATTCAAGGTCCGCGTTGAACACTGGAACGATTCCAGGATGATCCAAGCTTGCTGATGAAACCGCTTCAACCTGAAATCTCAGCAATCGCTCATGATCGGCGAGCACTTCATGGCGAGGAATTTTTAGAGCGGCCGAACGCCCCAATCTTTCGTCATGCGCCTTGAATATAAGTCCAAATGAACCGGCTCCAATCATGCGTTCAATTCGATAACCGCCAACCGTTGTTCCAATAAAATGTGACACAAACGCGTTGTGCTGGGAGCTTGCAGAAATTGGCTTGGGCTGTGCCCAGAACTTATCTAATCGCTGCGCCAGCTCTACATCATCCAAGTCATTTTCGACCGCATCTTGGCCAAGCTGACTATCGATTTTCCTCTGTTTCTTCAACTTTCAACAAGCCTCGCAGTTCTTTGATCGCGCGGGAGTACAGTTTTCTGGCTGCCTCTTTGCTCAATCCCATTTCGTTTCCAATCTCTGCATAGGTGATGCTGTCACGGTGTCGAAGTTCCAAAACGCGCCGACGCCGCTCTGATAACTTTGCAATTGCAGCTACCAAGTCGGCATCCGATTCGTTTCGAATCATAATGCTACTTGCAGTTGAACTGTTACCCGCAATCCGTTGCTGATCATCGATTCTCAACTCGCGAGAAATGTCGCGACATTGAGTTTGCCGATAGTGACGTCCGACATCAATCACATTGCGTTCGACGATCCGCGTCAACCAAGCTCGAAATTCGGCATTGGTCTTCCCGCGAAAGTCGTCCAAGCTGGACTGAACTTCCAGCATCGACTTTTGCGCGATGTCCGAAGCATCTAACTTGCCACCAAATTCTACTCCCAGTTCCCGATCAGCAACTCCTAGCAAGAACACGCGAAGCTGGTGCCAAAACATAGAATCATCTTTGGAATGCGGCAGCGGAACTTCAGCTGACTCGGCTAAAAGTTGCCGTGCTTGGGCTTCGTTCTGCTCTACCTTTTTATGCATTGGTCAGAGGCGTCCGAATCCGAGATGTATGACAGAGAAATATTCAAAGATGACATTGGAAACCCGCACGACCAAGGTTGCGTTGCGAGGAATGATGATGCGTGCCGAAGGGGAAAGAGACCCCTCTGTGTGTGCTTTAGATAACGTAATTGGGCAGGAACCAAACAGCAAGTAACATTCTGCAATCCCGCTTGTTCTCCGTCTTGCGCAAGACCGCAGACGCTTTCGTTTAACCGGTAGCCGTAGGCGCACGCGTGTGCCGGCTTAGATGATCGCGTGCGCCTGGCTACCGGTCAAACGACTTAATCGACAAATCGTCAAGACTTTCGGGAAACCGCAAAACATTGCTTAACGGAAATTGAGCCTAAGATTCTTGATGCATCACCATGATGTTCCTTGGTTTAGCGAACAGAATTGTGTCGGCCTCCGAGGCTGTGATTTTTTGGGAAATACCTTTTCTGGTGGAGGACAAGGCGCTAGCCGCCGGCCAATTTGCGCAGAAATCGAACGCCACAAAAACGGCGGCTATCGCCGTGCCGCTCACAAAACAAAAAACTCACAGCCTCTTTGATGTGCGTGGGGGTGCAAACTGGATTGGTCCTGCGGTCGCACGCTATTGCGGCAGGGCTTGCTTCCACCCTTGCTTTAAGATTGATGCAAGCTTGGCAAGCGTCTCGGCCTGATTCTGATCTTTGGCAATGTTCTCGTTCTCAAGTGGGTCGTTTTTTAGATCGTAGAGTTCTCGGGCGACGATCTGTGTTGAATCCTTCGTTGTCCATTCGACATATCGGTATCGTTTTGTGCGAACGCATCGCCCCATGTACGGAATCTTGTCCGGAGCAATCCAAATTCCGTCTCGCAGAAACTGGCTAAACACAGCTTTTTTCCAAGGCTGGTTGGTG
>CAYNNP010000302.1:0-6643 GCA_964398215.1 uncultured Pirellulaceae bacterium | reverse complement strand
GAATCCGTGTTGACCGTAATGTCACCAGGGCCCAGTGTGCCGGAAAGTGGACGTCCATCGGAATCCGTGTTGACCGTATTGTCACTAGGGCCAAGGGTACATCCATCCTCGAATTCTTCTGGAGGTAGTTCAGAATCGTTGTCGTCGGTTTCGGTCACGAATGGCTCACATCAACTGGACAACGCCAACGAGGACAAGGCTACATGCGATTGATTTTACCATGTCGCTTTTGAGACCAAAAACAAGGGACAAATGAACAGGACAAAGGATGTTTCAAGATGTGCCCGACGCGTCAGTTTTGGAGTTGCTGGTAACCCGAAGCGTGAGCGAGGGACAATCAATCTTGACTCGGTGCCTCGCTGACGCTTCGGGTTACCAAAACCAAAATGCCCCAGAGCCCTGTTTTATTCTTGGTAATCAGGGTCTGCGATTTGGCGAGTCATCGTTGAAAGTCGTGACTGTGTATCCAAAAGACGTTGCCAAGCCGACATCTGCAAAATGACTTCGCTGTCACCTTCGTTGTTGCGTGCCGATTCAATCAACTTGTGAATTCGTTGTTGCAAGTAGTCCAGGATCTCGCACATCTGAGCTTTTTGACCGGGGCTCAGATCAGAAGGAATACTGGGTACTTCATCAATCTGAACCATTTCAACTGGAAACGGCGATTTGGGTTCATTCTCAAGTTGAACCACAATCGAACTTTCGCTGCTGGCCATTTCACGACTGATCGTTGGATTGTCGGATCCCAGCGCAGCAAGCCGAGCTGCGATTTCCGATTCAGAACCAACCAGCATGAGACTTCTGCCGACGGAAATCAGATCGCCATGTCGCAGGATCTTGAGCTGGCACTCGACCCCGTTGACTTTCGTGCCGTTGGTGCTGTCCAGATCAGTCAACACCAAACGATCGTTATCACGCTGCAACTTAAAGTGGCAGCGACTAACTCGTTCGTCGTTTAACTGAATATCGTTTCCTTCTTCGCGGCCTATCGTTAAAGGTGGTACTAGATCTGTGTACACCTTTCCACGATCAGCTCCGTGAAGAATCTTGAGCGTAATGCCCGCCATTGGGCAGACTCCGAATGGGGAATCGTTGCACGGTAAATCGTCCTGAATGCGTCGCAACAGTATATATGAACTACAAAACAGACGAAACTATCCTGTTCAATACGCGTGTTCCGTGCAAGGTTACACGGAGTTTCCTGGATTTTAGCCTTAAAAACTAACCCACTTGCGCGATCACGCACTTCAGATAGTCAGATTCCGGGCAAGAAATGGACATCGGATGGTCCGCCGAGGCACCTCTGTTTTCCATCACAATCATGTCACGGCGTCTCCGTCTGGCGACATCTGCAAGCATATTTAGGAAGTCGGATCGTGTGACGCGCCCGGAACAACTGCAAGTTACCAGGATTCCGCCAGGGGGCAGCAAATCGACCGCCATTGAGTTCAGCCGACAGTAGGCTCGCAGGGCCGAATCAATCTGGTGTCGCGAACCCGCAAAGCGAGGTGGGTCTAATACGATGACATCGAATGTTTCGCCAGCTGTTGCTAGATCTTTCAGCGCGTCAAAGCAATCGTTCTGGATGAATTCCAGGTTCGTCACCCCGTTTCGCTCAGCATTCGCGGCGGCCTCACTGAGCGCCAAAGCGCTGCTGTCGATCCCAACCACGCGGTCAGCACCATTCTTGGCGGCAGTTAAAGCGAATCCACCGGCGTAGCAGCAAACATCCAAGACCCGTTTGCCTTTGGAGTATTTCGCGACAGCGGCCTGATTGTCGATTTGGTCCAAGTACCCGCCGGTCTTTTGTCCACCGTGCAAATCCACGGCGAAAGTCAATCCATTGGCATTGTAGGTGACTTTGGGATCATCAGGTGCTTGCCCGTGCCATTGATTCTCTGGCTCGATGCCTTCGTTTTTGGCGGTGCGTTCATCGACTCGAATGTTGATTGCTGTTGCTGCTAAAGTCGACTTCAAATGAGCCAATATTGGTTCGCGAAAACGCATCATCGCAGCCGAAGCAAATTGAACCGCTAGATAGCTTGCGTATCGATCCACAATCAGACCGCTTAGCAAATCGGCTTCGCTGAAAATCAAGCGTTCAGCACCATCGGCTTGCACTGGGCCTTGGAGTCTGCGACGCGCGATGGCGGCATCAATTTGCTGAAGCACCAAATTTTCGTCGACTGGTTGGTCGATGGCGAAAGACAACAAACGAATCCTTAGCCGACTGGCTGGATTGATCAAACCGCGTGCCAGCCATTGGCCATCGTGGTCCAAAATATCGACCACTTGACCGCACTTTAGGTCCCTTCCGTCCTCCGCAAGCGCGTGAGCGTGGACCCACGGATGCCGAGCGACAAAAGGAAAATGCCGCGATGGTTTGACACGTAGCGGAACGGGATCGGCTGGAAAGCTCAATGGGTTGGCCTAAAGATAGGTTAACGTCTGAATCCATAGATGTTCGCTAAACAGCCCCCGCGCGACAACACCCTTGATTGTGGTCCCAGCAGAAGTGTGCTGAGTTTTTCCGGTTTAAGGTTCCAATCGCCACATTCCAGGCGACAGTTTGTTCATCTTTGCCGCAGGTGGCGACTCTCTTTTCCAAACTGGCCCGCGAATATCTGCTTGCCTGCGGTGCGAAAACCACTGAATGTGTCGTACAATTCAGATATGTGAATTCCATGACTAGGTGCCCAGGTTTTATTCGTGATCGATTTTTGGATTGGACTACCGCTGATCGTACGACTGGGTGGGTTGGCCATTCTTGGAATATTGATTGGCGCGTTCGGCAATTACGCGACCTACAACTGGGCCTATTTTCGTCGGGCGATCGATCCATGGTCAAAAAAACACGAGGACGCGCCGGAGCGAAAACTTAGCGACAAGATTCCAATCGTTGGCTGGTTTGGGTTGCGGCGAGAATCGGAAATTCATGGCAAGTGGTTTTGGGTTCGCCCAATTCTGATTGAGATTGGCGTCGCGATGTTATTGCCGGCGCTCTACTGGTATGAAACCGAGGCCAGGGCCCTTTTTCCGAATGGGATACGACCTGGCCCCAACGTTGACAGATGGTGCCACCTGAATTTCATTGCGCATGCGATTTTGATTGCATTGATGGTTCCAGCGACATTCATTGACTTTGACGAGCAAACGATTCCTGACCAGATTACCATTCCAGGTACAGTCATCGGATTAGCCTTGTCATCTATTTCGCTGTACATTTTCATGCCGGTAGCGGCAGGCGAGCCAGTCACTTTCCTGACTCCAGTACCGCCTGCTGGGATACCTATCAAGTGGTTCGGGACAGTTGGCCTATTAACGGGGCTCGCCATCTGGACAGGTTGGTGCTTTGCATTGGCCGATCGTCGTCTGATCACGCGCAAGGGATTTCGCAAAGCGATCGAGTTTTTCTTTGCTGGACTCGTTCGTCACCCGACGTGGAAGCTGTTGGTTGGAATTTGGGTCGCTGGGCTGTTTGGAATTGGCGCGATCTACGCACTTGGCGACAGGGCGTGGTATGGGCTTTTGTCATCATTGATTGGACTGGCAGTCGGAGGCAGTATCGTTTGGGTGATTCGCATTATCGGGTCATCTGCGATGAACGTCGAAGCCATGGGGTTTGGTGACGTAACGCTGATGGCGATGATCGGCGCCTTTGTTGGTTGGCAAGCCGCTGGGTTGGCGTTCTTTTTGGCGCCATTCGCAGCAATCGCAATTGTGATCATTCAATTCGTAGTCACACGAGACAATCGCATTCCGTTTGGCCCCTACTTATGCGCCGGAACGATGCTAACGATCATATTCTGGGATCGCCTGTTCAACCAATGGTTCATCGATCTTACTAAGATGATTGGTGTTGTCGGGATCTGGATGGGAGTCGCTATCTTTGGATTGATGTGGCTAATGCTGTACGCTTGGCGAAAAATCAAAGAAGCGATTTACGCAAGCCAGTCGTGAACGGTTTGTCGATTTATTTGCGTAGCATATTTTTGTGAGCCCGTTGGCCTCGAAGGGTTGCGTTATCACAAGGCCCGCCGCTAGCGCCGTCGGCTCAGCAAATCAACAAGCCCTGAACGAATTCGGCTATCGACGGTAAAACGCTAAGCAGCGCGTCGCAGCTCTTGCGCGGAACCGTCGCTGAATCGCGAAACGACGATGGCTGCGTTTTGACCACCGAAGCCAATGTTGTTTGACAGCACATGCTGGCATTTTTGCGAACGCGCGATGTTGGGAACGTAATCCAGATCGCAATCAGGATCAGAGTTTTCCAAGTTGATTGTCGGTGGCACAATCCCGCTTTGCATCGTCAACAAACAGGCTGCCAGCTCAATTCCGCCACATGCTGTCGTGGCGTGACCAATCATGCTTTTGGTGCTAGAGACAGAGACACTATCGGCAGCTGACCGAAAGACCCGGCGGATGGCGCGTGTTTCGACTTTGTCATTGAGTGATGTGCTGGTGCCATGTGCATTGATGTAATCGATATCGTCAACACCAAGCCCACTGTCTTTCAGTGCACGTGTCATTGCGTTGACAGTTCCGCGACCGTCAGGGTGCGTATCGGTTACGCGAAAAGCGTCTTGCGCGGACCCAAAACCTGTGATTTCACCATAGATTCTTGCGCCGCGAGCCCTCGCGTGTCCAAGTTCTTCAGCCACAAGCACTGCGGCTCCCTCGCCAACAACGAACCCATCGCGTTCTCGATCAAAAGGCCGCGACGCTTGCTCGGGATATTCATTCTGGACGCTGAGCGCTGACAAGCGATTGAAACCAGTCAAGCCAAACTCATGAACGCAACTATGCGCGCCGCCGCAAAACATCATGTCCGCATCACCGCGGCGGATCATTCGCATGGATTGACCGATTGCTTGCGTCGCCGAAACGCAAGCCGCAATACAGTTCTTGGTAGGACCTTGAGTGTTCAGATGCGCTGCCAACTGCACGGCAGGCATGTTCGGCGTGTACTGTTGCTGGAGCTCAGGATCGAAAATCCGTAGCGGCTGATCGGTGACTGCGGACTGGCGGACGGAATCGGTAAAGGTTTCAAAGTGCTGGAAAGGTTCTCCACATCCCAAGTAAACACCTGCGCGACGCGGATTCGAAATTGCATCCAGAACGCCAGCATCACGTGCGGCGTCCAAACCAGCGGCGAGCGAGAAGAGTGTTTGTCGTGGGCAATTGGGCGACTGGGTTTGCGAGATTCCGTGTGAGCTCGGGTCAAACCCTTTGACTTCCGCAGCAATACGAACAGGGAAATTGGCTGCATCAAAGCTACTGATCTTTGATACGCCAGATCGACCGTTGGCCACGCCGTTCCAAAATTTCGTAACGCTACATCCAAGTGGTGTCACCAGCCCGATGCCGGTAACGACGACGCGACGTTGGTACCTTGAAGCTTTCATGCGGCTGATCTCCGCAATTCATGTTGGCCCACGATCACACAGCTTGCCAAGCCTGTTGCAGAAACGCTTGTTTGCTGGACGCATTGCTGTCGGCCGCTGTAAATGTCATCCAGGCAAAGGATCAGGTCCAGTGCGGACGTACCCGCGCCGGCATCGCCAATCATTTCGGCAGTATGGTAACGCTGTGCTTGGGGCGGCGCGTTCAAAGCATCCCAACGCAATTTTTGTAAAGCTGTTTCGGACGCGAAGCGGATCGCAGTCTTTGGCTCTGCAACGTAGTCATGGCGGATACTTGTCGCTTCAGCAGTCGCCAAAACATCGGCATAGATTCGTGCTTCGCGATCGATCGCCAGATCCATCCGTTCAACGACAAAGGCACCGGCTGCTTCTGCGGGCTGATTGGCTGTGCTGGCAGAATTCAAAAAGTCGTGAAAGCAGTTCCCGGTTCCACCAACGACAACGACATCAGCGTCTCCGTCGGTGATTGCTCCAATCGCCTCGGACAACGCCATGTTGGCCGCAACGGTCGACTGCGTGATTGTGTTATTGATTCCTTGCAGGTCATTGGCGATTGCGATGTGACATGCCGGCATGTTGGGCAGCACTCGCAGGATCCACAAAGGATCGATTTGGGCGATTCCCAGTTGGCCCCATTTGCTCAAGTCCAATTCGCCAACATCATCCAAGCATGCTTGAACGCCGTCGGCGAAATCTGCTGGCTGAATCGCAACATCGCCAGCACCAAACAGGACACCAATGCTCTCGGCAGGATAACCTGCATTGGCCAAGCCGCTGTCGTTGAAAGCACGCTGTGCCGCGGCGACGCCAAGTTGCGTTTCGCGGTTCATCAGCTTCAGAGACTTTCGAATGACGCGTTTCGTGTTCTTTGGCGTGTCGCCAAAATCGTCAATGTGTCCGTTGAAATCGCAGCGTCCGTCCGTTGCCTGGCCGAGGTTCGCGCGCAGAGCATCAACGTTGTTGCCCAACGGGCTGATCAAACCGATCCCCGTAATAGCGAAGCGCCGATTGACAGCAGACATCGGACCTCCTTTTCCGACACCAACAACATTCAAAGACAAGCTCAAGCGAACCGTGTTTTCCCAGCTGGTCTCACCGGGTCGCTCTTTTGCTAGTGTAGGTCGACGCGTCTTGTTGCGTCTAGATCAATCAAGCAGCCAGCGTGCACCTCAAGGCAAAGCGTTTTTTTGATTCGGGGTAATTTTGGTAACCCGAAGCAT
>CAYNNP010000301.1:0-6655 GCA_964398215.1 uncultured Pirellulaceae bacterium | reverse complement strand
CAGAACCAGAACCAGAATCGGTCGGCTCGGTATGCTGAACCAGTTGGACCCCTTGATCGGGCGAAAACGGATTCGGCTCCGTTAATTCGGCTGGACTGTCTGCCGGAGACGTCAAACCAGGTTGACTTTCGTAGGCATCTGGCGAGCCGATCGGCACAAGTTCTTGCGGATCAGACTCGGGAAGATCCCAGCCTGAGTCTGCCTTGGCGTGGCGATTTTTCTGAGCTTGCCCAGCCATAACGACGGCCAGCAAAATGAGTGAACCGCCTAACAAGAGACGAATCGCGAAAGCTTTCATGGGTCGAATTCCGTGTACGTATCGATAGCCAATCCGTGGCATACGGATTGGTTAGCAAATCTGGAATAACGATGTGAATAGCAATCGGGTTCGGTTCACAGAAGTTTTGTGTGAAACGAATGTTTCACGAGTACAGAGCACCTTATCGTGTGTAAATCGCCCATCAGCGGTCCTAGCAGTCTGTTGATTTTGGATGTTGCCTTTCGCTCCGAGGCTGTGAGCGACAAGGCGCTAGCCGTCGGTGAAATTTGCGTGAAAACGTAGCGCCATAAACCGGCGGCTAGCGCCTTGCCGCTCATGAGGCAAAAAATTCACAGCCTCTCCGTGAAAGTTGCTTGCCTTGTCGCATCTCTTGCAGAGTATAAGGCGCCGCTGTTCGATGCTGATTGCGAAAATCAACAGACTGCTAGATCACCGCAGAATGCTTGCCTCTAGCAAACGTTTGACCCGAACGAATCGGTTTGGGAGCTAACGGGAAATTCGTCATGGCGCGGTCTGACTGGGTTTCGGCAACCGCGACTTCATGCTGATCGGCTTGGATTGACCACCCGAGTCATCCGGCGGACCAGTAAAACGGAGAACCCAAGTGCGATGACCAGCGCGCTCCACTGATAGAACGTAAGGCCACCTGCCAAGCGTGCTTCTGGGCGATAGTATTCGCTGAAGTACCGGAAGGCGGCATACGAAACGAGGTACGTTGGCATCCAATTCCCACGCCACGCAGATGTTTTGCTTTCGTTGGCGAATCCCCAGACGACGAGTGCCGCAGTCAAATGAAACAAAAGCTCGTACAACTGAGTCGGGTGACGAAGCACTTCGCCAGCATCTGGCGCAGCCAAGTACCTGATTCCCCAAGTGCCGTCAGTCGGGATACCAAAACAGCATCCATATAGAAAGCATCCGATGCGCCCAATCGCGATCGCTAGTGCCAGCGGGATGACAAACGTGTCTCCCGTCGACTCGCGAACATCCAGCGACCACTTGGCGACCTCGACGCCTAAGTAGCCTCCGACCAATGCCCATAAGACTGTTTTGCCGTCACTGAGCCACGCACCAAGCAACCCTGCGTCGGGGCCTGCAGCAAGAACGAATGGTACCTTGGCAGCAAACGTCGCCCCGATCAATCCGCCCAGGCCAATCCCAAGTTTCTGCAAACCGCTAAGCCGAAGCCCCGATTGACTCCGGCGCAAAAGACTACCGGCTACCAGCGTCGCTAGAATCATGCAAACAGAATAAGCTAGACGTGATCCAAACATCGGTCAGATTCTCAGCTAAAAGACTACCTGGTTGCCTCGATCGCATCGATTACTTTCGATTCTGCAACGTCTCCAACCATATCGACTTGGCCGATACATGTCGGCAGAATGAACCGCAGTTTGCCGTGAGCGACTTTTTTGTCTCGTTGCATTACCGGCAACATTTTTTCAACTTCTGCTTCCGGAAACGTAAGCGGTAATTTGCAAAGGCTGATTAGCTTTGTCTGTCGCTCAAGCAATTCGGACGCGCAAATCCCAAGATCAATCGCCAGACGCGCCGCCATCTGCATTCCAATCGCAACCGCTTCACCGTGCAGCAATTGACCGTAGCCAGCAGTCGCTTCGATCGCATGAGCAAAGGTATGCCCGTAGTTCAATATCGCGCGACGGCCACTCGTTTCACGTTCATCCTCACCAACAACGCGAGCCTTGGATTCACAACTCTTCTGAATTGCAATCCTAAGCGATGCGGGATCTCGGTCGACCAAGTGCTGTCCATTTTCTTCTAGCCACTGAAAAAACGGAGCGTCGTCGATAACGCCGTACTTGATAACTTCAGCAAGCCCGCTCAGGAAACTGCGATCGGGCAAAGTTGACAGCACGTCTGTATCGATCAACACCATCGAAGGCTGCCAAAATGCGCCCACCATATTCTTTGCGCCAGCCAAGTTGATCCCGGTTTTTCCACCCACGCTGCTATCAACCATTGCCAAAAGCGTCGTGGGAACTTGAATGAACCGAATCCCGCGAGCGAACGATGCCGCCGAAAAGCCCGCCAAGTCACCAATCACTCCGCCACCAACAGCAATCACGGCGCTACGTCGATCGCTTCCACGCTCAAGCATCCAGTCCAGCAGCTCCTGCCATTGGACAACGGACTTGCTGGGTTCACCTGAAGGCACCTGGAACAAATCGGCTCGCACACCGTCTATGTCCTCCATCGCCGTCATCAACCGATTTGCCCAAGGGTCCATCACTGCCGAATCCGCAATCACCAGCACGTGCGACAAATCGCCCAGCTGTGCGCAGATCGATTTTGCAAAACAATCAAACGCATCACTTGCGATCCGAATTGGATAACTTCGGTCGCCTAGCGGAACATCGATGGTTACGTCAGAGTTGTTGGTTTCGGATACCATAGGAATCGAACCCTTGTTGAATTTACTTGTCTTTGGAAATCGCCGGTGACCGAGTCTACAGAAACCGAAACCAACGAGTCGCAGACTGACAGTGTGCAGGCGCACGCGGACAAGTACAACGACCCGCGTGCAAAAATCACGCGCCGTGGAATATTGCTTGGTGTGTTGGTAGCGATTTTGGGCGTGATCGGTTCCGCTGTCAGCATTTATGCTAGAAGAACACGGGTTGAGAAAACGACGGAGTTTTGGGGCGAATCAACGATCACGGCATTCCGACTGGGCGAACGGATTCATCTGTCCCCAGGAAGCGGCAAAGAATTCGAGACAGTCGAGCTGACTCGAACGCCAGGTATCGGTCACTTCCGCCGGATGCTTTTGGACCAGCGCAATTACGACTGGTCGACGGTCACCGCAGAACCGATTACCGCCATTCGAGATGCGAATGGCAGCTACTGCATGCAGGTGAAATTTTCGGACCCTACAGGAAATCGTTTCGAAGATTTAAACTTGTGCATCGACTTAGCCGACGGCTGGATCGGAGCGATCGATCGTGACCAGCGGATGAAAACTTCAGAGCGAAAACGAAATGCACTGAAAAACTTCTTGGAGCAGGTCGTGAACTACCGCGAAAAACGTGCGGCTGCAGAAGAATAGCCACTCTACCGCGTTAGCGATTCGCCAGAGATCACTCTTTGATCATTTCCATCGCTTCGTAGGAATCCACGTCGGGACTATTCAAATCCTCGAAGCGATACTCGTTGTCTTCCAAAGTCAACACGACCACCAAGACTTCGCCGTCCGCAACCAGCACTTTACCAAGCACTTCATTCTCGGATCGCCCTTTTCGTAGCTCCGTGATTTCCCTGTTGTCACCAACGACTTTCTTGGATTCCTCCAGCATTGCAGCGATGTCGTCGTCACCGATTTTCTTTTGATTGGTCTTGTTCAACAATGACTTGATTGCCGCAGTGTCTGTGTCGATGATCGCCGCCAAGACCTTGTTCGCAGCAACCCTCGCAGGGTGGGCAGCGGCGCCTGCAGGTTCCGCTGTGTCACCAGAAGATACATCCGTCGTAGATCTGAGCGTATTTTCAACTTTCGTTTCACAGCCAATGAAACAGATGCACAAACACAAGGCAAACAGAGTTGAAATCAAACGCATAGTATTTCTCCAAGTTTGTAACGGGTCGCACAAGCTTATGGTAACACGCTCGTAAAACGTGTAGCAGAAGGCATCAACGGTTTGTTGACTATTTAGGTGGCGTATTTTGTGAGCCGCTGGCGCTAGCCACGGGCCTCGAAGGATTACGTTATCACCACAAGGCCCGCGGCTAGCGCCGTCGGCTCAGTAAATCAACCGGTCATCAAGACGTTTGGCAAACCACCCAAATCCGAAAGTCATTACCTACCGGCTTACTGCTTTTGGATTTTCACGCATCCGTTATCCATGGGGACTGCGGAGCCTGTTAGTTCGACAGGATGAGTGTACAGATACTTCCATACCGATTCGTGCATGAACTTACCAGCCTTGTTCTTGTAGGCACGACTGCCAGGCTGAACCGAACTGTGAGCACGCTTTTCGTCACCGCCGACATCAAAGTCGGTGATCAGTCGCCGCGTGTTGCCAAATGGATAGCTGACTTTGTCCACATTCACGATTGGTCCGAATTCGTGCATCCCCAGAAGTTCCCAGCTGCGGCAGTAGTGATCCTTTTTCCAACCACCGTCTAGCACATGAGAAAATCCAAAGTAGCGGTTGGCTGGAGTTGCCGAAGGTAGGCTTTGCCAAGATTGAAAGTTATCCCGAGGCCCACAGAGCGCCACGACACGAGCGACGCGTTGATGCTTGGCAAATCTTGCCGCAGTCGTCGAACCATGAGAGCTGCCAGAGATGATCACTTTGTCCCAGTTCAAGCCTGACTTGTCCGCACTCAGAAACTGCTCCCATTTACCTTGCGGGTTCTCTTTGCTGAGCCATTTTACGAACTGAAACGAACGCTCCATCATCCCGTCGGGCTTTGGGATATTCACATCGTCACTAAAGTCTTCTCCGGTCGCTGCTTCCAAGCGGATGTTGCCGCGGCAATGCTCTCCCACTGGTTTTTCGCGACAGCAAAGCGAGAACCATTTGTTTGCATAGTGAACTTGGATCGCGTGCAAGCCATAGCTGTTGCAGCGTTTGAAAAGTTCCGAGTTGTATCCCATCAACCAAATGACCAGACGACCTTTTGGTGCGACTCGAGTATCAACCGAGGCACGCTGCTTATCTTGTGGTTGGCCCTTTTTGTCGACCAGCAAGAAGCCGATCTCGGGATGCGGCAAGACTCGAGAATCAATCTCACTCGCTCGCGCGGTCAATTCATACTTCTGAGGATTGGCATCGTTAAATGGAACAATCTGAGCACTCGTTTCCGCGGCAAGCAATGCAAACAGCGCAATCGCTAGAAATCGACAAGGGCATGATCGCATGATTTTTCTTTCAATGATTGGTGCAAGAGAAAAAGTATGAAGTGAACTCCGAATCGACATTCGATTCACGTCGCAACCACTAGCCCTTTGGCCACCCTTCGAGTTCAAACTTTTTCTTGACGTTGGCGGTGTGGGAATTGAAGTGACGCTCCATTTGTTCCAGCAGACCGCGCGGAGTCCAGCGACTCCCAGGGGCACGTCTGTCGAGATTGACACCGTCAAGCAGGTAGGCGAACCGTCTGACGAAAGCGGCTGATCGCTGCATCTGTCGAGCTTCCTCAGCGCCGTCCCATGCAGGATGCGCGGGGCGATAGTCCTGGGGCATCTGCTTTGGGTTGAGATTGATTGCCGCGATCTCCGGATCGAGCGCTGCGTAGATTTGGGAGAAGAAACCCAGTTGCCGACCCATCATGTGTTCGGCGTTCCAGCGAGGTGTGTGCGAACCGTTGGGTGGCTGCCAACTAAGCTGCTTTGCTGAGAGTTTGGCGAATACTTTTTGCGACGCCGTGCAGGCCGATTCCATTTTTTGCATCAGCGTTGCCAGTTCGCCGGAAAGCTTCGCGGGTTCGTTCGCGGGCATAATGATGCGTGTGCTGGTTTCGTCGTCACTGTCTGCGCTGCTGACAGCGAATGTGTTCCCCTTTGGCTTGTCAATTTCGTAACTCTTGCCAAGCGATGCGAGGAATGCTTCCGACGCAACACTCGGTAGGCTGCGGTCTTTCGTTTCGTATGCGATTGGCAGCACATATCGCGGCTTGATTTGCGCGATCACTTTCGCAGCTATCGTGGCGTCGGCTTTGATGATAAGAACATCGACTTCTTCCATTTGCTTTACTTGCGAATCGGTCAACTGAGCTTGTCCCAGGTCACCACAATGAATGATGCGCACACCATCCGTCTCGATCTTTAGCATCGACGTCGCCCCGCGTTGACTGCCTTCTGAGTTGTCTCGCCATGCTGGAATAGCGTCGACAAGAATCGGCGAGCGATCACGAATGCTCTGAGTCGCCTTGCCATGAAACAGCCACGTTGGTTTAGCCTCGCTGGGAACTCTGCCCAAAGAGTGGTAAAGCGATTCCCGGCCACCTCTATCGTTCCCGGTATCCACCGGACATTGAACGACAACCGGCTCACCTTGGATCGTGCGAATGTTCTCTGGTGTCAGGTCAGCATGAGTCAGCAGGACGACATCGGCTGTGACAGGTTGTTTTTCCGCTCCGAGGTTTTTCGCGTACGGGTCGACCACGACATGTAGGTTCCAAAAACTCTCGATAGAGACCATACCCTGTCCCCACCAACGCACGGCCACCGGGTTTCCTTCAGCAGACAACGTGGAAGCCGATACCACGGCAAGACACAGAACGCATAACAGTCGAAGCATCATTGAAGAAGATCTCTCAGAGGTCGCGGGTAACACAGCCAGCCCAAATCGTACAGCGAAATATCAGCCCGCCCATTGCGGACCCAACATCACACGATCATAGCAAACTGAA
>CAYNNP010000300.1:4475-6761 GCA_964398215.1 uncultured Pirellulaceae bacterium | reverse complement strand
CGTAATCCCGTGTTTTCGAGCTTTTGGGCCAAGCAGTTGTGGGTAAAGACAAGGGTTTGCACCCGTGGCTACAGCATGCCGTCCCTTCGGGACTAACGCGCTCGCTAGGCTAGCGCCGGCTACCGCCGTCGCAACCACGAAGGACACGAAAAGGCAAGTGAGCAACCATGTGCTGGGCTTGCGTGTACTCGCTGATTCACGAATCGACCAAGGAAATCAGTGAGCAAGGTTTTTTGCCAGATTGGTGCCAGACGCAAATGCCTTGTCCATAAAAAATCAAAGCACAAGGAAATGACGACGATTGCCGTATTTCCTTGTGCCTTTGATTCATTTCAGATCGGTGTGGGAACCGACTGTTCAATCCTACTATTCAGCTTCTGGTCTGGACTGACCGTCAGGCCGTCCTCCAGCGCCAGGTCCGTTGCCGCCACCGGGACGACCGCCAGCACCACCGCCGCCACCGGGACGACCGCCAGCACCAGGGCCACCGCCGCCGCCAGGTCTGCCACCAGCACCGCCGCCACCAGGACGACCACCGCCGCCAGGTCTACCGCCAGCGCCACCGCCGCCACCAGGACGACCACCGCCGCCAGGTCTACCACCAGCACCGCCGCCGGGACGACCACCGCCGCCACCAGGTCTGCCGCCAGCACCGCCGCCGCCACCACCAGGTCGACCGCCGCCGAATCTTCCACCGCCGCCGCCGCGTCCACCGCCACGACCACCACCGCCGCCACCAGGACGTTGGCCGGAGACACGACCAGCATCAGGATCGCGTTCTTGTGATACCGTGTAGGTCTGCGTCAAGCGATTGCACCAAGTCTCTTTGTCATCGCAAGCGACATAGGTCAGCGTGATTTCAACTGCACCACTGTCGACGTCGACAATGAATTCGCGAGGATCAGCATCTGCTTTCTCAGAGACTTTTGGTCCCATGTGCTTTTTCCCGTTGACTTCAACTTGGACTGGGCCAGCTAGATTGTTCCAGTGAACTCGGTGGATCGGATCCACAAAGAACCCTAGGTACATTTTTCCGTTGCCATCTCCCTCGGCACGCAGTTTGATGTACGCCGGATTGGCTTCGGGCTGAGCCGTGTCGACCTTGAAAGCCGTCATTCCGCTTTCTGGGCGAACACGTTCAACGACTCCGCGAGCCACTTCGGTTTTGTCAATTCGAGTAACCATTTTCAGGTCATTCGGATTGGTTGGATTCTCGACAGCACCAACCAGCTTGGTCAAGGTTTCGCGAAGTCTCTCGGCGCTGCTCCAGTCTTGCATGCCGATGACTGTTCCTTCGGGGCCAATCAGGAATTCTGAATTGGGCCGATCGCCCATGGCATGCTTGAACGCATTGTCCATGGAGTCTGCCAACCACGGAATGGTTGTGCCAAGAGCTTTCTTTGCTGCTTTAACGTGCAGCAGGCGTTCTTCAATTGTCGTTGGGCGAACAAATCCGTTGCCCTGTGGGTGAGCCAACGCCTTGTAGACGAAGTAAAAATCCACGCCTTTGTCTTTGTAATCTCTGTACGTTGCTTCCAAACTGGGAGCGTTGCGAACGAAAGGCGGTCATGTCATACAACCAAAGACAACCACAGTGTGTTTGCCTTTGATTGATTTCAAGCTGAATTTTTTACCGTTTTCATCAAAGATGTTTAGGTCGGGCAGCGCCTGACCAAGTTTCAGGCCGGCACGCTCCAGCGCCGAAGAACCTGCTGAACCAGGACGCGATCCGCCGCCTCCGCCGCCGCGACCACCGCCGCCGCCAGGTCCTCCACCACCACGACCCTGTTGCAATCCCTGTCCCTGTCCAGGGCGACCGCCTTGCTGTCCTGGCTGTGCGGTTGCCACCGTACTGCAAAGAGCAAATGCCATCGATAACATGACAATTCGTTTCATATTCCGACCTCTCTAAAAAGAACTTACGACTGTTAAATGTTGACTTGATGATCACGGGCCATCAAGTGTCAAAGGGAGCCCTGTGTAAGACGTGCCATCAAGACCCGCCGTTTACACAAGCTCCCATTTTAAAAAACAGAACACGCAAAATTGCTTTGCGTGTTCCTTTATGTATCTCACAAAGATTAGTTAGTTTTGGCCACCAGGACGACCACCGCCGCCGCCTGCTCCACCGCGACCGCCGCCACCACCTGGTCCGCCGCGACCACCACCGCCGCCGCCTGCTCCGCCACGACCACCGCCGCCTTGTCCGCCGCGACCACCGCCGCCTGCTCCACCTTGTCCACCGCGACCGCCGCCTGCTCCACCTTGTCCACCGCGACCACCACC
>CAYNNP010000300.1:0-4375 GCA_964398215.1 uncultured Pirellulaceae bacterium | reverse complement strand
CCGCCACCATCAGCTGGACGCAATTCGGTTGCCGTCAACTTGCCATCTCCGTCCTTGTCCATCTTCATCAGGATAGCGACTGCGTTGCTGATTTCTTCTTTGGATAGCTCGCCGTTTTTGTCAGTGTCAAAGATGCGAAGAAGTGGTGATTGTCCACCACCACGTTGGCCGCCTGCACCGCCAGCGCCACCGCGCTGACCACCGCCCGCGCCGCCACCACCACGTTGGCCTCCGCCACCTCTCTGACCGCCGCCGGCCCCGCCACGCTGGCCACCACCACCTTGGGCGCCTCCAGCTCTGCCTTGACGCGCGTCCTGACCTGAATCAGCAGGTCGCTGCGCTGTCAAGTCTGAAACTCCTAGAAAAACGGTCAAACAAAAAGTGACCACGACGGGGAAAAGAGACTTCATTTCGAATCCTTGTATAGTTTTTGGAAGGTTACAGTCTTTCAAACCCCGCCCGGTGGCAATATCCACGATAAAACCTGTGAACTCTTCGATTATTTTCCGGCTTCAAACCACAAGACGCGTAACCAGAATTTGGCGGTTGCCGTTCAATTCAATGTACGAACAAAACGGGCTTTGTCTAGCGGCGAGAGGGAGCAGTAGAAGGGAGTTGGCAATGGTCAGATCCATGATTGTTTCGAGCGTGTAGAATGTCGTTTTACGCAATCACAAGAGAATCGAAATGCAGAACGATCGAAAAGGCCATTCACGCCGCCAGGCTTTGAAAGTTGGCGCAGGACTTGGCGTTTGCGCTGTGGCGAGTGTTTCGGCTTGGGCAGACGACAATCCCAGCAGAAAGTTCACGGTTGACCTTTGCCCCGGCAGGATCGGTGTTAAAGCGAACCAAATGCAAGCGATTGAAATGGCGGTCAAGCACAAGTTTGAATCGGTTGAGCCGCTGGCCTGGGACTTGGCCGGAAAGTCCGAGAAGCAGTGCAAGGCGATCGTTGAATCGCTGGATTCGAATTCGTTGACTTGGGGTGCTGCCGGGTTGCCCGTTGATTTTCGTAACGACGAAGACAAGTTTCAGGCTGAATTGAAAAAGCTGCCAAAGGCTTGCGAAGCGATGGCGCGTTGCGGTGTGAAACGAGTGGGAACTTGGATCATGCCGGCACACAATCAGCTTACTTATCGGCAGAACTTTGAATTGCACGCCAAGCGATTGCAAAAGTGTGCGTCAGTATTGGCCAAGCACGAGTTGGGGCTGGGCCTTGAGTACGTTGGTCCCAAAACACTTTGGTCCAGCATGCAGTACTCATTCGTTCATACGATGGCTGAAACCAAAGAGCTGATCGCTGCGATCGGTGAAAACAATGTTGGGTTCGTTTTGGATAGTTGGCATTGGTACACGGCCAAAGAGACCGTGGCAGATCTGCTTTCGATTTCGGCCAAACAAATCTATGCAGTTGATCTGAATGATGCGCCAACCGGACTTGAGATTGATCAGCAAATCGACCAGACCCGGACTCTGCCGGCTGCAACTGGCGTCATCGACGTCAAGTCGTTCTTAAACGCACTGATCAAACTCGGGTATGACGGACCAGTCCGCGCCGAGCCATTCGATAAGAGCTTGAACGCGCTGGACAACGAACCAGCGCTCGCAAAAACAAGTCAAGCGATGTGGAAGGCGATGAACTTGGTTGGCGGTTAGGATGGCTCGTGAAATGATCTCTTGTAGCGGAAGTCTTTGGCTGCATGTTGATTAAGTTGCGTGGCATATTTTTGTGAGCCGCTGGCGCTAGCCACGGGCCTCGAAGCGTTGCTTTATCACCACCAAGGCCCGCGGCTAGCGCCGTCGGCTCAGTAAATCAACAAGTCCTCAAGACTTTCGGCAGCCTCCTGCAGCTAAAGTTTGCTGGATACGGCCCGCAATTTTCGCTTCGAACGGTTTACCCAGCGGAGAATCTACTATGAAGTGCCGGTATCGAACCTGCTTGCATTGCGCAATCTGCGTGCTCCTTTTCATTGGCGTCCTGACTAGCATCGATTCTGTTGCCTCCGCAAGACAACCCAACGTTGTCTTCTTTCTGGTCGATGATCTTGGTCAACGGGATGTGGGTTGCTATGGCAGCCAGTTCTATGAAACGCCAGCGATCGATCAGCTTGCAAAAGAAGGCGTCCTTTTTGAAAACGCCTATTCGACTTGCCACGTCTGTTCGCCAAGTCGCGCCAGCATCCTGACAGGGAAATATCCGGCACGCACAAATTTGACCGAATGGCTGGGCGGACGTCCCGAACGCGATTACGAACGACTGCATCATGGCGAGAAGCTAACGTCGCTGCCAGACGAAGAACAAACGCTGGCTGAGACATTGCACAAACATGGCTACGCCACCGCGAACTATGGCAAAGCTCATCTTAGCAAAGATCCTACGACCTACGGATTCGACGAAGCGATCACGGGATGGGTCAAATCTTACTACCATCCGTTTTCACCGGCATACACAAAAACACTGCCATCCAACGAAGGCGATTATTACACAGACAAACTAACCGATGCCGCGATCGATTTCATTCAGCGAAACAAAGACAAACCGTTCTTTGTTCATCTGGAACACTTTTCTGTTCACGATCCCATCCAAGGGCGGACGGATCTGGTGCAAAAGTATCAGCAGAAACTGGCCGCAATGCCCACCCGAAAAGGCCCCGATTTTATTCTGGAACCAAACCCGGATGGCCCCGCAGTCTCGGCGGATAAATTAAAAGAACTGGAGCACAACGACGATAGTGCAACGCATCAAGCAGAACGTGTGTGGTGGGTGAAACAAAAACAAGACAACGTCGAATTTGCAGCAATGGTCGAGGCGACCGATCAAAGCCTCGGACGCATCCGTGCCAAACTACAAGAGCTTGGCTTGGAAAAGGACACCATCATCATTTTCACTTCCGACAACGGCGGCATGGCGGCGTCGAACCAGTATCGCGGCATCCATCATCCTCGCGATTCACTGAACTCTCGCTACGCGAGTTCCAATTTGCCCCTGCGTGGGGCCAAGGGCTGGAATTACGAAGGCGGCATACGGGTACCGTTGATTGTTCACTGGCCAGATCAGATCACGCCCAACTCCAAGTCGCAAGCCATCGTCACCGGAACGGACTACTACCCAACCTTGTTGGAAATGTTGAACCTGCCCGCGTTGCCCGATCAACATCAAGACGGACGAAGCTTTGTGCCTGCGTTAAAAGCCCAGGACTACCAACGCGGACCCATTTATTGGCACTTTCCACACTACAGCAATCATGGATTCCAAAGTCCCGGCGGTGCGATTCGATCTGGCAGATACAAGTTGCTGGAGTACTACGAAAACGGAACCGTTCAGCTATTCGACTTAGAAAACGACATCGGCGAACGAAACGATCTTGCGAAAACCAAACCAGACATCGCTGACCGATTGACGAAGATGCTGCACGATTGGCGCGACCAGGTCGACGCAAAAATGCCTTATCCCAAGACAGCGACATCAAAACCCGCGCCGGGAGCCCGCGTTGCCAAACCCGCAAAGAACAACGGCGCCAGCAACGACCGCTTGCCCGCGGACGTCGAAAAGTTTGCTCCGCAGTGGAATGTGAAAAATTGGGGCGGGCCAGCGATGAAACCGGGCCTGCGTCAAAAGTCACTTGGACGCAGCAACGTGCTGGTAACGCACCCTCGCAGTCAAGAAATTCCCTGCGTTTTATCTCGCCAAGTCAAAGTGCCCGTTGGACAGAAAACAGCACTGCAGTTCTCCGTCAACAACCACCCGCGAGGAGACTGGACGCTGGTCGTGCGGATCGACGGGCAAGAGGTTCAGCGAAAACCCATCGCCAGTTCAAAGTGGCAAGAGTTTCAGTTTGATCTCACCAAGCACGCGGGAAAGACGATCCGGGTTGAGCTTGAAAATCGAGCCAGCGACTGGGCGTTTGAGGCCGCGTACTGGAATAGGATTGAGATCGGCGAGAAACGATCAAACGAAAAGTGACTTAGCGAACAGAATTTTCTCCCCGCCAATAACCCCACCATCAAAGGAATCGCGATGCAGATTCGCAAGTTCATTATTTTCGCAGCAATGTGTGTGACAGCGTCAACTGTATTCGCGCAAGGGTCACTATTCGATCTTGATGCGATTCGCGATACGGAAACCTTGG
Source organism: uncultured Pirellulaceae bacterium (assembly GCA_964398215.1). GTDB lineage: Bacteria > Planctomycetota > Planctomycetia > Pirellulales > Pirellulaceae > CAYNNP01. The sequence continues at coordinate 245 of CAYNNP010000300.1, read as the reverse complement.
ACGTTACCGTCCTCCATGATTGGCAACCGGCGCGGCGCGAACCAAGTGTGATGCAGAAGCTGGTCGAAGTGACCGTTTGCCAATGGTGGCCGGGCCAGAAAATTCGCTTGCCAGTCACACTTAGTGCTCCCAAAACTGCAATCAGTGGCGATTCTTGCAAACACCTCCTTGTCGCCAATCAATCCCTTCCGACCAAAACCGCTCGTCTTTCCGCTGCTCAATTGGAACTGATCAAACAAGATGGC
>CAYNNP010000299.1:0-6776 GCA_964398215.1 uncultured Pirellulaceae bacterium | reverse complement strand
TTCTACTTGCGTCCGAAGTTCCGGCAATTGCAGCGTTTGCTCGGTCCGGCCTACTTAAAAAGCGCAAATCCAAAACAAGTCAGCGACGGATTCACGGTGTCCCTCGCTCACGCGTCGGGTTACCAAAAATTGCGCGTCTTGCCGCTCACAAAACGCTATGGGTTTTTTGCGTTGACTGAAGTGAGGGTGCCGTGAAGCTTTGGTAGTTGCCTGACGATGTAGCGGGGTAGCAACAGCAAAGCACGGTTTGATGATGGATCAATGGCGACGTTAGAGATTGCTTTTTCGGACTTCAGCACCAGACTGACGATTTCTTTTAGTTTCTGTTCTGGATTTGCACCCAGTGGCTCGGTCCAAACAACGACTGGAAAGCGGTCGTAAGTTGCTGCGGTTGATACCCACCAAAAATCAGTGTCCACTTGGCGAACTTGCAATTTGAACGGATCCAAAACCGCTTTCAATACATCGCCAGCCTCTTGTGCGTGAGGCAATGTCAATTGTTTGGGTGACATTCGAAACTGTACGCCATCAAACCAGTTGATCACGCAGGATACTTTGTTGCCTTTTGCAATTCGGCGCAATAGCCCCGTCATTGCGATCGGCGCGTCCAACTGTGGGATCGAAACTCCGTTGGTGATGATCGGCCAATCCAGATTTGGATCGGCCAACGATTGTGCCCACCGGCGGAAAGGCTGTTCAGCGATTTTTGGTTTTGTCGAACGCATCCGGCGCAGTGCTTCGGTTGCCAACGCGGCGAGTTTGTACTGATCCGAATCTTCTTCGTCGACTTGTAGTTTGTTTGAACTCGTATCGGGTCCATGCAAAAACTGGTTCAATAGGATCGCAGCCGAATCGGGGTCAGCAAAGTCGGTTAGATCGAACAAGTTTGCAAACGCCAACTGCTGATTTTCCTTGGTCGGTTTCAAAATCACCATGTTGTCGGTTTTTTCGATCTCCGCTCCGTAAGATTTCGCAAGCTCTGCTAGAAAATCACCGGCCGAATAAAGCTTTCGCTCAGGCAATACGATAGGCTGGCGAATGTCTTTGCCCATCAGGTCAAACGCAACCCAATCGATCTGAATCGGTACGCCAGTCAGCTGGCTGATCACGAGTGTGATATCTGCCAAAGGATACTTGTTGTTCTTTGTATCGATTGCAAATTTCACTGCCCCCAATGCTCGCACGAGGTTGATTTTTTCAGGCGGATTGGCGACTAGGTTGGGATCGATTTCCACAGGAGCAGGACCAACCAATTCGATTTCCGTCGGTAGCGGCTCCAGATTGGGCTGAATCGGTTTTGTGTCCAGCCCAACCACCTCAGCGATCTCGGCCAACCCCGGCGGCAAACTTTCGAGCTTCGATTCGTCCGCATCCGCCTTCGCAGGTGTTTTTTCTGGTGCAAGAAGATCGTCCAACGGCGAACCCGTAATTAGATCGGACGTGTTATTGGGTTCCGGTCCAGGGATCGGTGTCTTCGGCTGGTCTGGTTTTTCTTCAGGCGCAGGCATCGGATCTAAATCGTCCGTTGACGCTTTCGGTGGATCATTCTCGGTTGGAATTGGATCCGCATCAGGGGTTTCCACATCCGTTGTAGGTTCTGCGTCGCCCTCCACATCTTCAACCGTGGGCTGATCCTGCAAGGCCTGCGTGTCTTCTTGGGTTTGATTCTGGGCTACATCGGCTTGCTTTCGCCATGATCTGATAAACCAGCCAAACACCAGAACGGCGCCTAACAAGGACGTAGCACTTATGGCAACGATCAACCCAATTTGGCGCGACCTTTGTGTCTTTTCGCTTTGCCAACCGGGAGGCATTGGAGCCCCCGGCAGTGGTTCATGTGCTTGTTCTGGTACGTCGCCAACAAAACCGCTCGGGGCAGACGAAGCATCAAGATCGTCGGTATCGACATTGATCGAGTCTTCGGTGAGCGCTTGGCTATCGACACTGGAATCGCCAACGGCAAGCTGACGTGTTGGCGCTGGCGGTTGGACTTCAACCATCGAGTTGCACTTGGGACAACTAGCGATCGTGCCTACTAGCGCCGGGTTGGTAACCTTGAGGCGGCTTCCGCAGGTGAGACATTCGACAGCGAAGGGAGCAAAGGTCACGTGAGGGACTCTCTCATGCTTGCACAACAAATGAAGAAAAGAATGCTTTGATCGAGTTCAAAGCACTTCCCTTTATCATACGGCACCCGCCCCGTTGTTCGCCCATAAAGCCAGCCATTCCGATCAAGATATTACGCAAAACGTCGTTTTTTGAGCGGATTGGGCGGAAGTTCGGGTTTTACCCTGACAGCATTCTGCCAGAATTTTCGGCCGCCGTGCGCATTCCAGCTAACGCTACGCGGCTCAGGGAGAGCCGCGTAACGTTTGCTAGCTCACGTTTAGTCATCCGCGCCGCTGGCGTCTTTGATCACGAATCGAGCACGAAGCCTAGCGACTTCTTTTGCCAAATCGGCCTTTTCGACACTACGTAGAACTTCATCAAAATCCTTGTACGCAGCTGGCGCCTCATCACGTGGATAACGGCGACAGTTGGTCAAGATATCAGCGGCCTCGAACGATGCGTCGATTTTATTCTGATCCAGTTCACGCATCGCGCGGCGGCGGCCCAACATGCGGCCAGCGCCGTGGTTCACGCTATAGCAGCTTTCCTTTGCACCTGGCATCGCGACCATTACGCTGGATCCGGCTTGCGGGTTTCCTGGCAACAGAATCGGATGTCCGGTATCAGCAAACGGAGTTCTCTTGAGCGCATGGTGGCCTGCCGGGAAAGCACGTGTTGCTCCCTTGCGGTGAACCCACGACAGCTTGCCGTCAACGCTTTCTTGCCGCGCGATGTTGTGGCTGATGAAGTAAACCAATTGACCTTTCGTACCAGGAAAGATCTCTTGAAAGGCTTCCAAAACCAGCGCATTGATCAACATGTGGTTCACAGTTGCGAAGTTCGCGCCCATCGCCATGTCGTTAATGTAATCATCGGCTTGCGGAGTCCCCAAGGGAGCGTAGACCAGTTGCTTGTCTTGACCTGGCATCGGAATGCCCCAGGTGTCAAACATTTGCTCCAGCGCCTTGAACTGACCGCTGGCTAGGCGATGTCCAACGCCACGGGAACCACAGTGTGAAAGGAACGCGACATGCCCGTCGCGCAACCCGAACACCTCGGCGGTCTCACGCGCTTCATCGTTTTCTGCGATGTCAACAATCTCGCATTCACCAAAATGGTTGCCGCCACCATACGAACCAAGCTGTTGAACTTTCTCTCGAAAGTTCTTGAGAACGCGGGATTGGCGAAGTTCATACAGACGCTCGCGCAGCGAATCCACCGTACCGTCGTGTCCACGGTGAAATGCGTCTTCGCAGCGATCAGCCCACTCGACAGGAATACCCAACGAAGCCAGTACGTTTGCAGACGCGCCTTCGGTCATCGCAGCGCTACCGATTTTTTCATCGATCTTGCGTCCCTTGGGAACGTCGCGCGCACCCTTACCCATTCCAGTCGGAATGCGACGGCAAACAGCGTGAATGATCTTGCGGCGAACTTCCTTTTCTTGCACAGCTTCTTCCGGCAAGTCGGTTTGCAACAGACTCATCGAACACTTGATGTCGAAGCCAACGGGCCCCGGGTAGATGTGCGTTGGCGAAGCAAGCACGCAACCAATCGGCGCTCCGTAACCACAGTGCGCGTCGGGATTCAATACGACTTCTGTTACGCCAGGCGCGCAGCGAGAGTTGATGGCTTGTTGCAAGCACAGATCGTCAAACGTTTCACGGATTTTCTCAGTCCCAAAAACCTTGATCGGAGAATGGTGATCGCCTGCAGGCAAAATCGCAGTCGCTTCGCCAGTCGGAATGATTTGATGATTCATGGTTTTTCGTTGATGTACGTTGAACAAAAGCTTGCACGGATTCTTGGCTACACCGGCAGGAGAGAACAGATTGCCTCTCTTTAACGGTGGAGCAAGTTCCAAGTTCCCAGCGGCGGAGCGAATCCCGATGGCAACGGGACGCGGAAAGTGATTTTCTCTCTACCTTCGTAAGTAGAGAAAACGCCCATCGGCTCTCAAGAAGAGGCCCGACTATGGATTATGTTCGCGTGAAAACCGACAGACGCTACTGATTGATCGTTGGGTCATCCATCAAATCGCCTTCCGTGATCATTGTGAATCCCTTTTCTTGAAGGGTGATCATGGCAGTTTCGATGTTATCCACCATGATCGCGACAGCCGGGTTGCCTCGAGGGCGAATGATCAGCGGGTACGCTTGTATGATGTTCAGCTCTGCTTGCAGCAACGCGGTGCAAACACGCAGTAGCGGTTGGGGACCTTCGGGAAGTTCTACCCCGATCAAATCGCTTTCAATGATCGGCAGTCCAGCACGCTCCAGAATCTCGCGGCCGCGGTCCGCATCGCTCAACAAGAATCGCACGAACGCACATTCGGCCGAATCGCTGATCGATAGCGCACAAACACGGATCCCGGTACCCTCGAATCGGCGAACAACTTCTAGCAACTGGCCAACACGATTCTCTAGAAAGATCGTGAACTGGCGAATTGCCGGAAAGTTCCTTCCCCGCATGGTTTCGTACGTTATCCCGCTGTCCTCTCCGTCATTAAAACTCATGGCGTTCCTTTGCGGTCGTTTCGTCCCTGGTCTTACAACCGATCCCTGCCAGGTGATTTTGTATTCAAATGGTTGCAGCGTAAGTGTAGGCTGCACAGGCGTTTCCGGTCAATTGAAACCCGTGCATGAACTTGGTCCCTGCCGAATATGTCCGAACTCAACAACCCACTTCGTCATTTTCAAACGGAAATCCGCGTTCGATACCACGAAACTGACGCCCAAAAACGAGTTCATCATGGCAACTACACGCACTACTTTGAACGTGGCCGAGTCGAGATGCTGCGTGCTGCCGGCGTCAGTTACAAGCAACTTGAGGCGGCTGGAAAGATGCTGGTCGTGACGGAACTCAGCATCCAATACCACCTTGGGGCCGAGTTTGATGATGTTTTGGTCCTGACAACCGAAACAACGGAGGTCCGGAAAGTACGGGTGAGGCACCGCTACCAACTGCATCGCGATGGCGAATTGATCGTCCAAGCAAAGTCAACGATTGCTTGCGTTGACCACCAAGGCAAACCGACCCGATTGCCAAAAGCATTCTTGGATTTGAATCTCTGAAATCCAGGTCGATCACATTACCATTCGTTGAACCGCCGCGACTGCAAAACGCTCACTGAGCAATTTGGTTCGGCGGATTCGTGAACTGTTCAATTGCTTGACTCAATTCATCGTTGGCCACAGGAGCAGTTGTTGCCGGCGTTGGCGGCGGAGGTACTGCTGAATCAATTGTTTGAACCGGCTGGGCAGGCGTTGGCACCACGCTTACAGGCGTGCTGGTAGCGGCCGGTAGGATTGTGGGAATCGATGTACGATCGAAGACTCGCAGATTGTTGGCTTCGTTAGACTCCATGAACTGGTCGAGACTATCGATCACAACAAGCAGTTTTTGAAAGGCCAAGATTTGACCATTTGCGTTACCCATCGCCATCGAATCGATTGGTAGCTGAACTGAAATCTCAGCAACTTGACCTGCGCAAATTTTGTCTACCTTTGTGATAGCGGTCGGCGAATTCGATTTGATGCGTCCAAACAATGCGACCAATGTGACGCGAAACCCAGCCACGTCACGGGTGCTATTGTTCTTGATCGCCACTGTGAATTTTGGACCACAAGCAGGATCGTCGTGTGGCAGTTGCTGGATTTGTATCAGTTCCAAATCGCCAATGTCATTCGCATTGATCAATACAGGTCCGTGAATTGTCGGTTGCAACATCGAATCGATTGGGTGGTCGTTGTTGACGCCATGCTTGAGCATGAGGTGAATGACGTGGTCGCAATTTTGACCACCGTACAAAATTTGTTGTAGCTCTGCTGGGTCAGCTTTGGCAGTGACACCGCAAGCGGTCACGATCGCTAGTGCAGCGATCAACATCAGGGAACGTTTCATGGTTTTTCTCCGGTCGGATGGTCGGTTTGTTTTCTATTTCAATTCAGAAAAAAAGCCCGCACCGCATGGGTGCTGGGCTCTGCGAATTTTTGTCAGTCCAAGATCAGAATCGCTGATCTTTCAGTCCTAGTAACATCCCCAGTAACTGGTGTACACAGGCGTGTAGTAGGTGTGGTGAACTGGTTTGTACACAACGGGGCGGTAGTTGTACCGATAGGTTGGATAGCTGTGGTACGAGTAAGTTGGGTACGAGTAGGCTGGGTAGGAGGAGTGATAGCCGTAGCTCGGATAGCGATAGCTGATTCTGCTATAGCAAGCGGCAATCGTTTCTTCGCTACTTTCTTCCGCGTCGCCCATCAACTGGTCAACATCATTCTTGCCCATCTCGACATCGTCATCGGCCACGGCGGCGACCACGTCTGTGTTCTCGGACGCCAGTTGTTTCAACAAGTCGTCATCAGCAAAAACACCACCAGCAAACAAGACCATTGGTACCGCTGACAATAGGATTCTCTTGAACATCGCTTTATCTCCAAAGTTCGCAGATTGATTTTGGATGCGAAAACATCGACTCTGCTCTGATCGCTGCTTTCGTTTGTTTCTCTTACTGAGTAGCCAAGCGAGCGAACGGAGAAAGTGTTACCAATCGTTTTCAATTTTCTTGCGACTGCGTCCCAAATACCGTAAATCACAGGTAAAAATCGACTTTTTGGCCGCAGGAGAGAAAAACTCTGGGAATTGTTGATCGGCGCGCCTTGTCTTGG
>CAYNNP010000298.1:2849-6799 GCA_964398215.1 uncultured Pirellulaceae bacterium | reverse complement strand
CGGGCGCGATGTCTGCATTTGCACTCTCGGCGCCACTTTTCAATCCACTTTCGCTGCTTTATGGCCTGACGCTTTCGCGGCCCTACGTCATCGTGATGTTCGCGCTCGCTTCACTAGCGGTTGTCACCTTGGTCGGATTTGTTTGGGACTCGATTTCGAAAAACAAACCCGTAGAGGAAACCGCTGACTCTAGTTTTTTGAATATCGCGGGCGTTCAACGAATCTTGGCAACGTTCGTTTACATCTGTCGACAGCTTTGCGGACCGGCAGGCATCTGGGCACTGATCGCGGCATCCGGGATGCTTGTGCTCGCAGCATTTTTACCTTGGGGCGCGATGCAACATGGCGTGAATCGTGATGACTGGTGGGCGCCGGCGCGTATGATTTACGTTGCCATTCCCGCGTATGCCACGCCAATGTTGATCATGAGCCAACTGGGCATGATGTTTCAACATGCCAATTCGCCCGGCGCAGCTTTTGTGCTGTTGGTATTGGGAGCCGGCATGAACTTTGGAACCATCGGTTGGCTTGGCCGTCAATTCGGAATCAAAAGCGTCGCAACGTGGTGTGGCTGCTTGATTCTGATCGTTGGCTCCATCGCCTATGCGACCAACAAACCGCTGATTCCACCAGGCGTCGATCCGTCGGATCACACACACGCCTTTGACATTTACTCCAATCCGGTTCGTAGCTTGGATTCGGCCACATGGGATTTCGCGAAAGAAAAGGTCCAAGAAAACATCGGAGTCGCGGAACAAATCACACTGTGGGTTCTGGGAATCGGATTCGCCCTTGGCATGGCGTTTCGCGTCACGAGCATGACACTTGAAAGTCCCTGGAATTCTTCGAGCCCTGTGGATTCGAATGGCGAGACGACGGGGAACGAATACGGCAGGTTTGACCGCGGGGTCAGTGACAGAGTGGTTGGCGGAACCCTCTTAGGCGGGCTTGTCGCGGTCAGTATCGTGATGTGCTACGCGTACTATCCGTCAACGGAAGAATGTTTGAAACAAATCGGGTTTGTACGGGGGGAGGCATTGCCAGCTGCGCGTAGTGGCAAGGTGGAGCATGCCATGTTTTGGATTCCGCGACTGGACGAATGGAGTCGACGTTTAGAGGTCGGCGCTTTTATTCGCCGCGGCAAAGTGACGCCCTATCAACGCATGCAAGGTTATTTAATACGAAAAAAGCTAGAAACATTGGAACACGAATTGGCTCACGATCATGACGATCCCGAGATGATCCGAGCGGCGGTCAACGACGTCGAAGAGACATATTTGCGGTGGGCGAGTGCATTTCGCAATCAAGCTCCTTATAAGGGCGATTTAACCACCAATTCCGCAATATTGATTGATCCAAACGTTGACTCCAATCATGATCATAGACACTCTCATGCCGGTGACCAAACACACGATCATGACCATGATGGCTTTGCTGGAACGCACAACCACGATCACGTTCATCACCATCGACATGAGGATGCGCCGCATGGTGGCAAGATCGTGGACCTTGACCACAACCAGCATGCTGGCGTGATGAGGAATCTTCATTTAGAAGTGATGCCGATTCGCGATGGCAAAGTCCAAATTTATCCGCTCAAATTTACACTTGGTATATTCAGACCATACAAGGCTGCAGAGAGTTCGTTAATGATTCGACTGCGTCCATCGACGTCGCAAACCGACACAACGACCGAACTGAGTCTTGAATTAGACAAGTCCAATTGGGGTTATCACGCTTTATTACCTAATCGTTTTTTATCAGCAGAGAGCTTCGAATCAACGGCTATTTTCCAAGCCGCCGACCAGAAGTTTGAAGTTGTCGTTGAACTTATCCGCGAGTAAATCATGTCGAATAAAATCAAACTACGATCCGCTTTCACACTTGTTGAACTTTTGGTGGTGATCGCCATCATCGGAATCTTGGTCGGACTGTTGCTGCCCGCCGTGCAAGCGGCTCGTGAAGCGGCCCGACGGATGTCATGCCAAAACAACTTGAAGAACATTGGCTTGGCCTTGCACAACTACGAATCGGCCTTCAAAGTTCTGCCGTCGGGTTATTTGCACAAGCCGGGCCCCAGCGGAACTGCATTAGAAGAAGCCAACCACATGGGGCTTGCTTGGGGAGCCGCCATGCTGCCGCAACTTGAGCAGCAAGGATTGTACGACGACATTGACTTCGACCGACCCGTCTGGGACATCGCTAACCGCCGACCACGCGAAACCGCGTTGCCAGTTTTTCTTTGCCCAAGCGATACTTTCTCGTTCAATTACTTTGTCGTTCGCGATGATACGGTTACACCAGAAGAACGCTACGCCGGTTCAAGCTATGCAGCGAACTGGGGCCCTGCGACCGAAGCAGTGAACTTGGACGCGACTCCCACACAAAGCGAAGGAGTGTTTTACCGCAACAGCCGTACGAAATTTCGTGCCATCCAGGATGGCTTGAGTAACACGCTGGCTTTTGGTGAACGGCAAAATGGACCAATTGGCCCAATCTCGCAGAGCACCACGACCGCAGGCGGTCATGCAGAATTCGAAAACGCGTGGTTTGGTGCAGTTCGCGAAATAACCGAGTTCTCGGATGACCATGGCCACATGGTCTTGTTCGAAACTCAGTTTCGCCCCAACCAATTCGGAGGCGATGACAAGGGTCTTTCAGGTCCTCACGCGGGACTCTGCCAGTTCACTCTCTGTGATGGTTCTGTACGTGCAATCACAGAGAGCATTGACGCCAGAGTCTACGATGCACTTGCCACTCGTAGGGGTCGCGAAGTGATCGAAGAGTTTTAAGAGCTTTGCTAGGCGGTACAAGCGACCGCCTTTTTTAAATGAAACTCTTTTAGTTGCCGGACCGCATACAACAAACTTGTTGAATGCGGTCATGCACACCTTCCATTGATCACTCTTGTGGTGGCAGCAGCACGGAATCGATCACGTGGATGACACCGTTAGAAGCGTCCAGGTCCGTCTTCAACAATTTCGCTCCGTTTACCATGGCGCCCTTGTCGTCTGCTTTGATGCTGACGGCTGATCCCTGTAGCGTCTTTGCCGTTTTGGCTTTCAGAGCGTCGCCCGAGTAGACGCGACCAGCCACAATATGGAACTTCAAGATCGCAGCGAGTTTTTGTTTGCTTTCAGGTTTCAAAAGTGACTCAACCGTGCCCTTGGGTAGTTTTGCGAAGGCCTCATCTGTTGGCGCGAATACGGTCAACGCGTCGCTCCCGCCCAATGCGTCTACCAAGCCAGCAGCTTTGGCAGCCGCAACAAGCGTCTTGAATTTCCCTGCCGCAATGGCGGTCTCAGCAAGATTTTTATCGGCAGGCAGAATCACAGAATCGATAATGTGAATGACTCCGTTGTCGCACTCGATATCAGTGGTCACAACCTTGGCTCCATCGATCATCACAGTGGAACCATTGACTTTGATATCGACTTGTTGACCGTTGAGCGTTTTTGCTGCATTGAGACCAACGACTTGTTTGGCCATCACAGCGTCAGCAACGACGTGGTAGGTCAAAATGCCAGCCAGTTTTTGTTTATTTTCGGGCTTCAGAAGCATTTCAACCGTACCCTTGGGTAGCTTTGCAAACGCGTCGTCGGTAGGAGCAAACACGGTAAACGGTCCTTTTCCCTGCAATGCGGGGACAAGGTCGGCAGCCGTCAGTGCTGCGGCCAGAGTTTTGAACTTGCCAGCGGCGACGGCTGTTTCAACGATGTCGTCGGCTTTGGCATTCGTATTGGAAAAAGCCAAAGCAATCATTGCGATCGCAATTGTGTAACGGATTGAGTGTCTCATCTAGTTCGGTCCTGTTTTCAGCAGATTTAGTTCGGAAATTGTGAATCGACTGGCCAGTCGAAAGAGTCTTCGAGGGCAACACGGATTTGGATGCGAGAAATTGTCAGATTCTTTTTTGTTTGTTTTCCGAGCCAGTCTCAGATGGGCTCGAA
>CAYNNP010000298.1:0-2749 GCA_964398215.1 uncultured Pirellulaceae bacterium | reverse complement strand
GCCTGCCGATTAAGTCTATTTCGGTGTTTTTTGGCGCAACAAGCCGATTCTTCGCTCGTTATATTCAGGAGTGACTTTGTTCTTTTTGTTGGCACGTCTTCTCAAACGCGAACTCTTTCTGGATCGCGGATCGCAAAAAATAGCGGAAGGCACTTCTATTGGGTCATTTGATGAAACTCAAGATAACGATTGCGTTCGTTTTGATGCTGGCGTGTTTGATCACGCGCACTGCTTTGTCTCAAGACAATAGACAGGGTATCGAACTACAAGGCACATGTGTCAGCAGTGCAGACGGCCAGCCAATTGCCGATGCAACTATTTGTTTATGCAAGCGCGATTTTGGGAGGGCTGAAGTTCTTGTGCAGACGAAATCGGGTGTGGATGGGCGTTTTCGAATGAAGCATCCCGATACCAAGGCCAATCAAATTTTCTTGATCACGTCTGCGCCCAAATACGGGACTCAAGTTTTAACGGTTTCGAAGGAACCAGCAGACTTACAGATCAAACTCACAACAGCGGCCACTCTGGTCGGTACTGTCACTGATTCCGCGAACAAGCCCGTGCCCAACGCAATTGTGCATGTTGGCCAACCGTTCTTTCTAAGAGTTGGACACGCTGTCACGGACGCGCAGGGAAAATTTTCGCTCGCGGATGCGTCCATAAAGTTGGACCAGTCAAAGCGTGGGGATCTGATTACAAATCGTCTGTTCGTGAGTCATCCACAGTTAGGAATGAAGTCGATCGTCTTGGAAAAGATTGCTGGCGATCCACAAGAAGTGAATTTGCAGTTCGATTCGGAGCTTCCGGAAGACTACTTGATGCAATTTCGTGTCGCTCAATATGGAACGCATCAACTGCCCGGTGGAGTTACGCTGACCGTCAAGTCTTGGCCGTACCATGGGCCCAACATGATGACAAAAGCCATTCTCCAGTGGCCTGCCCGCGATGGACTACCCGCACTTGAAACGACTATCGATGTTGCATCGGATTCGTTCGGCAATCGCGAGAGGTGGACAATGATTTGGCCAAAAGATAGATCTCAATTGTGGATCGCGAGTTCGATGAATGACAACCCAATAATTCGGGCGTTCGACTTTTCGGATCCAACGGACATCGTGCATTTCTTTCGGGCGCAAAAACCCGTTAAGCCAGCGAGCTACCCAGGCAAAGAGATAGAGGACTCACGTATACTTGGGATGCTGGACGATGATACAAGCCGAGACGTACCGCAAGAGATCCTACGGTCGATTCGCCATTCATTTCCCAAACTTTCGCTGAAGGTCCGCAACCAACAAATCTACTGTCACGCAGGAACCGGCCAAGCGATTACGCAGCAGCACTGGATTGTCAAAGGCCGTGTGACGGACAAAGATGGCCAGCCGCTTTCACGGATTTCGGTAAGGGCTGTCGATGTGAATACCGGGAGAGACAAAACAAGTACTGGAACCAACGATGCTGGTGAGTACGAACTGAAGTTCCAACTTGGTCTAAACGAAGCGGCTACGCACCCTGACATTCATGTGGTACCTTTTTTGGCAAACCACTATGAAGCCAAACACGCCGATGACGGTCGATTTCGTGTTGCCATCAACCGTCTGGACCCAGGCGACACGCTCATTCTGGGCGAACCAGGGCATGCCGATTTTCGCTTGTTAAAAGCCGCCACGCTGGAAGGCAAGTTGACCGAACCAGATCGTCAGTTGGCCGCTGGCGGCAGGTTGCAACTTGCTTGGGAATCACCCAGTAAACGAACGATTTCAAAATCTGTTCCGATTGGACCTCATGGACGTATTCACATCACTGATTTGCCAACAGGAGATCAGAACATCCTTTCGGCAACATTGTTCAATGCGCAAGAAAAAGAGATCAGCACTGGCAAATTGGTGCTTTCGACTGGCCGTATGCAATTGAGCATCGATGATTCAAGAGACTTGATTGCGAAGCCATTTGTCGCGGGCCCTGTTTCTGTTTCGATCGTCCAGTCACAAAAACCAATCCCGCCGCCGGACGATGAGGCAGCGTTTGAAAAATTGGTTCATCAATGGATCGAGAGCGTTCAAGGTAACAACACGCAGGCGATCAAAGAGCACGATCCTGCTGTCTGGCAAAAGGTTGTCGCTGGCTACAACCGTGTTCACCTGAAATACCGTGAGCCGAAAAAGATGATGGTTCACACCGATGATGGAGTCATCCCGAAAGAGATTACCGAAGTGGCTTTTGAGATGTACGATATGCGGCCTGGTGCAATTTTCGCACTCAGTGGAGACGAAACGCTTGTTTTACAAGATCCGTTGATCGGGCCGACCATTGGTTTGATCAGCGATCCCGCTGTTGAGTGCTTTGTCAGTAAATGGTATCAGCCGTACATTGACGCTTGGAATCATCCTCCGCCTGACCTCGGTGACAGCGTGGCTAAAATCAGTATCGATCCCAAAGGTGTTCTTCAACTGGACGATAAGCCATTGCCAAAGGACGTCAACCAACTGACAAGTATCATGAAAACTGCGGGCTACGATCGCCGTGAATCGATGGTTCTGATAACAGCACAACCAGCGACGCCGTACGGAAAACTTCATTGGGTCATGTGGAAACTCGGTCAATCCGGCTGGAAAGGTCGGATCATTCTGCGCATCAAAAAGTGACAGTTTCTTAAAAGCTCACCACGGACGAACACGGATAAGAAAACCGAGGATTTAGGTACCACGGTCGCGAAGCTCTTTTTTCAAATCATTCATCAAACTGCCCAGCT
>CAYNNP010000297.1:0-6823 GCA_964398215.1 uncultured Pirellulaceae bacterium | reverse complement strand
GCGTTTGCTCGGTCCGGCCTACCCCAAGAACCGCAACTCCAAAACTCACGCACTCACGCGTTGGGTTACCAACAAGCGAGGGGTTCACGTTGTCCCTCGCTCACGCGTCGGGTTACCATAATGCCCCAGAACTGTCAGGGCTTCTGGTTGGCTTTGACGCCGAAATGATGCAGCACGTTTTTCATTAGTTTGCTCATGGATTCGTCGTGGTACGCGCCCCATGCTGTTGCAATCGATCCGGTGTGGAAAACGCGGCCGCCGGCTGGCCGTTCCCAATATATGATCTCCGCGATCGTCTGATCGTTGCCGATTCTTGGTTGATGGCCTTCGGCGTTGTAGTCGATGACTCGGCGCTGATCGTTGCTGCTGGCGACTGTGACGATTCCTTTTGGTTCCACTAAACCCTGGACCACCGAATCCGCCGTCGCACGCTGCAAGGTTGAGAGCCGCACGTCAAACTCATGGCCCACTGCGCCTACGTCCTTGCGGATGATTCCAAACGTATCGCCCTTTTTTAATCCGACTGAATGTGGCTTGTTGAAAAGGAAATGATCGGGCTGGTCGACTTGATAGGGTTTGAATGCGCCGCCCCATCCGATGCAAGTTAGCCCCACAACTTTCCAGGCCGGATAACCGCAGAACCTCATCAGACTGCCACGGCGAAAATCGTGACTGTGATACAGCTCGCCGACTTGTGCAAGCTTGCGGCCGCCGATGCCCGTTCCGTACTTGCGCACTTCCATGTAATCGTCGGTTTCGTCAAAGCTGACTCGCCAGAACATCGTGTTACCGGACAATACGATCGCATCGCCGCCGGCTTTCAAATAGTCGTCCAGTCCATCGTAGGCACGCGCCGACCAGTATTCGCTGTGGCCGTTGATCACGACGGCTTGATAGCCACTGAGGACTTCGGGATTGCGATCCAAATCGCGGTCGGTAATCACATCGTAGTCGTATCCATGCTGGTCAAGCCAGAGATGCAGAAAACGCTCACCACGCATCAGATGGCTGTAGCCCGGGATGACATAGGTTTTGTTCGGGCCGCCGGCTGGCCAAGGCAACTTCATCCCGATCTTGTAAGTCGGCTGGCCGTTGCGATGATCGCGATAGCCGCTGTAGGTCGCAGCGTCTGGATGCGTCGTGGCAAGCCCGCCTGTGTTCATTCGTGTCAGCTCGGGACCATGATTGACCGGGAAAGGCGACGAGTTGTAAGCCAACCAGGTATTGGTCGACATCAGAACCAGCAAGGGAGCCTTCTTAAATTGTGATTTTGCTTTTTTGTAACCCGGTGCACCGGCGCGGGGCGGGCTGCCGTTGTCCGTCGCTCGCTGACTCGCTGGCTTGCCAGACGCGCCGCGACGGACAATGAATGTTGTGAAGTATCGCTTTGGTTTGCCGTCGACCTGGAAATCAAACCGACCTGCATAGACTCCGGATTTGGCGTCATCGGGGATGCGTAATCGATGATCGATTTTCCATCTCGCGTTGTACAGTTCATCCGATGCCAATCGCAATCCGTGGCCTCGGGTTGGGTCTTTGGTTGGATCGTACGTGGTATCGTGACGGTCGATCGCTGCTGCATCGAAGCTGGGTCCGCCGATCATCCAAGTACCACGGTTGATGATTCGCCCGTGCCGTCCGTCGACACCCACATCGGCGACCCGTGTGCCGCGTTCTTCGGCGAAAGGCCAACAGGCGAGCACAGCGTTTCCTTTCGGGATACTCAGCCCGCGATCGGAAACGCGATCCCGAATCTGTTTCAAGTCGATCGCTTGATCATACAGAGACACCATCGCGATGTCGCCGTTGTAAAAATTGTCTGCCGCTCCCTTGCTGCCATACGCACCGATCCTGAGTGCCGTTTTGCCGGGACGAACGACACCCGAATACTGCCACTGACCCGCCGGTTTGCCGTCAATGAAAATACGTTTTACTTTTCCGTCCCAAGTCGCCGCAACGTGATGCCAACGCTGTGTCTGGATCAACCCTGGTTCGGTTTGGTGCAGTGCGGCGGCGTTATGATTGCCGCCGTCGTCGGTCATGAAAGCGATCTTGCCGTCATTGATGAATAGACCGATCCCGCATTCATTGGGATAGTCATGTTGATTGATCAAGCCCTGCCAACCGCCCATCGCGAACGGACGGATCCAGCATTCCAGTGTCAGTCCACTTAGCGGTCGGTCGCTGGGCAAACCGCTGTCGATGTGTACGTACGACCCCGGATGGATCGGTTGCTGCCGCGGCTCTTTGGCGTAGAAAGTTTTCAGCACCGGATCGTTGTCGCGGTTTTGCGGATCGGGCCCAAGTTGCACGACGCTCAACTGATAGGGAACATCACTGCTGACTCGGAATTGAATTTCATCGCCCGCCGCGATACTTTTCTGTGCGTAGGCATGCAGACCAGGCAACGCGATCGCACGGTGGGTTGGTATTTGTTGCCGATCGATTTCCGGTCCAGCTAAAGTAGGCTCGGTTGGTGTCGTCGACGCTTTCAAATAGGCCACCAAGTCCGCGATCTGTTGAGGATTTAGTTCGCGATCAAATCCTTCTGGCATCAATGAAACGCTGGAGTATTTGGCGTTTTCGATATCCTTGATGCGAACGGGTTGCAGCACGCCAGCCTCGGACGCCAGAAAGATCTTGTCGACCGTTTCTTTGACAAGCAGACCTGATGTGACCTTTCCATCTTCCGTCAGTACATTCACCGTTTCGTGATAGCGGGCGATCGATGCGCTGGGGTACACGATCGCTTCCAGCAGGTCGCGCTCGCTGCGAATCGCGCCGATCCGAGTCAAGTCGGGTCCTAGTCGAACTCCCTGATTGCCCTTGAGGTGACAGACGATGCATTTTGATTTATTGCGATCGCTGAACAGTTTCGCGCCGCGCTGCGCATCGGCGTTTGGCAGGAAGGCGGCGAGCTGATCAAGTCGTTGTTTTTGCTGGGCGATCTTTTTTGGATCTGGCTCAGCCACTTTGGCAAGCTGGATTTCGGGAAGCTCGTCGGGCGTAACATTTTGTTGATCGATCTTTTGCATCAAGCGGACTTGTTTTGCAGCCGGATGGTTTGGTGGAAGACTTTCGGTTTCACCGATCTCGTAGAGTGCGTAGACGATGGCGTGTTTTAAGAATGGATCGGCGTCGTCTGAATAGGATTCAAGCAGCGGTTTTACAGCGTCGCGACTGCCGATTCTGCCATGCGCCATGGCCGCGAGTCGGCGGAGTCGCGGATCATCAATGTAAAGCAATTCTATCAGCGGCTTCACGGCATCTTTGTCTCGCCACAATGCGGCGCTGTGAATCGCCGCCGCACGAACATCAGGGTTCGTGTCGCTAAAGAATTCACGAACCGCTTGCCGTGCTGATTGACTTTCGATTCGATTGAGCGCCCAGATGGCAGGAACCTTTGCGCTGGCGGTCCGCAAGTCGTCGATGTTGTCCTGATTGGCCAGGGCGCCGATAGCACGCTTGACAACCGCCGGCCGGTTGTCGGACAGCCAGCTGACTTGAGGCTGGTTCCAATCCAGTTTTAGTCCGCGATGGTCGTTCGTGAAAGCGGGGGCAGCACGTTCGGTAGCTTTGTCTATGAGCGGCAAGCTTTTCTTTTGCAGCCGATAGATCGCACCAAGGATATCGGGCTTGGCGACTTTGGACGTAGGACAACAGATCATGTACCAACTGCCGGTATCCGCAATCAGCAAGCTGCCATCGGCGTCTTCGATCACATCGGTGGGATGAAAATCAGTATTGTCGCTTTCCAGTAACGCAGTCGTCTTTGCAATGTAGGACGAACCCGAGCGAGAGAGTTGGTGCCTGGAAACGCGGCGCGTGTTGAATTCGCTGCAGAGCAAATCGCCACGCAAGCCCGCGACCTGATGACTTGCCATCGTCATTCCCGACGGCGCCGCAGGCCCCAGTTGTTTCAGAATCGGTAACAAGCCGCCGGTGTTGGGATGCGGCGTCAGAACGCGAGGATTTTTGCGGCCGTAGGTTCCTCCATAGACGGCGTGTAAAATTCCGTCGCGCCTGCCCGGTTCAGAACGGTCAAAGAACGTGCCGCTCAGAAACCGTTCGCCGGTTTCACCGAATGCCAAACCAACCGGGTTGTTCATGCCTCCGGTGATCACCATTTCCAACTGGCTGCCATCGGGCCGAGCACGATAGATGTGCGCAGCGCTAGACTTTAGATTCTTGCCGTTGCTGAGCTCATGATCTTGCGGCGCGAAGGCTCCTTTGCACCAGTAGAAAAAACCGTCGGGTCCAAAATAAGGACCGTGCATGTCGTTGCCACATCGTTCGATGCTGCCCCCATCAAACCACTGCGTTCGTTCGTCCGCCACATGGTCGCTATCGATATCGCGCAGTTTCCAAATGTGTGGCGGCGCTCCGACATAGACCGCGTCTTCGTGGACAAGAATGCCTTCGGGTAACGGCAACTTGTCAGCGAACACCGTCGATTCATCAAACGTTCCGTCACCATCGGTGTCAACCAATCGCAGCACCCGATGCTGCGGATCGTTCAGTTGTGACGGCGCGTTGTCCGTGTTGCCAGAACTATCGGTGACATATAAAACGCCAGACTCGTCAAAGTACATGTGGATGGGCCGCTGAACCAGTGGCGGCGCGGCGACACATTTCAGTTCGAAACCATCCGGGATCGTGAACGTGTGCGGCGCGAAAGAAACGGTCTCTGCGCCACTGGTCCGTCCGGCAAGGCACATGATGGCGAGGGCGAAAAGCACGCAATGGTTTTTCGTTTTGGGCATGAGACCTCGATTGGTTTGTGGCCTGCGAGCGGCAAATCTGAAGCTCAGGTGGGAAAGTCTTGCTTCTTGAGAGAGCTATATTCTACTGGCTGACATCGCCGACCAGGAACGACCGGCAAGTGGGCAAACGATCAGGTCAGCAACGATCCAGTGGCCCAATCCATCAAACGCGTCACAACTCGGTATTTTCTCGGAAAACCCCATGACGGCCCACCCGACAGAGAGGGCACTATTTTTGTGTAAAAGCTGGAATTATTGGAACCCAAACTCAGGATCCCGGTACTCAAAACAGACCAAGGCGGGTTGTACGGAATATCCTGGACAACGGCTTCCACTGATTTCCAACTGGTGGCTAAAATTGCAACTCGCAGGTCAGTCAGGGGTGGGCTAAACTATGTACACTGTCAGGCTCTGGGACTGAGCTTATCGAACCTTTAGCGGATCATTCGTTTCATGCTAGTGAACAAGAAAGACTCTTCGCGCGGATTTACAATCATCGAATTGCTGGTGGTTGTTGCGATCATTGGCATCCTAGTAGCGATGCTTCTGCCTGCAGTTCAGGCAGCACGCGAATCGGCACGTAGCACTGATTGCCAGAACCGTGTCCGCCAACTTGCGCTGGCGACTCAATTGCACCATGATGCCTTGGGCTACTTTCCACCAGCGCGTTACGAATCGCGGCCTGATACTGAGGCGGCCGGTAGGTGCGGATTGGAAACACCAACTTGGCTTGCTCGGGTGCTGCCGTATGTCGAGCAAGTACCGCTTAGCCTTCAGTGGGATCTCTCTGAGCGTTGGCACCAGCATCCTCTGAACGTCAGGACACACGTTCCAGGAATTTTTCTATGCCCGTCTCGTCGATCTGGCACTCAACCGATTGGCATTCGCAGCTTACGAACCACCGTCACTGGTGGTGGCGGCCGGTTGCCATGTGGTTGTACGCTTCCACCGCGAGACTCTGAGATACCGTTGGATGTCGAAGGAGCGCTCTGCGATTACGCGGGCAACCATGGTGACCTAACACCTGGCGCGACAGGAGAACCGACTGACTTCTATTTTGGTGGCAACGGAAGCGGAGTCATCATCAGCGTCCGCCCCAACTGCAAAGACGGCGAGGCGATTGCACCATTGGATCGAATCCGTATGGCATCTGTCCGCGATGGACTCTCGAACACGTTCTTGTTCGGCGAAAAATTTGTCTCGCCGGACAGACTCACTAGATTCCCGGAAGACTCTCCTGCCTACGATGGCGACCATTTACCCGCGTCGTGCCGTTTGGCTGGTCCTGGTCTACGTCTGGCCAACAGCCCAACCGATGTGTTGGCTGACTTGTTTTCTTTTGGTAGTTGGCATCCTGGTGGCGTTCACTTTGCGTTCGTTGACGGCAGCGTTCATACATTCTCACCCAGTACTGACACCAAGATACTCGGTTCACTAGCGAACCGTCGTGACGCTCGTGTTGTGGAACTAGGCCTTTGAACCAAACGGTTTTTCTGAACCAGGCAGGCTTTCGATTCGTTGGCTTGTTAAAACTGGCGCTATTCAGTTTGCTGCTGGTGGGTTGCAGCGGTCCGCCCAGCAACTTCAAGGGTGCTGTGAAGTTCGACGATGGTAGCCCTGTACAATCGGGCAGCATTGAATTTCGATCGCTTGCCGACGGCAGCAGGTACGCCAGTCGCATCCAAAGCGATGGCAGTTTCTTGCTGATAGATCAAAACGGCCATCCGCGCTGTCCGGCTGGCGAATACGAAGTCGTAGTCGTCCAAATCGTCTTGACCGAAGACCTCCCCGCGGAAGCTCACCAGCACGGCCACACCGTCCCTCGCCGCTACGCTGACTACTACACAAGTGGCCTACGAGCAACGAACTCCACGGACATCGATTCTCCGCTCAAAGTAACGGTCGCAACAAAATAAGTCTGCAACCGTAGCGAGTCGCCAACGGCTTGTTGATTTATTTGTGTGGCATATTTTCATGAGCCGCAGGGCGATAGCCCCGGTTTCGAGCGCACTGCCAACCATTCGTGGTTTGGCGGAAAGTCTGCAGGTGTTTCATTGATA